>NZ_JAAIXZ010000014.1 GCF_010894435.1 Pyxidicoccus trucidator | reverse complement strand
TCGGCGTGCTGGTGCGCGAGCTGGCCGCGCTCTACGAGGCCCTTCGTCAGCGCGCGCCGTCCCCGCTGCCGGAGCTGCCGGTGCAGTACGCGGACTACGCCGTCTGGCAGCGCCAGTGGCTGGCGGGCGACACGCTCCGGGCCCAGCTCGACTGGTGGAAGCTGCTGCTCGCCGGTGCACCCCAGTCGCTGGAGGTGCCCACCGACAAGCCCAGGCCGGCAACGCTGTCGCACGCGGGAGCCTCGGTGCCCATGCACCTGCCGCTCGCACTGACGGAAGCCGCGGAGGCACTGGCGCAACGCGAGGGCGCCACGCCCTACATGCTGCTGCTGGCTGCGTTCCAGGCCGTGCTCCAGCGCTACTCGGGTCAGGACGACGTGCTGGTGGGCTCGCCCATCGCGGGCCGGCGCCATGCGAGCACGGAGGGCCTCATCGGCTTCTTCGTCAACACGCTGGTGCTGCGCGCGCGCTTCACGTCGGCACTCACCTTCCGTGAGCTGCTGGCCCAGGTGCGCGACACCACGCTGGGCGCGTACGAGCACCAGGACGTGCCCTTCGAGAAGCTGGTGGAGGAGCTGCACCCGTCGAGAGACCTGGGCCGCACGCCGCTGTTCCAGGTGCTCTTCGTCCTGCAGAACACGCCAGACGCGGGACTGTCACTGCCCGAGCTGACGCTGCGAGGCGTGGATGTGGAGTCCACGGTCAGCCGCTTCGAGCTGGAGCTCGGCCTCACGCGGGCGCCGGATGGCTACCGCGGCGGGCTCATCTTCAGCACCGAGCTGTTCGAGCCCTCCACGGCCGTGCTCCTCGCCGCCCGGCTCCAGCTCTTGCTGGAAGGCGCCCTGGCCACACCGGATGCCCCGCTGACCGCGCTGCCCTTGCAGATGGCGGAGGAGCGCCAGCAGGTGCTCGTGGAGTGGAATGGAGCCGCCGCCGACTTCCAGCGCGACGGCTGCTTCCACACCCTCTTCGAGCAGCAGGCACGTCGTACGCCGCACGCCCCCGCCGTCGTGCTGGGGGACTCGGCGCTCTCGTATGCGCGACTCAATGCTCGCGCCAACCAGCTCGCCGCGCACCTGCGCTCGCTGGGGGTGGGGCCCGACGTCACGGTGGGCTTGTGTCTGGAGCGCACGCCGGACGCCATCGTCGCCCTGCTGGCGGTGCACAAGGCAGGTGGGGCCTACGTGCCCATCGACCCGGCTGCGCCCGCGCAGCGCAAGTCGTTCGTGCTCCAGGACTGCGGCGCCTCCGTGCTGCTCACCGTGCAGGCCCTGGCCGACGCGTGGCGACCCCAGGTCCGTCACCTGCTCTGCCTCGACACCGAGGCGGCGCGACTGGCGGCCCTGCCGGAGAGTGATGTCCCGTCGTCGGTGCGCGCGGAGAACCTCGCGTACGTCATCTACACGTCAGGCAGCACGGGCACTCCGAAGGGCGTCATGGTGCAGCACCGCTCGGTGCTCCACCTGCACGAGGCCACGGCGCGGACGCTCTACGCGGGCCAGCCGCGAGGGCTGCGGGTCAGCCTCAACGCGCCGCTCTTCTTCGACGTGTCCGTGGAGCAGCTCATCCACCTGGCCGATGGGCACTGCCTGTGCCTGTTGCCGGAGGACACGCGCAAGGACCCGGAGGAGATGCTGGCGTGGCTGGAGGCGCAGCGGGTGGACGTGCTCGACTGCACGCCCGCGCAGCTCCACCTGCTGCTCCAGGCCGGACTGCTGGAGCGCACCCATGTGCCGCGCCTGGTGGTCTGCGCGGGTGAGGCCATGGACCTGTCCCTCTGGCAGGCCCTGTCGCGCACCCGCCGCACGCGCGCCGTCAACGCGTACGGCCCGACGGAGGGCACCGTGTACGCCACGACGTGGTGCGTGCAGGACTCGTCCGTGCAGGTGCCCGTCATCGGCCAGCCGCTGCCCAACACCCGGGCCTACGTCCTGGATGCACAGCTGCGGCCCACGCCGGTGGGAGTGCCGGGAGAGCTGTACCTCGCGGGCGAAGGCGTGGCGCGCGGCTACCTGGGCCGCCCGGAGCTCACCGCGGAGCGCTTCGTCCCAGACCCGTTCAGCACCGAGCCCGGTCTGCGGCTGTACCGCACCGGCGACAAGGCCCGCTGGAGGCAGGACGGGACGCTGGAGTACCTCGGCCGCCTGGACTTCCAGGTGAAGGTGCGCGGCTACCGCATCGAGCTGGGCGAGGTGGAGTCCGCCCTGCGCACGCACCCGGCCGTGAAGGACGCCGTGGTGCTGGCGAGGGAGGATGTTCCCGGCGACAAGCGCCTGGTCGCGTACGTGGCGCCCACGGAGGTGGACACCGCCAGCCTGCGTAGCCACCTGCGCCAGCACCTGCCCGAGTACATGGTGCCCGTCGCCTTCGTGCCGCTGTCCACCCTGCCCCTGACGGCCAACGGCAAGGTGGACCGGAGGGCTCTGCCGGCACCGCAGGCCATCGACACGCCCACGGCGGCCCATGTGGCGCCCAGGGATGCGCTGGAACTGGTGCTGGCCCGCACGTGGGAGCAGGTGCTTGGCATCCAGCCCGTGGGAGTGCGCGCGAACTTCTTCGAGCTGGGAGGCCACTCGCTGCTGGCCGTGCGCCTCATGGCGGCCATGCGCGAGGCCACGGGACGCCAGCTCCCGCTGGCCGCGCTCTTCCAGGCACCCACCGTGGAGCAGCTCGCGACGCTGCTGCGCGCTGGCGGCCTGGAGACGTCCTCGCCGCTGGTGCCGTTCGGAACGCCTGGCACCGGAGGCACGGCGCCGTTCTTCTGCGTCCACCCGGTGGGAGGCAACGTGCTCGCCTACGCCGAGCTGGCGCGGCTCCTCGGCCCGGACCAGCCCTTCTACGGCCTGCAGGCCCGTGGCCTGGACGGCGTCACTCCGCCCGCGGAGTCCGTGGAGGAAATGGCCGCCGGGTACGTGAAGGCCATTCGCTCCGTGCAGCCGTCCGGGCCCTACCGGTTGGGAGGCTGGTCGATGGGCGGCGTCATCGCCTACGAGATGGCACGACAACTCCGGGTGAGCGGCGAGCAGGTGGCGTTGGTGACGCTGATCGACTCCTACGTCCCGGCGGTGTCCGTGGCGACGGAGCCCGAGCCCGACCGGCTCCAGCTCGCGCTCCTGTTCGCGCGTGACCTGATGGGCGCGTCACTGGCGGACCTGCCCCTGGACCTGGAGTCGCTCACGGGCCTGGAGCCGGACGCGCTGCTGGAACGGCTGCTCCAGCTTGCAGCGAGCGCGGGAGCCCTGCCGCCCGGCATGGACACCGACCACGTGCGCGCCCTGTTCCGCGTGTTCGAGGCCAACCTGCGTGCCTCTCGGCGCTACCAGGCCATGCCCACCGAGGGCCGCGTGGTGCTGTTCAAGGCGAAGGACGACGCGGAGGGTCTGCCGGGCGACGGAGGCTGGTCGGCACTGGTGGGTGACGCGCTGGAGCGGCACCTGCTGCCCGGCGACCACTACAGCCTGCTCCGTGCGCCGGGAGTGAGTGAGCTCGCGGAGCGGCTGCGCGAAGCCCTCAAGACGGCGCGCTGACCGTTCACCCGGGGGGCTGCTTCGCCCAGGAGCAGCCTCCCGGACATTCCCGCCCACGTCGCTTCCGTCCCGGCCCCTCCCCTGTGACATCGTCCGGTCCATGAGTCAGGACAAGAGACGAGCGATGGGCGAAGCGTCACGGCCGTACGTCATCTGCCACATGGTGCCCGCGGTGGACGGTCGCATCGTGACCAGACACTGGGACCTTTCGAGCACCAGCACGGCCGAATATGAGCGCACGGCCAAGACCTTCGGTGCGGAGGCGTGGATCATCGGCCGGGTCTCCATGGAGCCCTACGCCGGCAAGGCGAGAGTCCCGAAGCGCAAGAGCCGTGAGCCGATTCCCCGGAAGGACTTCATCGCGAACCGCGAGGCCGGGCACTACGCCATCGCGCTCGACCCGTCCGGCAAGCTCACCTGGAAGTCGAGCTCCATCGACGAGGAGCACGTCATCACGGTCCTGAGCGAGCAGGTCTCGGACGACTACCTCGCCTTCCTCCAGGAGAAGGGCGTCTCCTATCTGTTCGGAGGCAAGAAGGATCTGAATCTGAAGCGGGTGCTCCAGAAGCTCGCCCGGGAGTTCGGCATCAAGAAGCTGCTGCTCGAAGGAGGCGGGAAGATCAACGGCTCCTTCCTGGCCGCGGACCTGATTGATGAGCTGAGCCTGCTGCTCGCTCCCGTCGCGGACGGAAGCATCGGCACCCCGTCACTGTTCGACGCCAGGGAGGGCCGAGGCCCGGCGCGCAAGCTCGAGCTGCTGTCGGCCCGGAAGCGCAAGGAGGACCTCATCTGGCTGCGGTACAAGGTGAAGCGCTGAGGTAGCGCTCCATCGAGGCGCCTCGTCGCGGCTCACCACCAGGTGAAGAGCACCTCGACGCCCAGGGAGGTCTCCTTGAAGAACTTGGGCGTTCCGTGGTGGACCTCTCCCCCCTGGAACCTGAGCAGGTACAGGGGCATCGCCAGCCGCAGGCCCACCTTCTCCATGAGGTCCACGCCGAGCCGTGCCTCCAGGACGTTGAACGCGAGCGCCTCGGGATCGCGCAGGTAGCCACCGGAAGTCCCAAGCCCCATCCGCAGCCGGACGAAAGGGCCGGCCTGGAGCCACTTCACCCGCCCCGAGAAGCCATCCATGTCGGAGACCCAGTCCGCGTAGGCCCCGAGAGAAACCCAGCGCCAGCGCGTCTTGTTGGGAGTGAGCTGGTCCATGTCCCTCACGCCGAACCCGGACAGCTCGCCACCCAGCCGCAGCTCGCTGCGGTCGTACACGCCCTCCTCGGGCCGGTGCTCGAAGGCCACGACGGGCGCTTCCAGTCCCAGCCCCAGGCCGCGCTGGCGGCTCAGGCCCAGGGTGACGGCATGCCGCGGAGGCGAGTACGTCAGCCAGTCATCCAGGAACGCGGCGCCGGCTGGGCGCAGGGCCACCCTCAACCCGCCCTTCTGATTCGAGACCAGGTCGTGGAAGGCCTTGCCGATGCGATCGCGGGCCCGCATCAGGTCGTTCCGCGTCCCGGATGCCAGGGTCTCCCCCATGACGCCGGTGCTGTAGCGATACCCCGCGTCGCCGAGCGCTCCGAGGAGGTCGTCGACGTCCGCCTGCCTCAGCGTCTCCTGTTGCGCGCGCGCCGTCAGGGCGTCCATCGCCTGGCGGAGCCTCGTGAGCTGCTCCCCGTCCTTCGCGCCGTCGCAGGCACCTCCGGTCATGCACTGGAAGCCCTGAGAGGAGATGCCGAGGACCGCGAGGACCCGCAGCTCCCGGGTCCGCACGGGCTCGTCCGGGACGCGGGGCACCAGGGTCTCCACGACGCGCGTCGACGTGAGCTGCGTGGACAGGAAGCGAATGGCGTCCTGCATGCCGCGATAGAAGTCATGCTCGCGGAAGCGCTGGTCGAAGAACCCCATCATCGCGAACTGGTACTCCGAGGGGAGCACGGAGCTGCGCCGCGGAATCTTGACGCGCCCGGAGAGATTCGTGTCGTGCTCCAGGGTGTCGAGCACGACGCTGTCCCGCGCCGCGTTCATCAGCGTGCCCAGGTGCTGGAAGTAGGTCTCCTCCAGCGGGCTGAGCGAGCCCTCGGGCGGAGCCGGGGGCTTCGCCCACTTCCAGTCGACGACGTCCTGGTCCAGGTACACGACGGGGAAGCGGGAGCGATTGAAGCCCGTCTCCGCGCCTTCGACCCACCGCTCCCCGAGCCGCACCGCCAGGTCGAGCGGGTTGTTGTTGAGGAAGCCGCCATCCACCAACCGCAGGGCCTGGAGCGGGCCCCACTGGTCCTCGTCGAAGAACGACACGGACACGGGCACGGGTGGGAAGGCCAGCGGGAAGGCGCCCGAGGCCTGCGGGGTGAGCAGCAGGTTCTTGAGGGATACCGGCTGACCGCCCTCCAGCCGCTCCGGCCGCTCGCCAAGCGCGGGGTAGTGGTGCGACTCCATCGGGTCTATCGCGATGTAGGGCGGGCTGGCGCCCGGTGCCCCTTCGCCCAGGTACGGCGTCCGGGCCATGAGCGTCCCGTCCTGCTGCGTCGACACCTGGACGACGAGCTTCTCGGTGACACGCTTGAGCTGCGCCCTGGAGTCGGGGCCTCCCCCTCCGAAGGGGACGTCCCGCCCGCGCAGGTTGGTCACGGTGATGCCGAAGGCGAAGGAACAGTCCTTCCGGAAGCGGGGCATCGCCGCCTGCGCCTCGATGAGGGCGAGCGTCTGCTGCATGTGGGGCGCGCTGAAGAGGTGGTCGTCCCGGTCCCGGTCCTCCCTGGGCAGCAGCGCGTCCAGGTCCAGTTCGTCCACCCAGACGGTCCAGAACAGGCTCTGCTCGGGGGACCAGGTGTCCTGCTCGAACGCCGGATCGCATGAGGCGAGCCCGCCCAGCAGTGCATTCACCGCGCCGGCGGAAGCGCCCGTCCACACCCGGGGCATCGGGTCGTCCACGCGGGCGTCCCGGCGTGCGACGCTCCAGAACCGCACGAGCGTGGAGATGAACCCCGCCTGGTAGGCCCCCAGGCTGATGCCGCCGCTGACGACGATGGCCGGAGCGCTCTGCTCCGTCGCGGTGGCAAGCGCGCGCGCCGCGCCCGTGTCCGCGACGTTGCCGGGTGGGAACTCCGTGCCCATGTACACCCGCCGCACGTCCTCCGGGGGAAGGCCCCCGTCGGCCGCGGAGCCGGCATCCGGCGCCTGTGCGGACGCGGACACCGCGAACAGGAGGACGACGGCACACGCAAGAAGGTTGGCTCGTGGCATCAGCCCGAGCCTTGCCTGTCCCCCTGACACCCGCAACCCGGGGATGGGTGGACGCGAAGGAGACGCGCACCACCTTCTTTGACAGGCACCACCTCACTCCTAGTGTGGGTCCGCCCCGGACCGAATCCGGGGCGACTCACACCCCAGGAGGGGGACCATGCAGACGAAGACGATGAAGCAGTGGATGGCCGCGGCAGCAGTCGGAGTGGTGTTGGCGGGTCCGGTGGCGCTCGCCGGTGATCGAATCGTGCTGCCCGTGGTCATCAACACCGTGGCACGCAAGGCGGAGGGTGCCATCGGCAGCGCGCGCAACAGCGCGGACGTCCTGCAGTACATCGGCTGCTCCATCTCCGCGACGACCGTGGGCACGTCCATCAACTGCGTGGCCCGCAACTCGGCGGGCACGCAGGTGTCGTGTTCGAGCACGTCGCCGAACCTCGTCACCGCGGCGCTGTCCATCCAGACGGACGACTTCCTGCGCTTCGACTACGACGCCGCGGGACAGTGCACCGCCGTCACCCTGCACAAGTACTCGTTCTACGAGCCCAAGGCGCCCTGACAGGGACCGCGGTCCAAGCCCCGCAACGAAGAGGGCCTCGCTCCCCTCGAAACAGACGTTCCGAGGATGCGAGGCCCTTGATGCCGGCGGCAACGACAGCGGGGTTGGCGACTACGTCTTCTGCAGCTCGCGCACGGGCTCGGACGAGGAGACCTTCTCCGGAGCCGCGCTCACGGATGGGACTTCGAACAGGGGCTCGTTCTTGCCCGTTGCGGAGTTCCGCAGGGGCGCGGCCACCGTCTCCTGGACGCGGGCGGGCACGGCGACGGGGTCCACCGCCGGGGTGCCGAGAGTCCTGGCGCGCAGGGCCGCCTGACGCTTGCGGCGCCACAGGAAGTAGCCGATGCCGCCCACCGCCAGCACCGCCATGACGACGTACTGACCTTCCTTGAAGGTGTCGATGAGGCTGTCGAGCTCGCTGCCGAAGTGGAAGCCGAGCCAGACGAACACGGGCGCGGACAGCAGCGCGGCCAGGCCGTCCCAGAAGATGAAGCGCCAGTAGGACATGCCCACGGAGCCGGCGGTGAAGTACGTCACCGCGCGCACGCCGGGCATGAAGCGGGCGATGCAGACAATCTTCTGCCCGTGCTTCTCGAACAGCCCTTCCACCCGGGCGCGTTTCTCGGGCGTGACGATGCGGGCGAAGAAGCCCCCAGCCTTGCCCTCGTCGCGGCCCAGCTTCCCGCCCAGCCGACGGCCGGCGAAGAAGATGAGGCTGTCACCGACGAGGATGCCGGCGAAGCCCACCGCCATCATCACCGGCAGGCTGGCGGCACCCTTGTGCGCCAGGAAGCCTCCCAGGATGAGCGAGATGTCCTCGGGAAGAGGAACGCCCAGGCCACAGGCCACCAGGATGCCGAAGACGGTGGCGTAGGCGATGAAGCCCTGTGCATCGCCGAGCAGGTTGGTGAGGAGTTCTTGCACGCGTTGTCCCGTCCGTTCACTTCCGGAGAGCCTGCCCGGGGACGACCCGGGCCAGCCCATCCAGCGCCCACGCATCAACCGGGCGCGAGTCGTCAAAACTCCGGGCCAGGCTCTTCAAACCGAAGTAGCCCTGGCGTCCGGCCGCCTCATAGGCCGCTTCCTGGGCTTCCGTGGCAACCAGCGCCAGCGCCCGGCTCAGCAAAGCGACCCCGTAATCTCCCACTGTCGACTCCCCCGCCCCCGCCACCCGTGCCTCTCGCAGCACCCCTGCCCCGCTCGCCCACCTGCTCTCCAGGCGTGCGCCCATACGGGAGGACAGCACCCCCCGGGCGAACTCCCGCACCACCGGCTCCATCTCGGGCCGCCGGGTGGACGGCCCTACCACCAACACCCACCCGCGCCCTGTCTCCACCCGCCGCAGGCTGCCTTCCGCGTCGAGCAGATTAACCACCACCTCCAGGGCCGGCTTGCCTTCTGGCAGGCCCAGAAGTCGCGCGGCCTGTTGAAGGGGCGCATCCAACAGAGGCAGCCAGGCCCGCTGTTCCGCGCGGTACACCTCCAGCGTCTCCTCCCGGAGGGTCGCCACGGGCCACTCGGCCTCCACGCGGTCCAGCAGCGCCTCCAGCCCGTCCAGCCCGCGCGCCGCGCCGGGAGCGTCCGCCCCACCCAGCACCCGCGCCAGGTAGTCCTCCACCGGCACCGGGTGCGCGTCGAAGTAGGCCTGGGCCTCCGCCACCACCGTGGGGGAGGCCGCAGCCAGGGCCTCGCGCACGCGGGTGCGGGCCGGGCCGTAGCGGAAGGCGGGCACGGGGTGCTCGCGGTACTTCGCACCGGCGTCGTACCCCACCCGGTTCAGCAGGGCGAAGAGGGTGAAGACGCGCGTGTCGGCGCGCACCTCGAGGCCAGCGGGCGAGTACACCCGGGTGAACCAGTCCTCCACCGGAGCCGGAGCGGCCGGTGCGGAAGGACGCGTCCGGGCTTGCGCGAGCACGGGCCCGGAGGCCCCGAGCAGGATGAAGATGGCCAGGAGGGGGGCACGCATTGCCGGGCCCCACGCTACCACGGCCCCGTCAGGCGGCCGGCGCCTTTCCGACGAGCGTGCGCAGCATGTCCCGGTTGTCCCGCGCCTTCTGACCGAAGTGGGCGACGATGCCCATCAGCAGCTTCACGCAGGCCTGCGGCTTGGAAGCCAGGAGCTTCTGGAAGTCCGAGGCGCGAATCTCCAGGGCGGACACGTCGGTGACGGCGGTGGCGGTGCACAGCCGCTCGCCCTTCTGGACGAGGGCCAGCTCTCCCAGGGGCTCGCCGGCCCCCACTTCGCCAAGGGCCACTTCGTCGCCCGAGGCGCTCTTCGCGCTCAGCCGCACGGTGCCCTCTCCGACGATGAGGAGGGACTCCCCTGCCTTGCCCTCCGTGAAGAGGGCAGTGCCCTTGGGGAAGGCCCGGGGCACCGCCACGCCGGCGAAGATCTGGATGCCGGTGTCGGTGAATCCCTTGAAGATCGGGCACGCCTTGAGGGTGGTAGCGGGCACTAAAGCCATGCGGAAAGTCCTAACACGGGGCGCACGGGCTCGCGAGTCAGCGGCTGGCGCGATGCTCCGCGGCGAGCTGGACGTAGTGCTGGGCGGACAGGCGGAGGAACTCCCGTTCCTCCTCGGTAATCGGCCGCTTCACCTTGCCTGGAGAGCCCACCACCAGGGAGCCCGGCGGCACCTTCGTCCCAGGGGTCAGCAGGGTTCCGGCGCCGATGATGCACTCGTCCCCCACCTCGACGCCGTCCATGAGGGTGGCGCCCATGCCCACCAGCACCCGGTTCCCCACGATGCAGCCGTGGAGGATGACGTGGTGCCCCACCGTGCAGTCGTCCCCCACGTGGGTGCCGTGCTCCTGGCTGGTGACGTGCACCAGGGACAGGTCCTGGATGTTGGTGCGCTTGCCGATGCGGATGGGATTCACGTCCCCCCGCAGCACGGCGTTGAACCAGACGGAGGAGTCCTCGCCCAGCTCCACGTCACCCACCACCTGGGCAGAGTCCTCCACGAAGCAGCTCGGATGCACGCGGGGGGACACCCCGCGGAACGGCCTCAAAGCCATGACGTCACCTCGGTTGCGACGGAACGGCGGGACGACGGACAGACGACGCGCTACGCCTCCGCGATGACGTGGAAGGGCGAGGCGGCCGGAGCCATGGGCAGCGGCTCCACGGTGGGCAGGGACAGCACCGCCAGCTGCTGGCCGGCGAGCGCGTTGGGCGTGGAGCGCTCCACCTTCACCTTCACCAGCGCGCCGGTGGGGGCGTCCCCGTCGAAGTTGACGGTGCGGTTCTCCGGCGTGCGGCCGAAGCGCTTGGTGGCGTCGTAGCGCGAGTGGCCCTCCACCAGCACCTCCACCTCCGAGCCCACCAGGGCCGCGGTGGTCTCCGTGCTGATGCGCCGCTGCAGCTTCTGCAGGCGCTCCAGGCGGGCAATCTTCACCTCGTGCGGCACGGGGCCCCAGTCGTTCTCCTTCAGCGCCGCGCCCGTCTTGGGCCGGGGGCTGAAGACGAAGGAGAACTGGTTGTCGTAGCGGACCTGCTCGGTCAGCTTCATCGTCATCTCGAACTCCTCCTCGGTCTCCCCGGGGAAGCCCACGATGATGTCGGTGGTGACGGCGATGCCCGGCCGCGCGGCGCGCAGCTTCTCCAGCCGCTCCAGGTACTGCACCACGGTGTAGTCGCGGCGCATCATCTTCAGGATGCGGTCGCTGCCGCACTGCACGGGCAGGTGGAAGTGCGGAGCAATCTTCGGCTGGATGCGGAAGGCCTCAATCAGCTCGTCGGACAGGTCGTGCGGGTGGCTGGTGGTGAAGCGCACGCGCTCGATGCCCGGCACCTCGGCGGTGCGCAGGAGCAGCTGGGCGAAGGAGATGCCGCCCGCGTACGAGTTCACGTTCTGCCCGATGAGCGTCACCTCGCGCACGCCCACCTTGGCCAGGTCGTTGACCTCCAGGAGGACCTCCGGGAAGGCGCGGCTGACCTCGCGGCCACGGGTGTGGGGCACCACGCAGAACGAGCAGACGTTGTCGCAGCCCTTCATCACCGTGACGAACTCGGTGACCTTGCCGCGCGATGTCTCGGGGTCGGCGCGGGGGAAGACGTACTCCTCCGAGTGGACGAAGGCGGCCTCCACCACGCGGGCGCGGTCCTCGGAGACGCGGCCGATGATGTCCGGCAGCTTCGCGATGTTGTCGGGGCCGAAGACGAAGTCCAGGTACGGCACCTTCTTGAGGAGCTTGTCCTTCTCCTGCTGCGCCACGCACCCGCCCACGCCGATGAGGGCGCCCCGGCTGGCCTTCACCGGCTTGTAGCGGCCCAGCGCGGACAGCATCTTGTCCTCCGCCTTCTCGCGGATGGCGCAGGTGTTGAGGATGATGAGGTCCGCGTTCTCGGGCACCGGAGTCGGCTCGTAGGACATCTTCGCCAACACCTCGCTCATGCGAAGTGAGTCGTTGACGTTCATCTGGCAGCCGAAGGTGTGGATGAAGTAGCGCTTCATGTCAGAACCCTGAGTAAGAACGTGCCCTTATGCGATGGCTCGGCGCGGAATGCAACCGGGCGGACGGTCCGGTTCATCCCCGACTGAGCAGGCGCGCCATCCGGGTGTGCAGGTCCAACAGTTCCGCCTCCCGGGCGCGCAGAAGGGCCAGGGTGTCCGGCCCGTAGCGCCGGGCGAGGGCCTCGGTGGCGCGCTCCTGCTTCGTCAGCTCCTCGCGGAGGCGGGTGCGCAGCTCGTCGGCCTGGGGGCCGGAGGTGCCCTCCACCTCGCGCAGCTTGTCCTGGAGCTTCCAGGCGGCCCATCGCCGGCCACTGAAGGCGCGGAGCATGGCGGTGCCCAGCTCGGCTTTCCGGGAGTCCAGGCCGGAGGCGGTCAGCGCCTCGGTGTGGGCGGTGCCGAGCGCCTCCGTCCCCTGCCCCGCTTCCGCGTGGGAGAGGTAGGCCTGCTGGTAGCGGACCAGGGCGTCGAGCAGGGGGCCGTCCACCGGCAGGGACGCCATGCGAAGGGTGCGGTCATCGGCGGCGTCCATGTTGGAGGAGCGCTCGAGGTTCCGGACGTCCTGATAGCCCGCGTCGTCGAAGAAGGAGGGTGCCATGGGATTGCTCTCGCATCTAACAGCCTGGACGCGGCCGTTGTCGCGTTCTGATGGTCGAAAGGCGCCGCCCCAGGCAGCCTCGACGGTGCGTCAGGGCAGGTTGGCCAGGTCATCGGTGAAGAAGGCGTCCAGCAGGGTCGGTGCTGGGTCGGTGCTGAGGTAGTTGAGCTGTCCGATGCGGAGGCCCTGCAGAGGCACTCTCGCCAGGGACAGTGGAAATGGGCGGCAGTTCAGCATGCGCTCCGCCTTGCGCTCCAACAGGTCCGCCTGGAGCTTGCTTCCGTTCCGAGGCTCCAGGGTTAGAGAGGGGCGAGAGGCGCGCCCCGTGGGGTACCACGTCTGGGTCGTCACGTAGACGATGTACAGCGGGGCCAGGACACTGACGGCAACGGCCCACCGGGTCACCAGCCTGGTTCCGTCCGGCTGCGGTTCCACTTTGAGGAGCTGGCAGCGAAGGCATGCGGATACGAAGGGCTGTGTCCCTCCGCCGATGGAATACTCCGGAAACACGACCCGAAGCTCTTCCAGGAAGGCCCCCCACTCCTTCCATTCAAGCGCCTTCTTCCAGGCTGCGATGAAGCGCTCGTGCTCCGGGGTGCGGTGGTGCGCGGGGATGGACTCGCTGGCGTCATCCTCCTCGGGAGGAAACCCTGTTGGGTAGAACTGCTGGGCCAGGCGCACGAGGTCATCCTGTGTCAGGCCCATCATCGCTTGGACTCCATTGGGATATCGAAGTGCACGGTCTCAATCCCCGGGGTGCGGCACTCCGAGACGCGGGCACCGGCAATCTCGTCCTTGAGCATCCGCTCGTAGCGCCGTTTGAACTGGATGCAGTGTACGGCGATCATCTCTCCCGGCCGTGCTTCAGCCAGGACCGAGCGGGCGGCATGATTCGCCAGCTCCGCCGAGATCCACCGGGCATCCATCAAGGGAACATCTCCTCGCTGGGCATTGCGTAGGGGCAGGCCCACTTCGAACTTACAGACGTCGGTGGCTCCCGAGTCGCCCTCCGTGATGCGCGCAATGATGCAGACGGCTCTCCACCCATCAGGAAGCGTCTGGCTGTCCAGAGTGACGACCGTCTTGAAGCGAAAATGCTCCGGGGAAATGCGTCCAGCGACGGAATTGCTCCCATGGACACACCCGACCAGCCCCGTGCTGGCCAACAGGACGGCCACCACTCCCAGCAGGGCTTCCCACCGAGGCAATGAGATCTCGCCATCCCTCAGCATCACGCAGGAACGAGCTGGTCCGCGATGCGGGCCAAGTCGGACACGGACGTAACCACGACGGCCTGGTGGCAGTGCTTCTCGTACGTCAGCATCTCGCTGTCGCCGATGCCCCAGTTGCCGCGCTCCTCGGGGCAGATCCACAGCAGGCGCTTCGCCTTGCGGCGCAGGTCCTTGAGCGCCCAGGCGTTGTTCGCGTTGTAGTTGTTCCGCCCGTCGCCAATCACCATGACGGTGGTGCGGCGGGTGATGCTGCCCAGGTGGTCCCGGGTGAAGTCCGCCAGCGCGCGGCCGTAGTTGGAGTTCGCGCTCAGGGACACCGTCTTGCCCGCGGTGGCCATGTCGATGGCCTCGGCCACGTCCAGGTCCTTGAAGTACTGCGTCACCTCGCCCACGTCGGACACGAAGACGAACGAGCGCACGCGCACGAACAGCGACTGCAGCGTGTGCATGAACAACAGCATCATCCGCGACGCATTCCGCACCGAGTCGGACACGTCGCACAGCACCACCAGCTCCGGGCGCTCGGGGCGGCGGCGGCGGAACACGGGCACCATGGGCACCCCTCCCCACGGCATGTTGCGGCGCAGCGTGCGGCGCACGTTCAGCGCCCCCCGGCGGTGCGCACGCTGCTTGCGGATGAGCCGGCTGCGCAGCTTCTCCGCGAGCGTCCGCACGGCGGACTCCATCTGGTCCACCTCCGCCTGGGTGAGCAGATGCAGCGGCTTGTCCTGCACCGTGTCGGTGCGGCGGCGGATGCGCGCCTCGGCCTGGCGCTTCACCTCCTGGCGCGCGGCGTCTTCAATCTTCCGCATCGCCGCCGCCACGTGGCGCGAGACGATCTCCACCCCTTCCGGCGCCAGCCCCCGGGAGCGCAGTTCGTCCTCCAGGGACTTCATGTCGGAGCGGGCCTTGTCCATGCCCGCCGCCGCCATCATCCGCCGCGAGAAGAAGCCGGCCTGCAGCGGGCTCTCCATCCGCGACAGGTCGAGTTGGAGCGACGCCATCCGGAAGATCTGCGCGAGCTTCGCCCGGTCTCCTTCGAGGATGGCCTGCGCCAGCGGCGACATCTCCGGAAGGAGTTGGTGCATCTGGATGATGACCATCTTCAGCAGGTCGCCCTCCAGGTAGCCCTCTTCCCGGAGCTGGTCCGCCAGCGACTTGTCGATGGCCTCGAACGTCCTCGCCGCGCCGGAGAAGTAGAAGTCGAACGCCCGGTTGAAGGTGTCCACGTCCAGCTCGCGCTTCACCAACGTGGTGCGGAGCACGGAGCGGAACAGCCCCCGGTCCTTCAGCCCCACCTCGGTGGTGGCGCGCAGGGCGTCCTGGACCTCGGACGTGCTGACTCGCACCCCGTTCTGGCGAAGCACTTCGGCGAACTCGACGATGCGGGCATCCACCCGACCATCATGTCCGCGCACGGCTCCGGCGCAATCCGGAATGCACCGAGCGCCAGCAGGCGGTCGCCTGCCTTCCTGGTACACGCGGTGTAACCACTAAAATTTACTGAATTGCAGACTATTCCTATGTTGGCCCGACCGCGCCAACACCCTGCCGGCATTGGAGAATGGACCGGAGCAGGCCAGAAGCCCCCTCCGAACCCGTCGGTGCCTCACGCCAGGCCCAACCAGCACACGGAGTGTGGGTTCAGGAGCCCCGCTCGAAGGACATGACGGCCTCGACGTGGTGCGTCTGGGGGAACATGTCCACCACCTGCAGGGCCAGCGGCTTGTAGCCCGCCTCCACCAGCCCCGCGGCGTCCCGGGCCAGGGAGGCCGGGTCGCACGCCACGTACACCACCCGGCGCACGCCCAGGGCCGTCATCCACTTCGCCAGCCCTGGAGCCCCCGCGCGCGGCGGGTCGGCCAGGCACACGTCGAACTTCCGGCCCTCGGCCACCAGCCCGTCGCACGCCTTGCGCGCGTCGCCCTGGATGAAGCGCACGTTCCCCACCCCACCCTCGCGCGCGCTGCGCTGGGCCAATTCCACGCCCACGGGCGAGGACTCTACGCCCAGCACGGATGCCGAGCCCGCCGCCAGCGGGAAGGTGAAGTTGCCGTTGCCCGAGTACAGCTCCAGCACGGAGTCCTCGTCCCGCGCGCCCAGTTCGTACACCGCCGCCGTGACGAGCCCCACGTTGGCCTCGGCATGAGCCTGGGCGAAGGCGTCCGGCCGCAGGTACAGGGGCACCTCCGGCCGCAGCGGCGAATAGGAGCGCAGCGCCGGCTTCCCCAGCACGCGCGGCGAGCCCTCCTTCGGCACCAGCACCGCGCCCTCCAGTCGCAGCGCCCGCACCGCGGCCTCCGCCGCCTCCAGGTGCCGCGCCGTCACCGACCCCGACAGGTTCACCGCGAACGCGGCCTTCTCCCCCTCCGCCAGCAGGAGCACCTCCTCGGTGTCCTTCGCCAGCGGCTTGAGCAGCGGGGCCAGCTTGCCCGGCAGCGCCGTCAGCACGGGCGTCAGCGCGCCGCACTCGGACACGGGGACGCGCTCATGGCTGCGCCGGCCGAAGTAGCCCAGCGTCCCCTTGCCCGTGGGGTGCAGCACCGCGCGGCGCCGGTAGCCCCAGTCCCGGGGCGCCACCAGCAGCGGGCGCACGGTGAAGGACTCCCTCGGCAGGTGGCCCAGGTGCTCCAGCGTGGAGAGGACGATTTCCTGCTTCGCGGCCCGCTGGGCGGGCTCCTTCAGCCCCAGCCAGTCACAGCCGCCGCACTCGCCTGCCCAGGGGCACGGCTCCTCGCGGCGGTCCGGCCCGGGGGACACGACCTGCCGCAGCAGCCCGCGCAGCACGCGGCCCTGGGCTTCCAGATGGACGCGCACCGTGTCGCCGGGAAATGCGCCCGGCACGAAGACGGTGCGCCCCTGCCAGGAGGCCACGCCCTCGCCAAGCTGGCCCAGGCGCTCAATCGTCAGTTGGATGGGAGTCTCGGGCAGCGTCGTCATTCAGGGGCTCGGTGGGCGGCGCCCTGAGCGTCGCCCGTCACTTCCGATTGGCAGTCGGCTCGTCGTCCTGGGGGAACTCCGTGCGCAGGCGCTCCACGAACTCCCCGATACGCGACCGCTTGTCGTCATCAACGTCCACGAACTCCACCGCCATCCCCGGCGACTGGCTGCCAGAGGTAGCCCCCAGCGCATTGGTGCGCGTCACCCGGCCCTTCAGCTCCACCGGGAAGTGCGCGCCGGGCAGCGTCACCAGCAGCCGCACCACGGTGTCCACCGGCAGCGGCTTGTCGGTGTTGATGTACAGGCCGCCGCGCGACAGGTTGACGGCCCAGTCCGTCACGAAGCCGGACACACTGCTGTAGGCCACCGGCAGCTCGTACTCGAGGCGCGGCGCGCGGTCGCTGGGGTGGGTCTTCTGCGGAGTGTCGGCCATGGATGGAGTCCCCCGCGGGCCGGAAACGGCACCCGCGGGGCGCACCTTAGCCTCGGACGCTCAGAGTTTCATCTCGCGCACGTCCGGGGCGACCTTCAGGGTCGGCTCCGTCAGCTTCTTCACCTGCTCCACCGTCACGCCCGGGGCCACCTCGCGCAGCACCAGCCCCTCCGGCGTCACGTCGATGAAGGCGTGGTCGGAGACGATGTGGTGCACGCACTTGAGGCCCGTCAGCGGCAGCGAGCACTTCTTGAGGATCTTCGGCTGGCCTTCCTTGTTGGCGTGCTCCATGGCCACGTAGATGCGCTTGGCACCCACCGCGAGGTCCATGGCGCCGCCCATCCCCTTCACCATCTTCCCGGGGATCATCCAGTTGGCCAGGTCGCCTTCCTCGGAGACCTCCATGGCGCCCAGCACGGCCATGTCGATGTGGCCGCCGCGGATCATCCCGAACGACAGCGCCGAGTCGAAGAACGACGCGCCCTTCACCGTCGTCACCGTCTCCTTGCCGGCGTTGATGAGGTCCGGGTCCTCCTGGCCTGCAATGGGATACGGGCCGATGCCGAGCAGGCCGTTCTCCGACTGGAGCACCACCTCCACGCCAGCCGGGATGTAGTTGGGGACGAGCGTGGGGATGCCGATACCCAGGTTGACGTAGAAGCCGTCCTTCAGCTCCTGGGCGATGCGCATCGCAATCTGTTCACGAGTCAGTGGCATGGGCTCCTCACGCCTGCTTGCGGACGGTGCGCCGCTCGATCCACTTCTGGAGGTTCTTCGCCTGGACGATGCGGTGCACGAAGATGCTGGGGACGTGCACCAGGTCCGGGTCCAACTGGCCCGGCTCCACGATGTGCTCGGCCTCGACGATGGTCGTCTTCGCGGCCATGCACATCATCGGCGAGAAGTTCCGGGCGGTCTTGTTGAACACCAGGTTGCCCCAGGTGTCCGCCTTCCACGCGTGGATGATGGCGAAGTCCGCCTTCAGCGGCGTCTCCAGCACGTGGAGCCGGCCGTCGATCATCCGCGACTCCTTGCCCTCGGCCACCTGAGTCCCGGCGCCCGTGGGGGTGAAGAAGCCGCCGATGCCGCAGCCACCCGCGCGGATGCGCTCCGCCAGCGTGCCCTGCGGGTTCAGCTCCACCTCCAACTCGCCGGAGAGGTACTGCCGCTCGAACTCCTTGTTCTCTCCCACGTAGCTGGACACCATCTTCTTCACCTGCTTGTTCTGAAGAAGGATGCCGAGCCCGAGCTCGGTGGTGCCGCAGTTGTTGGAGATGATGGTGAGGTTCTTCACGCCCTTCCTGTGAATCGCCTCGATGAGATTCTCGGGGTTGCCGCACAGCCCGAAGCCGCCGCTCATCAGCGTGATGCCATCGGGGATGTCGGCGACCGCCTCGTCCGCGCTCGCGTAGACCTTGTTCATCCGCCCTCCCGCATGTGGAACGGGGTGAAGGCCCGCTGGAGGCCCCCACCCCGTACCTCTCCCCTAGGGAGAAGAGTTCAGCGCTCCACCATCAGCGCGATGCCCTCGCCGCCGCCGATGCAGAGCGACGCGACGCCGCGCTTCTTGCCCAGGTCCTTCATCGTGTGCAGCAGCGTCACCAGCACGCGCGCGCCGGAGGCGCCAATCGGGTGGCCGAGCACCACCGCGCCGCCACGCACGTTCACCTTCGACGCGTCGAGGCCGAGGAGGCGGTTGTTGGCCAGCGACACCACCGCGAACGCCTCGTTGATCTCCCACAGGTCCACGTCACCCGCGGCGATCCCCTTCTTCTTCAGGAGCTTGTTGATGGCGTCCGCCGGAGCAATCGTGAACTCCACCGGCTTGCGCGCCGCCTGGTCGTAGCCGGTGATGCGGCCGAGGATGGTGCGGCCCTCCGCCTTGGCGCGCTCCTCGCTCATCAGCACCAGCGCCGCGGCGCCGTCGTTGATGGAGGACGCGTTGGCGGCCGTCACCGTGCCGTCCTTCTTGAAGACGGGCTTCAGGCCGGGAATCTTGTCCGGCTTCGCGTTGCGCGGACCCTCGTCCTCCGTGACGGTGACCATGTCCTCCGGCTTCTTGCCGGGGATCTGCACCGGGACGATCTCCGCGGTGAACAGGCCGTCCTTCTGGGACTGGATGGCGCGGCGGGTGGACTCCAGCGCGTACTCGTCCTGGTTGGCGCGGCTGATGCCCTGCGACGTGGCGCACTCCTCCGCGCACAGGCCCATGTGGACATTGCCGTACACGTCCCAGAGGCCGTCGTGGATCATCGCGTCCTTGAACTCCACGTTGCCCATGCGTGAGCCGCCGCGCATGGTGTGGCTGAGGTAGGGCGCGTTGCTCATGGACTCCATGCCGCCGGCGACGACGACGTCCACGTCACCCAGCGCAATGGCCTGCGCACCGGCGATGACGGCCTTCAGGCCGGAGCCACAGACCTTGTTGAGCGTGGTGGCGGGCACGGACTCGGGGATGCCAGCGAAGATTCCGGCCTGGCGAGCGGGCGCCTGGCCCACACCCGCCTGCAGCACGCAGCCCATCACCACTTCCTGAACGGCCTCCGGCTTCACGCCCGCGCGCTCGAGTGCCGCCTTGATGGCGATGGCGCCCAGCTGCGGGGCCGTCAGCTTGGACAGCGCGCCCTGGAAGGAGCCGATGGGAGTACGGGCCGCGCCCACGATGACGACTTCACGAGCCATGAAAACTGCCTCCATTCGAGGATTTGCGACTGAACTTCGTTAACAGCGATGGGCCCTTATCACCGCGTGGTCCCCGGAGTTCAAGCGTCCTCGCTCGGCCCCCGGACGGGAGCGTCCACTGCTCGCGACGCGTCGCGCCAGCCGCTGTAAGCCCTTGAATGGATTGGGCCCTGAGCCCAGCCAGGAGGCCCGCGCCCCGCCCGACCGGTCGGACGGTGAAGCGCTCTTGCCGGGGTCAGTAGATGACGCCCCAGGAGTACACGTACGTGGAGCCTGCCGTTCAGGACTCTCATGGGAAGGATGTCCTGGAGTGAGTCGGAGTGGAACTTCAGGGCGTGGGGCGCCACGTCGTCAGCGCGGTGTCGGAGCCGCCGGTGGTGAAGACCCGGCCATCCGCGCGCCACGACACGGCGGACACCGAGCCGTCATGGAAGCCGACGACGGTGGACGCGAGGTTGGCCTGCACGTCCCAGACGAAGACCAGGCCGCCCTGCCCGCCTCCCGCGAGGAACCGGCCATCCCGGCTCCACGCGAGGGCGTACGGGTCGAAGCCGCCGGACGCATTCGCGACCACGTCTCCGGTGAGCACGTCGTGGATGGACAGGCCGGGCCGGTGCGCCACGGCGATGCGCGTCCCATCCGGGCTCAGCGCGGAGGCCATCGACAGGTCAGCGCCCGCGAGGTCCACGTGGCGAAGCGCGCCCGTCTGGCTGTCCCACAGGCTCCAGCCCGCGCCGAGGTACGCCGCCACGAGGTAGCGGCCATCCGGCGTCCAGCCCAACATCCGAACCCAGTTGGCGGCCTCGGTGAATCGGAAGAGCTCCGCGCCCGTCGCCACGTCCCAGACCTTCACCGTCCCGCGCTGCGACTCGGTCGGAGCGGACTCCGCGACGCTCGCCACCCGGCTGCCGTCGGGGCTCAGCGCGACGCGGTTGACCTGCATCAACAGGGGCCCCTGCCCCGTCACGTGCACGAGGGGCTCGCCCACCGGCGCGCCGTCCTCCGCGCGCCAGATGCGGATGCGGCCATCCGCGCCACCGCTGGCGAGCCGCGTGCCGGTGCCGTCCCACGCCAGGGACAGGACGGCGCTGTCCCCATGGCCCACCAGGGTGCGCAGCGGCGCGCCCTCACCGTCCCACAGGCGGATGCGTCCCTCGGAACCGCCCGACGCCAGCCGGTCTCCCGCAGGGTTCCAGGCCACCGCCTCCACCTCGTGGCCGTGGGGCAGCAGCTCGCGCCGGCTCACGGTATGGGCCGCCGCGTCCACCGTGAGGACGTCGAGCGCGGCGGGCAGGTCCTCCATGACGACGAGCTCCGGCTTCGAGGGGTGGAAGCGCAGCGCGTCGTAGCCCCGCGTGACGCTGCCCGGCGGAAGCGGCTCGCTGGCATCCACCACCACGGCCCCGGTGGCGGCCTCCAGCACGAGCAGGGCCCGCGCCGCGTCTCCCACCGCGAGCCACCGCCCGTCCCGGCTCCAGTCCAGGAGCGTCGTCAGGCCCCAGTCCCCGCGCCAGGTCTCCGCGAGCTGATGGGTCGCCGTCGCATACACCCGCGCCTCACCGGAAGCGCCCACGGCGTAGCGCTGGCCGTCCGGGCTCCACGTGAAGCTGGCCGCGTCCGTCCACAGCTCTTCGGGCCCCGTTGTGCCGAGCGCGTGGATTTCCACCCACTGCGACGAGGCGATGCCCGCGCCCGCCTCCAGCGCGAGCCGGCTCCCGTCCGGGCTCCACGCCAGCCGCCGCACCTTGTCCACGGCCACCACGGGGGCTCCGTCCGAAGTCCCGCTGTCCGCGCTCCACAGCCGCACCGCCTTGCTGACGTCATCCGCGCTGGCGAGCCGCTTCCCATCCGGGCTCCAGGCCAGCGCCTGGACCTGACCGACATGGGCCGGCCACTCGCGCACGAGGCCGCCCGTCGTGGAGTCGATGAGCGCGATGCTCCCGTCCGCGCGGCCCAATGCCAGCACGGGGCCGGTGGGGTGCCAGGCCACCGAGCCGAAGCGCCCGGGCCGGGCGTCGAGCTCCCGCACCACGCGCCCGCTCGCCGCGTCCCAGATGCGCAGCAGGTTTCCAATGGTGCCGAGGCTGCCGTCGAGCGCGGCCAGCCGCGTCCCGTCCGGGCTCCACACGGGGGACTGTGGCAGGCGTGCGCCCGTCCGCCGCCACTCCGTGGTGGACGCCTGCTCCGGAGCGAAGCGCGCCACGCAGTGCAAATCCCGGTCGAGGGTGAGCTCCTCGGGCACCACCCCGTTCTCGCAACCCCACCACCCCACGAAGCGCCAGCCCGCCTCGGGCGTGGGACGCAGGCCGAGCCGGGTGCCCGACGGGAAGAGGTGGAAGCACGACCGGGACGAGAGCTCACCCGGACAGTCGATTCCCTCGGGGGTGCTCGTCACCTGCCCGCGCCCGTACACCTCGATGAAGACGGACTGCTCATCCTGTCCCGAAATGGCCGCGTCGACGGTGTAGCTCAGCCCCTCGGACCACGAGCCCTGGAAGCCCCCGGGGTTCATCGCCAGGCAGCGCGCCTGGAAGGTGCCTTCCCGGGTGAAGGTCCGCGTCACCTCGGCTGGCGTCCCGCTGGCGACCGACTCCGAGGTGGTGGGCTCCCCGCGCCCGTCTCCCCAGTCGAAGAGGTAGGTCAGCGGCTCGTCGCGTGGATCCTCGGCGACACACCGGAAGCGCATCGGCTCGCCGACGCGGCCCCGCGCGAGCTCGGCCTCGAGGCGGGCCTTGCCCGGCGTCCGGCCGCGGAGCGAGTCGTCATCGTCATCGCCGTCGGAGCAGGCGGACAGCACGCCCAGCGCGAGCGCCAGGGAAAGGAAGAGACGGAAGCGCCCGGAGCGGGCGGAGGCCAGGGACACAGGACGAGAGTGCATGGGTTCGTTCCCGCACGCCCCGGCCCCGGATGCGTGCTGTCTGCTGACTAATCGCCTCCTCGCGCGAAGTCAAAGCAAGCCTTCAGCTGGCAATGATTGCCACGGGCCCCAAACGGCAACGGCCGGGCCCCCTCTCGGGAACCCGGCCGTCTCGCCGTACTGGCGCGTGCCGCTGAAGGACTACTTCTTCAGCTTGCTCGCCATCACGTCGCCGAGGCGCGCCTTCGAGCCTTCCGCCTGCTTGCGGAGGTACTCGCGGTAGTCCTCGCCCTCGCCGATCAGCGCCTTCATCGACAGCGCGACCTTCCGGTCCGGGGTGTTGATGTCGATGATCTTCACCTCGACATCCTGGGCCTCCTGCACCACGTCACGCGGGTTCTCGACACGCTCCTCCTTCAGCTCGGAGACGTGGACGAGGCCCTCGATGCCCGGCTCGATCTCCACGAACGCGCCGAAGTCGGTGACCTTGGTGACCTTGCCCTTCACGCGGCTGCCCACGGGCAGGCGCTCGGAGAGCGTCTCCCAGGGGTCCGGCTGGAGCTGCTTGATGCCGAGGCTGAAGCGCTCGTTCTCGACGTCGATGTTGAGGACCACCGCCTCGACCTCGTCGCCCTTCTTGAACATCTCGCCCGGGTGCTTGATGCGCTGGGTCCAGGAGATATCGGACACGTGCACCAGGCCGTCCACACCCTCCTCGACGCCGACGAACACGCCGAAGTCGGTGACGTTGCGGATCTGGCCCTTGATGACGGAGCCGATCGGGTACTTGTCCTCGAGCAGCGTCCAGGGGTTCTGCTCGATCTGCTTCATGCCCAGCGCGATGCGCTTGGCCTTCGGATCGATGTCGAGGACGACGGCCTCCACCTCCTGGCCGACCTCCAGGATCTTGGACGGGTGCTTGAGGCGCTTGGTCCAGGACATCTCGGAGACGTGCACGAGACCCTCGACGCCCTGCTCGATCTCGATGAACGCGCCGTAGTCCGTGATGCTGACGACCTTGCCCTTGACGCGCGTGCCGACCGGGTACTTCTCGTCGGCGCGGTGCCACGGGTCCTCCTGGATCTGCTTGAGGCCCAGGCTGACGCGCTCCTGCGTCGGGTCGAACTTGAGGACGACGACGCGGACCTCGTCACCCACATTGAACATCTCGCTGGGGTGACCGATGCGGCCCCAGGACATGTCCGTGATGTGGAGGAGGCCGTCGATGCCGCCGAGGTCGATGAAGGCGCCGTAGTCGGTGAGGTTCTTGACCACGCCCTTGAGGACCGCACCCTCCTTGAGGTTCTTGAGGGTCTCCTTCTTCATCTCCTCGCGCTGCTTCTCGAGGAGGACGCGGCGCGAAAGCACGATGTTGCCGCGCTTCTTGTTGAACTTGATGACCTTGAACTCGAATTCCTTCGAGATGTACTGGTCAAGGTTGCGCACGGGGCGGATGTCCACCTGGGAGCCCGGGAGGAACGCCTTCACGCCGATGTCGACGGAGAGGCCACCCTTCACGCGGCCGACGATGGTGCCCTTGACGATCTCATCGCGCTCGCAGGCGGCGCTGATCTCGTCCCAGATGCGCATCTTGTCGGCCTTCTCCTTGGAGAGGACGACCATGCCCGTGTCGTTCTCGCGGCTCTCCAGGAGGACCTCGACGGGGTCACCGGCCTTGACCGAGACCTCACCGCGAGGATTGGTGAACTCGGAGATCGGGACCTGTCCCTCGGACTTGTATCCGATGTCGACAATCGCGAAGTCCTTCGTCACCTGGACCACGGTGCCCTTGACGATCTCCCCTTCCTTCAGGATGCCGTCACCACCGCGCTCCTTGAGCGAGGCCTCGAACATAGCGGCAAAGTCTTCGTCGCCGCCGTCCATCCCGACCTGCTGGTTCACGTTCTGCTGCATGTAGAGGAAGTCCTTTGAAACGGTACAGCTGCCCCCTGATGGGTGGGAAAAATACGGAGCAGCCTGCGGGGAGCAACGGGCCGCTGCGTTCGTCCTCCTTATTGAGGACCTTGAAATGATGGAAGCCGCGCACCCTAGACACCGACAATTCCGGTAGTCAAGCGAGCACGTGCCCCATGTGATGATCGGTGGATGGCCTACCCCGGGTATGTCAAGCCCGGGTTCGGTGTCCGGCCGGCTGGACTCCAGGCGGACGGACGCGAATCCCGGCCGGATGGACCTTTCACCTACTTATGAACGGAAAGCCCCCCGTGCAGCCCTCCCGGCGCGGACGGCAACCCGAGCGTCCTGGTGGGACGGCCGGGCAGCATGCGGCCGGGAAGGGAAAATCCCCGCGCTTTTCCAGGCCGCCAACCCCCTGTTTCGACAGGTGATTCCGCCAATTGCGACATTTTCCACCTGGGTTCGTTCGGTATTCGGGTGGAGGCCCGCGAGTCCAGTGACCGGCGTATGTCACGGGGGAGGTGCGCCCGGGGGGGTGGACTGTTCCCGAACGTCGGCGGCCGCGGGCCCCTCCCCCTTTTCCTGTCTGCGGGCTCCTTCATGGCCATGAAGCGGAGCGCCGGGCCGGGGGCTCCCAGGCCTTTCGGGTAGGCGGCCGTCCTGCATAAGCTCACACCTTCCCGTTGAGCCAGGAACCCCTGTGTCCGCCCTCCTCTCTCCCGCCGTCCGCACGGACCTCGGCAAGCGCGCCGGTGTCACGGCCGGCCTGCTTGGCGTGCTGTGCATCCTCGCCGAGTTCTGCTTCCTCTTCCCGCACCTGCTGGTGACGAACGACGCCCGGGGCTTCTACGCCGACCACCTCGGCGTGTTCCGGGCGGTCCTCCAGGGCGCCATCGTCCTCACCTTCGCGCTGGGCATGGTGAGCGTGCTGACGCTGCGGTCCAAGGCGCACGGGGGCATCGCCATGGCGCTGGCGCTGGTGGCGCTGCTGCTGGGCGGCGCGGAGGCGGAGCCCCTCACCCACCAGTCCCGGGCCTTCAGCGCCGGGCTGGACTACTTCATCCTGGAACTGCTGGTGCTGGGCCTGCTCTTCATCCCCATGGAGCGGCTGTGGGCGCAGCGGGAGCAGCCCATCTTCCGCGTGGGCTGGCAGACGGACCTCAAGCACCTCTTCGTGAGCCACATGGGGGTGCAGCTCATCTCCTTCGCCACGCTGATTCCGGCGCAGGTGTTCTTCGCGTGGGCGGTGAAGCTGGACTTCCAGGCGACGGTGGCCGCGCAGCCGCTCTGGCTCCAGTTCTTCGAGGTCCTCTTCGTGGTGGACCTGGTGAGCTACTGGCTGCACCGCGCCTTCCACCACTTCGCGTGGATGTGGAAGTTCCACGCCATCCACCACTCCAGCCTGCACATGGACTGGCTGGCCAGCTCGCGCTCGCACCTCGTGGACGTGCTGCTCAACCGCACGCTGGCCTTCGTGCCCGTCTTCATCCTCGGCTTCGCCCCGCCGGCCATCTACGCGTACCTCGTCTTCGTGTCCTTCCACGCCGTCTACATCCACGCCAACGTCAACCACCGCTGGCCGGGGCTGCGCTGGGTGTTCGCGACGCCCGAGTTCCACCACTGGCACCACACGTCCGACGAGGAGGGCATCGACAAGAACTTCGCCGTCTTCCTCTCCTTCATCGACTGGATGTTCGGCACCGCCCACCTGCCCGCGCACTGGCCCACGAGCTACGGCACCACGAAGTTCCAGCCGCCGGAGACGTACCTGGGCCAGCTCGCCTACCCCTTCCAGAAGCACGAGGACGGGACGCCGTACGGGTAGGCGGCCTGCGTCGATGTTTCATCGCTGAGACAGGCACCGGAGCAGCGCCTGTAACCTCCGAAGCAACAATCCCTGTCTGGATGTTGCCTCGGATGCAACGACTCCTGATCCCTCTCAAGCCCTGAGAAACCCGAAACGGCCCGGCGGACCCTCATCGGCTCCACCGGGCCGTTCCACCTCAGAAGCTGCCGAACTTGAAGAACAGCGTGCCGGCGAAGGCGCTCAGGTCGCTGCTCTCCAGGCCCTCCAGATCCACGTCGCCCAGGTACCGGTAGCTGACGCCCGCGCCCACGCGGAAAAAGCCCGTGACGTTGACCTCGGTCATGACCGAGGGCTCCACGGCGAACATCACGTCTACCCCCAGGGTCTCCTCTCCGGCGAACCTCCCATTGCGTCGGTTCAGCCACCCGCCTCCGAGGAGAACGCCCACCGTGGAGTGCAGTACGCGGTGGGGTGTAAAGATGTACTCCAGCCACAATCCGCCGTACCCCAGGCGAAGATCATACGGCTCGCGCGTTTGCACCTGAAACGCCCCTCCGGTGGGTATCAAGCCGTTCACGGCCGCGCCCACCGCGAAGCGCTGATCGATCAGCCATGCGCCACGCCCACCGACGAGCAACACGTTCGAGCCCAGCATCCGCGAGTACGTCGCCGACGGCCCTCCGTAGCCGCCGTGCTCCACGTCACCGTCCAGCAACGTTCGTGGCGTCGGACGTGACTCGCCCGGCACCCCACTCGCGGTTGGCACCGACTCTGCACTGGTTGCGGTACCGAACAGCAGGGACAACCCGAGCACCACTCCGCGAGAACGAGAAAAAAGATGTTTCATGACTCCTCCTGGTTCAGCTCCCGATGCCAGGGTTTCCACCCTGGAGCGTTGGTCCGATTATCGTGATTGACCGGGAGTGAAGGTTTCCTGTAATAACAAACATCTGTCAGGGATTGAAGTAATAGGGGCCCTGACGGCGACCTGTCAACATCTGGGGAAGGTCGAATTTCAGAGGGGGAAGTGAAACATGGACGGATCCACCGTCGGTGATGGCATTGCTTTGTCTTCAGCTCAGTCTCAGCCGTCTTCGCTAGAGCCGATTGCAATCATTGGCATCGGCTGCCGCTTTCCTGGCGCGAATCAGCCAGACGCCTTCTGGCGGATGCTGACGGGCGGCGTGGACGCCGTGGGAGAGGTTCCGAAGGACCGCTGGGACATCTCCACCTTCTATGACGCGTCCCCGGACCGGCCGGGCAAGGCCACCACCAAATGGGGCGGCTTCGTGGATCAGCCGCTGGGCGCCTTCGACGCCATGTTCTTCGGCATGTCGCCGCGCGAGGTGGCGTACCTGGATCCGATGCAGCGCTGGCTGCTGGAGGTGTCCTGGGAGGCGCTCGAGGACGCGGGCCTCAAGCCGGAGTCGCTGGCGGGCAGCAAGACGGGCGTCTTCGTGGGCGCCTTCGCGGTGGACGCCACCGTCTTCCAGCTCCAGGCGGGCAACACGGACCTGCTCGGGCCCCACAGCGGCACGGGCACGGCGATGACCATGGTGTCCAACCGCCTGTCGTACTGGTACGACCTGCGCGGGCCGAGCGTCTCGCTGGACACGGCGTGCTCGTCCTCGCTGGTGGCGGTGCACCTGGCCTGCCAGAGCCTGTGGAATGGCGAGTCGACGATGGCGCTGGCCGGTGGCGCGAGCGCCATGTTCCAGCCCGCGTACACCGTCTCCGAGTCCAAGGCCGGCATGCTGTCGCCGGACGGGCGCAGCAAGGCGTTCGACTCGCGCGCCAACGGCTACGTGCGCGGCGAGGGCGCGGGCCTCGTGGTGCTCAAGCCCCTGTCGGCGGCGCTCCGGGACGGGGACTCCATCTACGCCGTCATCCGTGGCACGGCGGCCAACCAGGACGGCCGCACCAACGGCATCACCGTGCCCAACGGCGAGGCCCAGAAGGCCGTGGCCCGCGAGGCGCTGCGGCGCGCGGGGCTGGCGCCGCACCAGGTGCGCTACATCGAGGCGCACGGCACCGGCACGCCGGTGGGTGACCCCATTGAAGCCCGCGCGCTGGGCGAGGTCTTCGGCCAGGGCCGCGCCGACGACGGGCGCTGCGTGGTGGGCTCGGTGAAGACGAACATCGGCCACCTGGAGGCGGCGGCGGGCATCGCCGGGCTCATCAAGGCGGCGCTGTGCCTCAAGCACGGGCAGATTCCCCCGCACCTGCACCTGCGGCGCCCCAACCCCAACATCGACTTCGACGGGCTGAAGCTGCGCATCCCCCGTGAGCTGGAGCCCATGCCCGGGGGCGAGGGGCCGGCGGTGGTGGCGGTGAACTCGTTCGGCTTCGGCGGCACCAACGCGCACGCCGTCCTCACCGAGGCGCCGAAGGCCCCCGCGGCCACGGCCGAGGCGGTGGATCCCGTGGCGGGGCCGACGCTGGTGACGCTGTCCGCGCGCAGCCCGGAGTCATTGAAGCAGCTGGCCTCGCGCTGGAAGGCGCTGGCCGAGGCTCCCGAGCGTGAGGGCGCTCCCGCGCTGCGCGAGCTGGCCGGGGCGGCGGCGGCCCGGCGCACGCACCACCCGCACCGGCTGGCGGCGGTGGCGGGCTCGTACCGCGAGCTGGCGGACACGCTGCACGGCTGGCTGGAGGGTGGGACGCGGGCGGGCCTGTCCACGGGACAGGCGTCGAACAAGGCGCGCGGGGAATTGGCCTTCGTCTACACGGGCATGGGCCCGCAGTGGTGGGGCATGGGCCGGGCGCTGCTGGCCGCGGAGCCCGTGTACCGCCAGGCCGTGGAGCGCTGCGACGCCATCCTCGGCCAGTGGACGGACTGGTCGCTGATGAAGGAGCTCACGGCGGACGAGTCGCGCTCGAAGATGACGGAGACGCGCATCTCCCAGCCGGCCAACTTCGCCGTGCAGGTGGGCGTGACGGAGCTGCTGCGCTCGTGGGGAATCAACCCGGCGGCCATCGTCGGGCACAGCACGGGCGAGGCGGCCTCGTTCTGGGCGTCCGGCGTGCTCACCTTGGAGCAGGGCTGCTGGGTGGTGTACCACCGCAGCCGGCTGCAGCACCTGACGGCCGGCCAGGGCAAGCTGGTGGCCGTGGGCATTCCGTACGAGGAGGCGGTGAGCCTCATCGACGGCTGCGCGGGCGTGTCCATCGCCGCGGTGAACAGTCCCAGCTCGGTGACGCTGGCGGGTGACCCGGCGGTGCTGGAGCGGCTGGTGGCGCCCCTGTCCGCGCGCGGCGTCTTCTCGCGCTTCCTCAAGGTGGATGTGCCCTTCCACAGCCACTACATGGACCCGCTGCGCGACGAGCTGGTGAAGTCCCTGTCGGACCTGCGCCCGGTGCGCGCCACCGTGCCGCTCTGGTCCACGGTGACGGGCCAGCGCGCCGCCGGTCCGGAGCTGGACTCGCACTACTGGTGGCTCAACGTCCGGGATCCGGTGCGCTTCGCCCTGGCCGCGCAGAACATGATGGCGGACGGCTACCGCACCTTCCTGGAGGTGGGCCCGCACCCGGTGCTCGGCGGCTCCATCAACGAGTGCGCCCAGCAGCGCAACGTCCCCGTGCGCACCCTGCCCACGCTCAAGCGCGGCGAGGATGACGTGCAGGGCATGCTCGGCTCGGCCGGTGCGCTCTACACGCTGGGCGTGCAGCCGGGCTGGGAGGGCATGTTCCCCGGCGCGGCGAAGCGCCCGGCCCGCCTGCCGACCTACGCGTGGGACCGGCAGAACTACTGGCAGGAGTCGGCGGAGTCGCGGCTGCACCGCCTGGAGCCCATCACCCACCCGCTGCTGGGCAAGCGCACCGTGTCGGCGCTCCCCACGTGGCAGGGGCAGGTGGCGCGCACCTCTCCCACGTGGCTGGAGGACCATGCCATCCAGGGTGCGGTGGTGTTCCCCGGCGCCAGTTATCTGGAGATGGGCCTGGCGGCGCTGAGGCAGGCCACGGGCCGCGCCACCGGCGGCGTGGAGCTGCACGACATCCAGTTCCGCAACGCCCTCTTCCTGCGCGAGCCGGTGTCGCTCCAGACGGTGGTGGACACGGAGGACCCGAGCTTCACCGTCTTCAGCCGCGTCAGCACCACGGAGCCCGTGTGGACGCCGCACACCCGCAGCCGCTTCCGCGCCATCCCCGCGCGGGCCGAGGTGCCTGGGCAGCTGGCGGCGGTGAAGGCGTCCTTCGCGGGCGTCCCGGAGTCCAGCGCGGCGGAGTGCTACGAGCGGCTGCGCGCGCAGCACTTCGAGTACGGCCCCCGCTTCCAGGGGCTCCGCAAGGTCGCCACGCGAGGCAATGAGACGCTCGCCCTGGTGGAGCTGGGCACGGAGGGCGCGGCGGACCTGTCCGGCTACGAGCTGCCCCCTCCCCTGCTCGACATCTGCTTCCAGGTGCTCATCGCGGGCACGCTGGCGTCCGGCGCGAAGGAGGCCTCGCTGCCCGTCGGCATCGACCGGCTGTCCATCCACGGGCCGCTGTCCGGGAAGCTCTGGGTCCACGGGCGGATGAAGGACAGCAGCCGGCGCGCCATGTCCGGCTCGCTGGACGTGTACGCCGAGGACGGCCGGCTGCTGGTGGCCATCGAAGGCATCCGCGTGCAGTCGCTGGAGGCGTCGTCGCGCTCCCGCGCCACGCAGGACATGTTCTACGAGATGACGTGGCAGCAGGTGGAGCAGGCCCCTGTCTCCGAGCCGACGCGTGCCGCGGGCACGTGGCTGGTGCTGGAGGACGCCCAGGGCCTGGGCGGGAAGCTGGCCACGGCGCTGGAGTCCGCGGGTGGCAGCGTGGTGCGGGTGCGGCCGGGGAACGTGTACCGCGCGTCACCGGACAAGCGCCACTTCGAGGTGAACCCGGAGAAGCGCAAGCACTTCGCGCGGCTGCTGTCCGAGCTGGACGGCCGGGCGCGTCCCGAGGGCGTGCTGCACCTGTGGGGCCTGGATGCGCGGGCCACGCGGGAGCTGACCACCGAGGGGCTGATGGACTCGCAGGGCCCGGGCCTCGTGGGGTTGATGCACCTGACGCAGGCGCTCCAGGATGCGGCGTGGACGAAGCCTCCGCGCCTGTGGGTGCTCACCCGGGGCGCGAAGCACGTGCCGGGCGACCTGCGCGCGCTGGAGGTGGCGCAGACCCCGCTGTGGGGCTTCGCCAGCGCCCTCTTCCAGCAGGAGTACCCGGAGCTGGCCGGCGGCGCGGTGGACCTGGACCCGTCCGCGCCCTCGACGGAGGTGGAGCGGCTGCTCTCGCTGCTGCTGCGGCCGTCCCGCGAGCCCCTGCTGGCGCTGCGGCGCGAGCAGCTCTGGGGTGAGCGGATGACTCCGGCTCCGAAGGTGGCCGAGGGCTCGCTGCCGGCGCGGCTGCGGCCGGATGCCTCGTACGTCATCACCGGAGGCCGTGGCGGCCTGGGCCTGGTCTTCGCGCGGTGGCTGGTGGAGCGCGGCGCGCGCCGGCTGGTGCTGGTGGGCCGCACGCCGCTGCCCGAGCGGCGCAAGTGGCACACGGTGGCGCCGGACTCCTCCGTGGGCCGGCAGCTCGCCGCCGTGCGCGAGCTGGAGGCCCTGGGCGCGAGCGTCCACGCGGTGGCGCTGGACGTCACCGACGAGAAGCGGATGCGGGAGTTCCTCGAGGACTTCAAGCGCGAGGGCTGGCCCGCGATTCGCGGCGTCATCCACGCGGCGGGCGTGGTGCAGCCCCGGCGCTTCGCGGAGCTGGAGGCGTCGCACCTGCGCGACACGCTGGCCCCGAAGCTGGCGGGCGGGTGGAACCTGCACCGCCTGCTGGCGGCCGAGCCGCTGGACTTCTTCGTCCTCTGCTCCTCCGTGAATGCGCTCGGCTTCTCCATGGGCGTGGCGGACTACGCGGCCAGCAACGCCTTCCTGGATGGCCTGGCGCACTCGCGCCGCAACGAGGGAATGCAGGCGCTCTCCGTCAACTGGAGCGCCTGGGACGAGGTCGGCATGGCCAGCGAGGAGCAGGTGGCCCACGACTTCGAGCGGCGCGGCATCATCCCCATCCGCCCGGCCCAGGGCGTGGAGGCGCTGGAGCGCAGCCTGCAGCACGACTTGAGGCAGGTCGTGGTGCTGGCGGCGGACTGGCAGCGCATCCTCCGCACCGGCTACCCGACGGTGGAGACGCCGGCCATGCTCGGCCCCATCGCGGAGCAGCTCCAGGCGAGCGGCCCTTCCACCGAAACCCTGGGCCAGCAGGAGAACGTGCGCGCCCGGCTCGCGGAGGCGGCGGACGACTCGACTCGTCGCGGAGTGCTGGAGGACTTCATCGGCGACGTGGTGGCACGCACGCTGCGGCTGCCTTTGGAGCAGGTGGACCGGCAGCAGCTCCTGCAGACGCTGGGGCTGGACTCCATCATCGCGGTGGAGCTGCGGCTCCAGGTGGTGAGTGGCCTGGGCGTCGGTCCCACCCTCATCGAGCTGCTGCAAGGGGCGAGCGTGACGTCGCTCGCGGCCATGCTGCTGTCGCGCCTGCCCGCCGCGGGTGAGGCAGCCGCGCAGGCGGAGCCCGTGAAGGCCCCGGCTCCGGCCTCGGCGGTGGTGGTGACGGACACGGTGCCGTCCCTCTCGCCGGAGCCCCGGAGCGAGGTCGGTGACCTGGCTTCCAGCATGCAGGACCTGTCCGAGGCGGAGCAGCAGGCGCTCCTCCTCGCGTTGGAGCGCGAGCTCGTCGCGGAGCAGCGCTCCGGCGGTGAGCTGCTGACGCACTAGGCAGGCCCTCTTCAGTCATTCCCACGGTTCGTCCACATCGGCGGGGGCCCCCTCGGGGGCCCCCCTTGCCTGAAGTGCATCCAGAGAGAGACGCGGACATGCAAGGCTCGTTGAAGGATAGGTTGGCGGCGCTGTCTCCGGAGCAGCGTCAGCAGCTGGCGCTCCTCCTGAAGCAGCAGGGGTCGGTGTCCTCGAACACCCTGTTTCCGCTCTCGGAGAACCAGTGGGGGCTGTGGTTCCTGTACCAGCTCGCGCCGGAGAGCGCCGCGTACAACGTGGCGCTACCCATCCGCGTCAACGCCACCGTGGACCTGAAGGCCATGGAGCGCACCCTGGCGCGGCTGGCCGCCCGTCACGCCGTGCTGCGGACGACGTACGAGACGACGGCCGAGGGCCCGCGCCAGCGGGTCAACGAGCGGCAGGGCGTGGCGCTGGAGCAGCACGACGTGCCCGGCGTGACGGACCCGGAGCTCTTCGTCCATATGCGGCGCAGCTACCTGCGCCCGTTCGACCTCCAGCAGGGCCCCGTGGCGCGGCTGGACATCTTCTCCGTCGGGCCTCAGGACCATGTCCTGCTGCTCGTCGTCCACCACATCGCCACCGACCTGTGGTCCATGGCCATGCTGCTGGAGGAGCTCCAGCAACTCTATCGCGAAGAGACGGGCGGCGAGTCCGCGCGGCTCGCCCCGCTGCCGACGGACTACGCGGGCTATGTGCGCCAGCAGAAGGAGATGCTCGCGGGCGCGCGTGGGCTGAAGATGGAGGAGTACTGGCTGCGCGAACTCCAGGGCGGAGCGCAGCCGCTGGAGCTGCCGGCGGACTTCTCCCGCCCGCCGGTGTGGACGTTCCGGGGCGCGGTGCATGAGCTGAGCTTCGGCCCGGAGCTGGCCGCCAGCCTCCGGGCGCTGGCGCGCACCGAGGGCAAGACCATTTTCGCGGTGATGCTGGCGGCGTGGCAGACGCTGCTGCACCGCTACACCGGGCGCACCGACATCATGGTGGGCACGCCCATGTCGGGCCGCACGCAGCCGGACCACCAGCGGCTGTCCGGGTACCTGGTCAACTTCGTGGTGATGCGCGGCGACCTGGAGGGGGACCCCACCTTCAGCGAGCTGCAGGATCGCCTGTACCGGAAGGTGCTGGGAGCGCTGGAGCACCAGGACTTCCCCTTCCACCGGCTGTCCGAGCGGCTGGGGATGAAGCCGGACTCGAGCCGCCCGCAGTTCATCGAGGCGGGCATCTCCGTGGACGCCATGCTGCGCCTGCCCGGGCTGGGCGCGGGCTCCTCGCTGCCGGGCGAGCCGGTGCCCTTCTTCGCGCAGCAGGACGGCCAGCTCGACGTGCACCTGCACCTGGTGGACACGGGCTACGACATGATGGGCGCCCTGCGGTACGCGGCGGACCTGTTCACGCCGGAGACGGCGGCGCGCATGGTGACGCACCTGCGGCGGCTGCTGGAGGGCATCGTCCGCAACCCGTCCGCCCGGCTGTCCGAGCTGCCGCTGATGGGCGAGGACGAGCGCCGCCGGCTGCTGGTGGAGTGGAACGACTCCTCCGTGGCGCTGCCCCCGGACCCGGTGGCGCACCACGTCTTCCACGAGCAGGTGGAGCGCACGCCGGACGCCCTCGCCCTCGTCTCCGGTGAAGAGTCCCTCACCTACCGCCAGCTCCAGGCGCGGATGCGCCAGCTCGGCGGGCACCTGCGCTCACTCGGCGTGGGCGCGGACAGCCGCGTGGCGGTGTGCGTGGAGCGTGGCGGCTTCGACCTCGTGGTCGCCATGCTCGCCACCCTGGAGGCGGGAGGCGCGTTCCTCCCGTTGGATCCGGCGCACCCGCCGGAGCGCCTGGCGTACCTGCTCCAGGACTCGGCCGCACAGGTGTTGCTGACCCACAGCGCCATCCTGGAGCGGCTCCCGGAGCACGAGGCCCTGAGCGTGTGCCTGGACGTGGCGGACGAAGTTCCGTCGGGCCAGGCGTCCATCCTCCCCCTGACGCCGGATGCGCTGGCGTACAGCGTCTCCCGGATGGACCTGCTGGAGGCGGAGCACCCTGCCCTGTCGCCGGACGACCTGGCGTACGTCATCTACACGTCCGGCAGCACGGGCCGGCCCAAGGGCACGCTGCTGCACCACCGCGGCCTGGTGAACACGGCGCTGGCGGCGGCGCGAAGCCTGCGCCTGGCGCCCGGGGAGCGCGCGCTCCAGCTCGCGTCGCCGGCCTTCGACGCGTCGGTGTGGGAGGTCTTCTCCGTGCTGCTGTCCGGCGCCACGCTGGTGCTGGCCCCGCGCGAGCAGCTGATGCCGGGCGAGGAGCTGCAGGCCCTGCTGGCCTCGCAGCGCATCACCACGGTGACGTCCACGCCCACGGTGCTCTCGCGGCTCCAGCCGGAGAGTCTGCCCGCGCTGCGCACGGTGGCCTCCGCCGGTGAGGCCCTGCCGCCCACGCTGGCGCGCCGCTGGGGCGAGGGCCGCCTGCTGCTGAATGCGTACGGCCCGACGGAGACGACGGTGTGCGCCTCGGTGACGCCGGGCCCGGTGGACCCGGAGCGCATCACCATCGGCCGGCCGTTCGCCAACACGCGACTGTACGTCCTGGACGCGGGCCTGCGCCCGCTGCCCGTGGGCGTGCCGGGCGAGCTGTACATCGGCGGCGTGGGCGTGGCGCTCGGCTACCTGAACCGCCCGGAGTTGACCGCGGAGCGCTTCCTCACGGACCCGTTCAGCACCGAGCCCCGGGCCCGGCTGTATCGCACGGGAGACCGGGCGCGCTGGCTGCCGGACGGCGAGCTGGAGTACCTGGGCCGCATCGACTTCCAGGTGAAGCTGCGCGGCCTGCGCATCGAGCTGGGGGAGATTGAGGCCGCCCTGCTCGACCAGCCCTCCGTCCACGAGGCGGTGGTGCTGGTGCGCGAGGACGCCTCGGGCGATCCGCGCCTCGTCGCCTACGTCGTCCCGAAGTCGTCCGCGTCTCTGGTCGTGGAGGACGCGACTCCCGACCTGGACCTGGCGCCCCTGCGGGCCGCGCTCAAGCAGCGGCTGCCCGAGTACATGGTGCCCTCGGCCTTCGTCGTCCTGGGCGCCCTGCCCCTGTCCCCGACGGGCAAGCTGGACCGGAAGGCGCTGCCCGCGCCGGCCGCGCCCCAGCTGGTGTCCGCGGACCCGGCCGAGGCCCCGCGCACGCCCGTGGAGCAGCTCCTCGCGGACGCCTTCGCGGAGGTGCTGAGCCTGCCGCGCGTGGGCGTGAATGATGACTTCTTCGCGCTCGGCGGGCACTCCCTGCTGGCCACGCGCGTGGTGTCGCGCATTCGCTCCAGCCTGGGCATCACCCTGGCCCTGCGCGGCCTCTTCGAGGCGCCCACCGTCGCCATGCTCGCCCGGCACCTGCAAGCCGCGGCCACCCAGGTCCGGCTCCCGGCGCTGGTCCGAGCTTCGCGCGAGGGCTCGCTGCCGCTGTCCTTCGCACAGCAGCGCCTGTGGTTCGTGGATCAGCTCATCCCCGGGGATGCCGCGTACAACATCCCCGCCGCGCTCTGGCTGTCCGGCGCCCTGGACGTGGAGTCGCTGCGCCGCGCCTTCGAGGAGCTGGTGCGCCGCCACGAGGTACTCCGCACCACCTTCACCGTCACGCGCGGTGTGCCCGCGCAGCTCATCCACGCGCCCTCGCGCTTCGAGCTGCCCGTGGTGGAGGTCTCCACCGAGTCCACGGAGGAGTCCCGCGCCGAGGCCCTCCGTCTCTGCCAGGAGGACGCGCGCCAGCCCTTCTCCCTCTCCCAGGGCCCGCTGCTCCGCGCCTCGCTGCTGAAGCTGGGCACCGAGGAGCACGTGCTGCGCATCAACATGCAGCACAGCATCTCCGACGGCTGGTCCGTGGGCGTGCTGGTGCGCGAGCTGGCCATGCTCTACGGGGCCTTCCAGGCCGAGCGTCCCTCGCCGCTGCCGGAGCTGGCGGTGCAGTACGCGGACTACGCCGTATGGCAGCGTGACTGGCTCCAGGGGGAGGTGCTCGACACGCAGCTCGCGTGGTGGAAGGAGCAGCTCCAGGGCCTCACGCCGCTGGAGCTGCCCACGGACTTCGCGCGTCCCGCCGTGCGCCGCCAGCGCGGCGGCATGGTGGGCGTGGCCTTCCCGAAGGCGCTCGCCGACGACCTCCAGAAGCTGGCCCGCCAGGAGGGCGCCACGCTCTTCATGGTGCTGGTCGCCGGCTTCCAGGTGCTGCTCGCCCGGTACTCCGGGCAGCAGGACGTGACGGTGGGTACGCCCATAGCAGGGCGTGGCAGCCAGGAGCTGGAGTCGCTGCTCGGTGTGTTCGTGAACACGCTGGTGCTGCGCGCGCGCATGGAGGACCGGCCCACGTTCCGGACGCTGCTGTCGCGCGTGAAGGACATGACGCTCGGGGCCTTCGCGCACCAGGACATCCCGTTCGAGAAGCTGGTGGAGGCGCTGGAGCCCACGCGCGACCTGTCCCGTCAGCCCCTCTTCCAGGTGATGTTCGCCCTGCAGAACGCGCCCATGGGCGACCCGGCGCTCCCGGGCCTCTCGGTGCGCCTACAGGAGATCGACAACGGCACTTCCAAGTTCGACTTCACGCTGTCCCTGATGGAGACGGCCCAGGGGCTGGGCGGCTACCTCAACTACGACGCGGACCTGTTCGAGGCCGCGACGATGGAGCGGCTCGTCGCTCACTACCAGCGGCTGTTGGAGGGCATCTGCCGCGCGCCCCAGCAGCGCGTGGACACGCTGGAGCTGATGACGGACGCGGAGCTGCGCGAGGTGCTGGTGGACTGGAACGCCACCTCCACCCTGTACCCGGCGGACGCCAGCGTGCACGCGCTCTTCGAGGCGCAGGCGGACCGCACGCCGTCCGCGGTGGCGGTGGTGGCGGGCGACGTGGAGGTGACGTACGCCGAGCTGGAGCAGCGGGCGAACCAGCTCGCGCGCCGGCTGGTGGACATGCGTGTGGGGCCCGAGGTGCGCGTGGGCGTGTGCCTGGAGCGCTCGGTGGACCTGGTGGTGGCGATGCTCGCCATCCTCAAGGCGGGCGGCGCGTACGTGCCGTTGGATCCGGCGCACCCGGCCGAGCGGCTCGCGTACATGCTGGCCGACAGCGGTGTGCCCATCCTCCTGACGCACGGCACGCTGGGTGAGGGCCTGGACGCGCCCGGCATCCTCCTGCTGAACCTGGACACGGAGCGGCCGGTGCTGGGGGCGATGAGCCACCAGCGCGTGCGCTCGCACGTCACCCCGGACGGGCTGGCGTACATCATCTACACGTCCGGCTCCACGGGGCGGCCCAAGGGCGTGGCCGTGCACCACCAGGCCATCCTCCGGCTGGTGATGGAGACGGACTACGTGCGGCTGACGCCCGAGGACCGGGTGGCGCAGCTGTCCAACACGTCCTTCGACGCGGCCACCTTCGAGGTCTGGGGCGCGCTGCTCTGCGGCGCCAGGCTGGTGCTGGTGCCGCGCGACACGTCGCTGGTGCCCGCGGACCTCGCGAAGGCGCTGCGCGACGGCGGCGTCACCACGCTGTTCGTCACGACGGCCCTCTTCAACCGGATGGCCCGCGAGTACCCGGAGGGCTTCGCCACGGCGAAGCAGGTGCTCTTCGGCGGCGAGGCGAGCGACCCGGAGGCGGTGCGCCGGCTGCTGGAGGCGGGCCCGCCGCAGCGCCTGCTCCACGTGTACGGCCCGACGGAGACCACCACGTTCGCCACGTGGCACCGCGTGGAGTCCGTGGACGCGGGGGCGCGGAGCATCCCCATTGGCCGTCCCATCGCGAACACCACGGGCTACGTGCTGGACGCGGCCCTTCGGCCGGTTCCGAGGGGCGTGGTGGGCGAGCTCTACCTCGGCGGCGACGGCGTGGCCCGTGGCTACCACGAGCGCCCGGAGCTGACGGCGGAGAAGTTCGTCTCGGACCCGTTCTCCACGGTGCCGGGCGCGAGGCTGTACCGCACGGGTGACCTGGTGCGCCTGCGCGCCAGCGGCGCCATCGAGTTCATCGGCCGTGTGGACCACCAGGTGAAGCTGCGCGGCTTCCGCATCGAGCTGGGGGAGATTGAAACGGCGCTCCAGGCGCACCCCGGCGTGACGGAGGCGGTGGTGCTGGTGCGCGACGAGCACGGCGACCGCAAGCTGGTGGCGTACCTGGTGGCGGCGGAGGGGCAGCAGCCCATGCCCGCGGAGCTCCGAGAGCACCTGGTGCGGACGCTGCCGGAGTACATGCTGCCGGCCGCCTTCGTCACCCTCCCCGCCTGGCCGCTCAACGCGAACGGCAAGGTGGACCGCAAGGCGCTCCCCGCGCCGACGGGCGAGCATGCCGCCACCACCGTGGCCGGCGGAGACGCTCCGAGCACGCCGGTGCAGCAGCTGGTGGCGGACGCCTTTGCCCAGGTGCTGGGCCTGCCGGCGGTGGGCCTGGGCGATGACTTCTTCGCGCTGGGTGGCCACTCGCTGCTGGCCACGCGCGTGGTGTCGCGCATCCGCTCCAGCCTGGGCTTCGAACTCCCCCTGCGCCTGCTCTTCGAGGCCAGCACTCCGGGACGACTCGCGGAGCGCATCGAGTCGCTCGGCCTCACGGGCACGCGGCTCCCGCCGCTGGAGCGCGCCTCGCGCGAGCAGCCCCTGCCGCTGTCCTTCGCCCAGCAGCGCCTGTGGTTCGTGGACCAGCTCATGCCGGGCGACGCCACGTACAACATGCCCGTGGCCCTGTGGCTCACCGGCACGCTGGACGCCGAGTCGCTGCGCCGCGCCTTCGAGGCCCTGGTGCACCGCCACGAGGTGCTGCGCACCACCTTCGCCGCCGGCCCCGACGCGGGCCAGCCCGTGCAGGTCATCCACCCGCCCGCGCGCTTCGAGCTGGCCCTCGAGGACCTGTCCTCGCGGCCTGACGTTGAGGCTCGCGAGGAGGTGCAGCGCCGGGCCATGGACGAGGCGCGCCGGCCCTTCTCCCTCGCTGACGGCCCGCTGCTGCGCACGTCCCTGCTGAAGCTGGGCGAGCGCGAGCACGTGCTCCTGCTCAACACGCACCACAGCATCTCCGACGGCTGGTCCGTGGGCGTGCTGGTGCGCGAGCTGGGAACGCTCTACGTGGCCTTCCACGCCGGCCAGCCGTCGCCACTGCCGGAGCTGCCCGTGCAGTACGCGGACTACGCCGTGTGGCAGCGCGGCTGGCTCCAGGGCGAGGTGCTGGACACGCAGCTCTCCTGGTGGCGCCAGCAGCTCGCCGGCCTGGAGCCGCTGGAGCTGCCCACCGACTTCCCCCGTCCGGCCGTCCGCCGCCAGCGCGGCGCCACGGTGGCCGCGCGGTTCCCCAGGGCCGTGGCGGATGGGCTCAAGTCCCTGGCGCGGCAGGAAGGCGCCACGCTGTTCATGGTGCTGGTGGCCGGCTTCCAGGTCCTGCTCAGCCGCTACTCCGGCCAGAAGGACGTGGCGGTGGGCACGCCCATCGCCGGCCGCCGCACGCAGGAGCTGGAGTCGCTGCTCGGCATGTTCATCAACTCGCTGGTGCTGCGCGCCAGCCTGGAGGGCAACCCCACCTTCCGCGAGCTCCTCGCCCGCGTGAAGGAGTCCACCCTGGGCGCCTACGCCCACCAGGACATTCCCTTCGAGAAGCTGGTGGAGGCGCTGGAGCCCACGCGCGACTTGTCCCGCCAGCCCCTCTTCCAGGTGATGTTCGCCCTGCAGAACGCGCCCGCCAGCGCCCCCGAGCTGCCCGACGTCTCCGTGCGCCTCCAGGAGGTGGACAACGGCACGTCCAAGTTCGACCTCACCGTGTCGCTGCAGGAGACCGCGGACGGGCTCGAGGGCACGTTCAACTACGACGCGGACCTCTTCGAGGCGGCGACCCTGGAGCGGATGGTGGAGCACTTCGGGCGGCTGCTCGAAGGCGTGGTGACTTCCGCGGACCAGCGGGTGGCCGAGCTGCCCCTGCTGGCCGAGCGAGAGCGGCGCCAGCTCGTGTCGGACTGGAACGCCACCGCCGTCGACTACCCGCGTGACGCCTCGCTCTCCTCGCTGTTCGAGCGCCAGGTGGCCCTCACCCCGAACGCCGTGGCGCTCGTCTCGGAAGAGACGACCATCACGTACCTGGAACTGGAGCAGCGCGCCAACCAGCTCGCGAGGCTGCTGCGGGGCCTGGGCGTGCAGGAGGAGACTCCGGTCTGCTTCTGCCTGGAGCGCGGGGTGGAGCTCATCGTCGCCCACCTCGCCATCCTCAAGGCGGGTGGCTTCTACGTCCCGCTGGACGCGTCCTATCCGGCCGAGCGGCTCAACTCGATGCTGGAGGACATCCAGGCGCCCGTGCTGGTGACGCAGCGCAAGCTGGAGTCCGCCTTCGCTGGCCGCTTCGCCACCACGCTCTGCATGGACGCGCTGCCCGCCGAGGCCGCGTCCATCCCGGTGACGCCGCCCCCCGTGGCCACGCATGGCGGCAGCACTGCCTACGTCATGTTCACCTCCGGCTCCACGGGCCGGCCCAAGGGCGTGCTGGTGCCGCACCGGGGCGTGTCGCGCCTGGTGCTCGGGAGCACCTTCATGCGCTTCGGGCCGGAGGAGCGGATGATGCTTGCCGCGCCCGTCACGTTCGACGCCTCCACGCTGGAGATCTGGGGCGCGCTGCTGCACGGCGCGCGGCTGGCCCTGGCGCCTCCCCACTCCCTGTCGCTGGAGGACCTCGCGTCCCTCAGCGATCGGTACTCGCTCACCACGATGTGGCTGACCGCGGCGCTGTTCGAGCAGATGACGCTCCACCAGCCGGAGGCTCTGGCCCGCGTGTCGCAGGTGCTGGCCGGAGGAGACACCCTGCCGGTGGCCCGCGTGCGCGAGCACCTGGCGCGGCTGCCGGACGGGTTCGTGTTCGTCAATGCGTATGGCCCCACGGAGAACACCACCTTCACGACCTGCCACCGGATGACCCGCGAGTCGCGCCTCGGCGCCGCCGCGCCGCTGGGAGGCCCCATCGCCAACACGCGCGTCTACATCCTCGACGATACGCTGCACCCCGTCCCGGTGGGCGTGCCCGGCGAGCTGTTCTGCGCGGGCGATGGCCTCGCGCACGGCTACCTGCACCGGCCGGAGCTGTCGGCGGAGAAGTTCATCCCGGACCCGTTCAGCATCGAGCCGGGCGCCCGCATGTACCGCACCGGCGACCGCGCGCGGTGGCTGGCGGACGGCACGGTGGACTTCCTCGGCCGCGTCGACTTCCAGGTGAAGGTGCGCGGCTTCCGAATCGAACCCGGAGAGGTCGAGGCCGCGCTCCGCACGCATGAAGGCGTCCGAGAGGCGGTTGTCATGGCCCGCGAGGACGTGCCCGGCAACAAGCGCCTCGTTGCCTACGTCGTCCCGGTGTCACCGCAGGAGGGACATGCGGCCACGGTGGACACCGCGGCCCTGCGCACGTACCTCAAGCAGAAGCTGCCCGAGTACATGGTGCCCGCAGCCTTCGTCCTCCTGGACGTGCTGCCGCTGTCGCCCAACGGCAAGGTGGACCGGAAGGCCCTGCCCACGCCGGATGCGGCGCAGGTGCCGCAGGGCGAGTACACCGCGCCCCGTGACGAGGTGGAGCAGCGGCTGGCCGACATCTGGGCCGCCGTGCTGCGCCTGCCTCGCGTGGGCATCCACGACAACTTCTTCGCCCTGGGTGGCGACTCCATCCTCAGCCTGCTCGTCGTCTCCCGCTCGCGTCAGGCCGGCTTCCCCCTCACCGCGCGTCACCTCTTCCAGCACCAGACGGTGGCGGAATTGGCCGTCGCCGCACGCTCCGCTTCCGCCCTGGCCACCATCGACCAGGGGCCCGTCACCGGCCCCGTGCCGCTGACGCCCGTGCAGCGCTACTTCCTGCAGCACCAGGCCAGCCACCCGCACCACTTCAACCAGTCGCTGCTGCTGGCCGCTCACCAGCCGCTGCACCTGGACGTGCTGGACAAGGCCCTGCGCGCCCTGCTCGCCCACCACGATGCCCTGCGCCTGCGCTTCCGCCAGCAGGACGACGGCTCCTGGGTTCAGGACAACGCCTCCATCGACGAGGCCCCCCTGCGCCTGGAGCACCATGACCTCTCCGCGCTCTCCGAGGCGGAGCGGCTCAACGTCATGGAGGCCCACGCCACCCGTCTCCAGGCGTCCTTCGACCTGAGCCAGTCGCCGCTGCTGTGCGCGGCCCTCTTCAACCTGGGCTCCACCCAGCGGCTGCTCATCTGCGTGCACCACATCGTCGTGGATGCCGTCTCCTGGCGCGTGCTGCTGGAGGACCTCCAGACGACCTATCAGCGCCTGCTGCAAGGCGGTCAGCCCGCGCTGCCGCCCAAGACGACGTCCTTCCAGACCTGGGCCCAGAAGCTCCAGCAGTACGCCCTCTCGGACGCGATGAAGAAGGAGGCCCAGGGGTGGCTGCGCCACGTCGACACCCCTCCGGCGCCCCTGCCCACCGACCGGAACGGCCCCAACACCTTCGGGTCCGCCCGGACGGTGACGCTCGCCCTCGATACCGAGGAGACCCGCGCGCTGCTACGCGAGGTGCCCACGGCCTGGCGCAGCAACCTCCAGGACGTGCTGCTCACGGCCCTGGCCCGCTCCCTGGCGGACTGGACGGGTCGGCATGACGTGTGGGTGAACCTCGAAGGCCACGGCCGTGAGGACTCGCTCATCGACGGCGCGGACCTGTCCCGCACGGTGGGCTGGCTCACGGCCATCTACCCGGTGCTCCTGCCCATGCCCCGGAACGGCACGGCGGGTGACGGGCTGCGCGCGGTGCGCGAGTCCCTGCGCCACATCCCCCACCACGGTGTCGGCCACAGCATCCTCAAGTGGCTCGGCCCCGACGAGCTCAGTGCTCCACTCCGCGCCCTGCCCGCGCCGCAGGTGGCCTTCAACTACCTGGGCCAGCTCGACGCGTCCTCGGATGCCAACGCCATCCTCTCCCTGGCCAACGAGCCGTCCGGTGCCCAGTTCGCGGCGGACGCCCTGCGCATGCACCCGCTGGAGGTCAACGGCTCGGTGCTGGACGGGCGCCTGAGCCTCCTCTTCATCTACAGCGAGAATCTGCACGAGCAGACCACCATCGAGGCCCTGGCCAAGGGCTTCCTCGCGCACCTGCGCACCCTCATCACCACGAGCCGCTCCGACGACGCGAAGCGCCTGGGCACCGCGGACTTCCCGCTCGCCTCGCTCACGCAGCCCGTGCTCGACACCCTGCTCCAGCAGCAGGGCCCGGCCGTCGAGGACCTCTACCCGCTGTCCCCGCTCCAGCAGGGCCTTCTCTTCCACACCGTCCTGTCCCCTGAGTCCGGCGTCTACTTCGAGCAGCTCGCCTGGACGGTCAGCGGCGCCATGGCGGTCGAGCACTTCCGTCAGGCGTGGCAGGGCCTCGTGGACCGCACGCCCATCCTTCGCACGAGCTTCGCCTGGGCCGACCTCGAGTCGCCGCTCCAGGTGGTGCACTCGCACGCGGAGCTGCCGTGGGCGCAGCTCGACTGGCGCACCGTGCCCGCCGCCGAGCAGAAGGCCCGCTTCGCCCAGCTCCTCCTGGACGACCGGGCCCGGGGCTTCGACCTGCGCAAGGCCCCGCTGATGCGGATGACCGCGGTGCGCCTGGCCGAGGACACCTGGCGCTTCCTGTGGAGCCACCACCACCTGCTCCTGGACGGCTGGAGCCTCAGCCCGGTGCTCCAGGACGTGTTCGTCCTGTTCGACGCCGTCGCCTCGGGCCGTGAGCCGAAGCTCCCGACGCGTCCGCCGTACCGCGACTACATCGCCTGGCTCCAGCGTCGGGACACGGAGGCGGATGACGCCTTCTGGCGCTCGGCGCTCCAGGGCTTCAGCTCGCCCACGCCGCTTCCAGCCGACACGCACGTCACGCCTCCCGAGGGCCAGCACGCGGCCCAGCACATGCTGGAGGTGGCGCTCACGGTGGAGCAGTCGAACGCGCTCCAGGCCTTCGCGCGTCAGCACCAGCTCACGCTGTCCACGCTGATGATGGCTGCCTGGGGCTTCGTCCTCGGCCGGCACAGCGGGGAGCAGGACGTGGTCTTCGGCAACACGGTGGCCGGCCGTCCGCCCGAGCTTCCCGGCGCCGAGGCCATGGTGGGCCTGCTCATCAACACGCTGCCGGTGCGCATCCCGCTCCCGGCTGGGACCACCCCGGTGGCCACGTGGCTGCAGGCGCTCCAGACGCAGTACCAGCAGTCGCGCAACCACGAGCACACGCCGCTGGTGCACATCCAGTCGCTGGCGCCGGTGCCGCGCGGCACGCCGCTGTTCGAGTCCCTGCTCGTCTTCGAGAACTACCCCATCGACGACTCGCTCACGCAGCGCACGTCGGCCATGGCGGTGCGAGACGTGGAGGGCGTGGAGCGCACCAACTATCCCATCACCGCCACCATCCTCCCGGGCCAGAAGCTGCGCCTGCGCCTCACCTTCGAGGAGCCGCGCTTCACCCGTGACAGCATGGGCCGGGTGCTGGACCAGTGGCGTCTGGCGCTCCTGTCCCTCGCGGCTCCGGAGACGCAGAGCCTCGCGGACGTGACGATGATGGACGCCGAGGAGCGGCACCGCGTCGTGGTGGAGTGGAACGCCACCGATGTGGCGTTCCCCTCGGAAGCCAGCGTGCAGCACGTGTTCCACCAGCAGGTGGAGCGCACACCGGAGGCCCCCGCCCTCATCGCCGGGGACACGGTGCTCACGTTCCGCCAGCTCCAGGGACGCGCGCGTCAGCTCGCGTACCGGCTGGAGGCCCTGGGCCTGGGTGCCGAGGGCCGCGTGGCCCTGTGCCTGGAGCGAGGCAGCCCGGATCTGGTGGTGGCGATGCTCGCCACGCTGGAGGCCGGTGGCGCCTTCCTGCCGCTGGACCCCGCGCACCCGCCCGAGCGGCTCGCGTACTACCTGGAGGACTCTCACGCGCAGGTGCTGCTGACGCACCGGGCGCTGGTGGACCGCCTGCCGGCCCACGGCGCGAAGGTGCTGTGCCTGGACGAGGAGGCCGAGCTCCTGTCCCGCCTGCCGGAGGCGCCGCCTGCCGTGAGCGTCGGGCCGGAGCGCCTCGCGTACGTCATCTACACCTCGGGTAGCACGGGCCGGCCCAAGGGCACGCTGCTGCACCACCGCGGCCTCGTGAACACGGCGCTGGCCATCATCCAGGGCCTGCGCATCGAGCCCGGTCAGCGAGCCCTGCAGCTCGCGTCCCCGGCGTTCGACGCCTCGGTGTGGGAGGTCTTCTCCGCGCTGCTGTCCGGGGCCACGCTCGTCCTCGCCCAGCGCGAGCAGCTCCTGCCGGGTGAGCCGCTCCAGACGACCCTGGCGCAGCAGCACATCTCAGTGCTGCTGGCGACGCCTACCGCGCTGGCCACGCTCCAGCCGGAGGCGCTGCCCGAGCTGCGCACAGTGGCGTCGGGAGGCGAGGCCTGCCCGCCCGCGCTGGCGCGGAGCTGGGTCCAGGGCCGCACGTTCCTCAACGCGTACGGACCGACGGAAGTCACCATCGTCGCGACGATGACGAAGGGCTCCATGGACCCGGAGCGCCTTAGCATCGGCCGCGCGATTCCCAACACGCGCCTGTATGTCCTGGATGCGGCGCTGCGTCCGCAGCCCGTGGGCGTGCCGGGCGATCTGTACATCGGCGGCGTGGGCGTGGCCCGGGGCTACCTGGACCGCCCGGAGCTGACCGCCGAGCGCTTCATCCCAGACCCGTTCAGCACCGAGCCCGAAGCGCGCCTCTACCGCTCGGGAGACCGAGTGCGCTGGCGCGAGGACGGCCAGCTGGAGTACCTGGGCCGCATCGACTTCCAGGTGAAGCTGCGCGGCCTGCGCATCGAGCTCGGGGAGATTGAAGCCGCCCTGCTCGACCAGCCGACCGTCCATGAGGCGGTGGTGCTGGTGCGAGAGGACGCCCCCGGCGACAAGCGCCTCGTCGCCTACGTCGTCCCGAAGCCGCCCGTGTCCCAGGACGCGGCGGCCCCGGAGCTGGACCTGGCGCCCCTGCGCACCGCGCTCAAGCAGCGGCTGCCCGAGTACATGGTGCCCTCGGCCTTCGTCGTCCTGAAGGCCCTGCCCCTCTCCGTGACGGGCAAGCTGGACAAGAAGGCGCTGCCGGCGCCGGACGCCTCGCACCAGCTCCCGCAGGGCGAGTACGCGGCGCCGCGAGACGAGGTGGAGCAGCGACTGGCCGACATCTGGGCCGCCGTGCTGCGCCTGCCTCGCGTGGGCGTCCACGACAACTTCTTCGCCCTGGGTGGCGACTCCATCCTCAGCCTGCTCGTCGTCTCCCGCTCGCGTCAGGCCGGCTTCCCCCTCACCGCGCGTCACCTCTTCCAGCACCAGACGGTGGCGGAACTGGCCGTCGCCGCACGCTCCGCTTCCGCTCTGGCCACCATCGACCAGGGGCCCGTCACCGGCCCCGTGCCGCTGACGCCCGTGCAGCGCTACTTCCTGGAGCATCAGGCCAGCCACCCGCACCACTTCAACCAGTCGCTGCTGCTGGCCGCCCACCAGCCGCTGCACCTGGACGTGCTGGACAAGGCCCTGCGTGCACTGCTCGCCCACCACGACGCCCTGCGCCTGCGCTTCCGTCAGCAGGACGACGGCGCCTGGGCTCAGGACAACGCCTCCATCGACGAGGCCCCCCTGCGCCTGGAGCACCATGACCTCTCCGCGCTCCCGGCCGAGGAGCAGCGTCGGGAGCTGGAAGCCCATGGCACGCGCCTCCAGGCGTCCTTCGACCTGAGCCAGCCACCGCTGCTGTGCGCGGCCCTCTTCAACCTGGGCTCCACCCAGCGGCTGCTCATCTGCGTGCACCACATCGTCGTGGACGCCGTCTCCTGGCGCGTGCTGCTGGAGGACCTCCAGACGACCTACCAGCGCCTGCTCCAAGGCGGTCAGCCCGCCCTGCCTCCCAAGACGACCTCCTTCCAGACCTGGGCGCAGAAGCTCCAGCAGTACGCCCAATCGGACGCGATGAAGAAGGAGGCCCAGGGGTGGCTCCGTCATGCGGCCACGCCCCCGGCGCCGCTGCCCACGGACAGCTCCGGCCCGAACACCTACGCCTCCGCCCGCACCGTCACCTTCACGCTGGACACGGAAGAGACCCGTGCCTTGCAGCGCGAGGTGCCCACGGCCTGGCGCAGCAACCTCCAGGACGTGCTGCTCACGGCCCTGGCGCAGGCTCTGTCGGACTGGACGGACCAGGGCCACATCTGGCTCGACCTGGAAGGCCACGGCCGCGAGGACTCGCTCATCGACGGCGTGGACCTGTCCCGCACGGTGGGCTGGTTCACCTCCATCTACCCGGTGCACCTGTCCCTGCCTCGCGGCGGGACGGCGGGCGACAACCTGCGCGCGGTGCGCGAGTCCCTGCGCCACATCCCCCATCACGGTGTCGGCTTCGGCATCCTCAAGTCGTTGGGGCCCGACGAGCTCAGCGCGCCCCTCCGTGCGCTGCCCACGCCGCCGGTGGCCTTCAACTACCTGGGACAGCTCGACGCGTCCTCTGACACCGCGGCCCTGCTCTCGTTCGCCAACGAGCCCGCGGGCGCGGAAGTGCCGCCCGAGGCGCTCCGCATGCACCCGCTGGAGGTCAGCGGCTCCGTGCTCGGCGGGCGCCTGCAGCTCGTGTTCGCCTACAGCGAGAACCTGCACCGCAAGCCCACCATCGAGGCGCTGGCGAAGCGCTTCCTCAAGCACCTGCGCGCCCTCATCACCGAGAGCCACTCCGACGACGCGAAGCGGCTCGGCACGGCGGACTTCCCGCTCGCCTCGCTCACCCCGCCCGCGCTCGACTCGCTGCTCCAGCGGTACGGCTCCAGCGTGGAGGACCTCTACCCGCTGTCCCCGCTCCAGCAGGGCCTGCTCTTCCACACGCTGCTGTCCCCGGAGTCCGGCGCCTACTTCGAGCAGCTCGCCTGGACGGCCAGTGGCACCATGGACGTGGCGCACTTCCGCCGGGCCTGGCAGGCGCTCATCGACCGCACGCCCATCCTCCGCACGGGCTTCGCCTGGGAGGGACTCGACGCTCCGCTCCAGGTGGTGCACGCGCACGCGGAGCTGCCGTGGGCGCAGCTCGACTGGCGCACCGTGCCCGCAGCCGAGCAGAAGGCCCGCTTCGCGGAGCTCCAGGCGGAGGACCGTCGCCGGGGCTTCGACCTTCGCAATGCCCCGCTGATGCGCATGACGGCGGTGCGCCTGGCGGACGACACGTGGCGCTTCCTGTGGAGCCACCACCACCTGCTCCTGGACGGCTGGAGCCTCAGCCCCATCCTCCAGGACGTCTTCACCCTCTTCGACGCCTTCGCCTCCGGGCGCGCGCCGAAGCTGCCGGCGCGGCCGCTGTACCGCGACTACATCGCCTGGCTCCAGCGCCGGGACACGGCGGCGGATGACGCCTTCTGGTGCACCACGCTCCAGGGCTTCAGTGCTCCCACGCCGCTGCCCGCGGACACCCACGCCACGCCTCCGGCTGGAACCCAGGCCCGGCAGCACACGCTGGAGCTTCCTCTCACGCAGCAGCAGTCCGCCGCGCTCCAGGCCTTCGCGCGCCAGCACCAGCTCACGCTGTCCACGCTGACCATGGCCGCCTGGGGCTTTGTTCTCTCGCGCCATGCTGGCGAGCCGGACGTGGTCTTCGGCAACACCGTGGCCGGCCGTCCGCCCGAGCTTCCCGGCGCCGAGCTCATGGTGGGCCTGCTCATCAACACCGTGCCCGTGCGCATCCACGTGCCGGTGACGACCACCCCCGTGGCCACGTGGCTGCAAGCGCTCCGCGAGCAACAGCAGCAGACGCGCAACCACGAGCACACCCCGCTCGTCCACGTCCAGACGCTGTCCTCCGTGCCACGTGGCACCACGCTGTTCGAGTCCCTGCTGGTCTTCGAGAACTACCCCATCGACGAGTCGATGGAGCAGCGCACCAGCGCCATGTCGCTGAAGGACGTGGAGGGCGGAGACCACACGCACTACCCCCTCACCGCCACCGTGCTCCCGGGCCGCACCACGAAGCTGCAGCTCACCTACGAGGAGCCGCGCTTCGAGCGCGAGAGCCTCCAGCGCGTCCTGGAGCAGTGGGGCCGCGCACTCGTGTCCCTGGTGGCCCCCACCACGCAAACGCTCGCGGACGTGACGATGATGAGCGCCGAGGAGCGCCAGCGCGTCCTCGTCGACTGGAACGCCACGGACCTGGAGCATCCGCGCGACGCCTCGCTCGCCTCCCTCTTCGAGCAGCAGGCCGCGCGCACGCCGGACGCCGTCGCCCTCATCTCCGGAGAGGAGTCGCTCACCTTCGCGCAGCTCGAGCAGCGCGCCACCCACCTCGCCGGAGTGCTGGCCGTGCTCGGCGTGGGTGCGGAGACGCCGGTGGGCGTGTGCCTGGAGCGCGGAATCGACCTCGTCGTCTCGCTCCTGGCCATCCTCAAGGCGGGCGGCCTGTACGTTCCGCTGGATCCGGCCTACCCGCGCCAGCGGCTGGGCTTCATCCTGGAGGACTCGGGGGCCCGGCTCCTGCTGACCCGCGCGTCGCTCGCGTCCGTCCTGCCGGAGCACTCCGCGCGGGTGCTCTGTGTGGACTCGGACGAGGTGGGCTCCGGCCTGGCCGTGCCGTCCGCCGCGCTGCCGGTCGTCTCCAGCCACCAGCTCGCGTACCTCATCTACACGTCGGGCTCGACGGGCCGGCCCAAGGCCGTGGCGATTGAGCACCGCAACGCGGTGGCCTTCCTGGCCTGGGCCCGCACGGTGTTCCCGCCCGAGGTGCTCACCGGCACGCTGGCCGCGACGTCCATCAACTTCGACCTCTCCGTCTTCGAGCTGTTCCTCCCGCTGACCACGGGTGGCACGGTGGTGATGGCGGAGAACGCCCTGGCCCTGCACACGCTGCCTGCGGCCAACCGCGTCACGCTGGTGAACACGGTGCCGTCCGTCATGGCGGAGCTGCTGCGCTCGGGCCCGCTGCCCGAGAGCGTCCGCGTGGTGAACCTGGCCGGCGAGCCGCTGCCCACGTCCCTGGTGCGCCAGCTCTACGCGCAGCCCGGCGTGTGGAAGGTCTACGACCTCTACGGTCCGTCCGAGACGACGACGTACTCCACCTACGCCCTGCGCCGGGCGGACGGGCCGGCCACCATCGGCCGCCCCATTGGCAACACGCGGCTCTACGTCCTGGACGAGCAGCGGCAGCCGGTGCCGGTGGGCGTCCCCGGAGAGCTGTTCATCGGCGGCGCCGGCGTGGCCCGAGGCTACCTGGGCCGCCCGGACCTGACCGCCGAGCGCTTCCTCGATGACCCGTTCCACTCCGCGGACGGCGAGCGCATGTACCGCACCGGAGACCGCGTGCGCTGGAAGGAGGACGGCACGCTGGAGTACCTCGGCCGCGTCGACTTCCAGGTGAAGGTGCGTGGCTTCCGCGTGGAGCCGGGAGAGGTGGAGACCGTCCTCTGCCAGCACGAGGGCGTCCGCGAGGCGGTGGTGGTTGCACGCGAGGACTCCCCGGGTGACAAGCGCCTCGTCGGGTACGTAGTCGCGGCGGCGACGGCACACGGTGGAGAGCCCGCGGCGCTGACCGCCTCCATCCGGACCTTCCTCCAGCAGAAGCTGCCGGAACACATGGTGCCCTCGGCCCTCGTGGTCCTGGACGCGCTGCCCCTGTCGCCGAACGGCAAGGTGGACCGCAAGGCGCTGCCCGCGCCGACCACCACGCAGGCCGGCACCGCCACCGAGGCCGGCAATGCCGCCCACACGCCCGTCCAGCAGCTCCTGGCCGATGCGTTCGCGGAGGTGCTGGGCCTGCCCGCCGTGGGGCTCAACGACGACTTCTTCGCGCTCGGCGGGCACTCCCTGCTGGCCACGCGCGTGGTGTCCCGCATCCGCGCCAGCCTGGGCGTCGAGCTGCCCCTCCGTGCCCTCTTCGAGGCCAGCACGGCCGGTCAGCTCGCGGAGCGCATCGAGGCCCTGGGCCTGACGAAGGGCCCGCAGCTCCCGCCGCTGGTGGAGACCTCGCGCGAGCAGCCGCTCCCGCTGTCCTTCGCGCAGCAGCGCCTCTGGGTCCTGGAGCAGCTCCTCCCCGGTGATGCGACCTACAACATCCCGGTGGCGCTGGGCCTCTCCGGCACGGTGGACGTCGAAGCGCTGCGCCGCGCGTTCGAGACGGTGGTGCACCGCCATGAGGTGCTCCGCACCACCTTCGCCATGGGCGCGGACGGACAGCCCGTCCAGGTCATCCACCCGCCCGCCCGCTTCACGCTGCCGCTGGAGGACCTGTCCTCCCTGCCGGACGCGGAGGCTCGCGCCGAGGTGCAGCGCCGCGGCCAGGACGAAGCACGCCAGCCGTTCTCCCTCACGGACGGTCCGCTGCTCCGGGCCTCGCTGCTGAAGCTGGGCGCCAGCGAGCATGTGCTCCTGCTCAACATGCACCACATCGTCTCGGACGGCTGGTCCGTGGGCGTGCTGGTGCGCGAGCTGGGCGCGCTCTACGCGGCCTTCAAGGAGGGCCAGCCGTCGCCGCTGCCCACGCTGCCGCTGCAGTACGCGGACTACGCCGTGTGGCAACGCGGCTGGCTCCAGGGCGAGGTGCTCGACGCGCAGCGCTCCTGGTGGCGCCAGCAGCTCGCCGGCCTGGAGCCGCTGGAGCTTCCCACCGACTTCCCCCGTCCCGCCGTGCGCCGCCAGCAGGGCGCCACGGTGGAGTTCAAGCTGCCTCGGGAGCTCAGCGACTCGCTCCGCGCCCTGGGCCGCCAGGAGGGCGCCACGCTGTTCATGGTGCTGCTCGCGGGCTTCCAGGCGCTGCTCAGCCGCTACTCCGGCCAGAAGGACCTGGCGGTCGGCACGCCCATCGCGGGCCGCCGCACGCAGGAGCTGGAGCCGCTGCTCGGCATGTTCATCAACACGCTGGTGCTGCGCACCAGCCTGGAGGGCGCGCCGACCTTCCGTGAGCTGCTGTCTCGCGTGAAGGAGTCCACCCTGGGCGCCTACGCGCACCAGGACATCCCCTTCGAGAAGCTGGTCGAGGAGCTTGAGCCCACGCGCGACCTGTCCCGCCAGCCGCTCTTCCAGGTGATGTTCGTCCTCCAGAACGCCCCCATGGGCGAGTCCGCGCTGCCGGGGGTGTCGGTGAGCCAGCGGACGCTCGACAACGGCACGTCGAAGTTCGACCTCTCCGTCGCCATGCAGGAGACGGCGGACGGGCTGGAGGCCGGCTTCAACTACGACGTGGACCTCTTCGAGGCCGCCACCATCCACCGCATGGCCGGACACTTCCAGAAGCTGCTGGAGGGGCTGGCCGGAGACCCGGGGCAGCGCGTGTCCGAGCTGGCCCTCCTGGGCGAGACGGAGCGCCGTCAGGTCCTGATGGACTGGAACGCAACGGAGACGGAGTACGCCCGCGAGTCCTGCATCCACGAGCTGTTCGCGGCGCAGGCGGAGCGCACGCCCCGCGCGGTGGCGCTGATGTCCGGCGAGTCGAGGGTGACGTACGCCGGCTTGCGCCAGAAGGTGGATCGCCTGGCCCGGCGGCTGCGGACGCTCGGTGTGGGCCCGGATGTGCGGGTCGGCGTGTCCGTCGAGCGCTCCGTGGACATGGTCGTCGCCATGCTCGCGATCCTCGAAGCGGGCGGCGCCTACCTGCCCCTGGACCCGGTGTACCCGGCGGAGCGCCTGGCGCTGATGCTGGAGGACTCGGGAGCTACGGTGCTCCTCACGCAGCACCACCTGTCGGGCACCTTCGCCGGCTACGGCGGGCATGTGGTGCACCTCGACGGGCCGAAGGATGACGCCAGCCGCTCGCGCGCCAGGACCAACACCGTGAAGGCTTCGCCGGATGACGCCGCCTACGTCATCTACACGTCCGGCAGCACGGGGCGGCCCAAGGGTGTCGTGGTTCCCCACCGCACCGTGTCCAACTTCTTCACGGGCATGGACGCGCTGCTGGGCAGCAGCACGCCGGGCGTGTGGCTGGCCGTCACCAGCATCTCCTTCGACATCCACGTCCTCGAGCTGCTCTGGACGCTGTGCCGCGGCTACCAGGTGGTGCTGCATGACGAGCACGCGGCGGCACGCATGGGCTCGGCTCCGACGCTGCCGGAGTTGCTGGGGCGCCACGCCGTGACGCACTTGCAGTGCACGCCGTCCTTCGCGCGCTCGCTGGTGCTGGCGCCGGAGACGGTGGCGGGCCTGGGCGCGCTGGAGCACCTGCTCGTCGGCGGCGAGGCGCTGCCCGGCTCGCTGGCGCGCCAGCTCCGCTCCGCCCTGCCCTCGGCGGCGCTCACCAACATGTACGGCCCGACGGAGACGACGGTCTGGTCGTCCACGTACACGGTGATGTGCGACGACTTGCCGGCCACCGTCTCCATCGGTCGGCCCATCGCCAACACGCGGCTCTACGTCCTGGACGAGCACCTGCTGCCGGTGCCGGTGGGCGTGCCCGGTGAGCTGTTCATCGCTGGCGAGGGCGTGGTGCGCGGCTACCTGGACCGCCCGGAGCTGACGTCCGAGCGCTTCATGCTGGACCCGTTCCACGCCGGGTCGGGCGCCCGCATGTACAGGACGGGAGACCGGGTGCGCCGGCGCGCGAATGGCACGCTGGACTTCCTCGGCCGCATCGACTTCCAGGTGAAGGTGCGCGGCTTCCGCATCGAGCTGGGAGAAGTCGAGTCCGCCCTGCGCGCTCACCCGGGCGTGGCCGACACGGTGGTGGTGGTGCGAGAGGACGCTCCGGGCGACAAGCGCCTCGTGGCGTACCTGGTCCCCACGGGCACGGAAGCCGCGGCGGACGCCACGGCCCTGCGCACGTTCCTCAAGGAGCGGCTGCCCGAGTACATGGTGCCGTCGGCCTTCGTCGTCCTGGAGGCGCTGCCGCTGACGCCGAACGGCAAGGTGAACCGGAGGGCGCTGCCGGCGCCGAGGCAGGAAGGCTCGGGCGTGGCGCACGTCGCCCCGCGCGACTCGCTGGAGCTGGCCGTGGCGCGGCTGTTCGAGGAGGTGCTGGGAGCGCGCTCGGTGGGCATCCACGACGACTTCTTCACGCTCGGCGGCCACTCGCTGCTCGCGGTGCGCCTCATGGGCCTGCTCCGCGAGCGGACCGGACGCACGCTGCCCCTGGCGGCGCTGTTCCAGGCCTCCACGGTGGAGCAGCTCGCCGCCCTCGCCCGGCGCGAGCCCGCGCCGTGGATTCCACTGGTCCCCATCCAGCCGGGCGGAGACCTGCCGCCGTTCTTCCTCGTGCACCCGGTGGGCGGCGGTGTCCTCGGCTTCGCGGAGCTGGCGCGTCAGCTCGGTCCCCGGCAGCCCCTCTACGGGCTGGAGGCGCAGGGCCTGGACGGCGCGGAGCCTCCGCTGGAGTCCATCCTGGAGATGGCCTACTTCTACATCGAGGCCCTCCGCACCGTGCAGCCGCACGGCCCGTACCGGCTGGGAGGCTGGTCGCTCGGCGCGGTCATCGCATTCGAGATGGCGCGCGTGCTACGCCTGCGCGGCGAGGAGGTGGACGTGGTGGCACTCATCGAGCCGAGCCCCACCTCCTACGCCAAGGGCGAGCCGCTGCCAGACGCCTCGGCGCTGGCGGGCCTCTTCGACGCGGAGCCCGCGCAGGCCGTGGGCCTGTCCCCGGAGCAGCGGGCCGCGCTGGAGCGCGTCTTCACCGCCAACCTGGGCGCGCTCCACGCGCACACCCTGAAGCCACAGGCCGGCACCGTCACACTGCTGCTGGGCGCGGACACTCAGGGCCTGGACGAGCATGGCCCCGCGCGAGGCTGGGACACGCTGGCCGAGCACGTGGACGTCCTGACGATGCCCGGAGACCACCACTCCCTCTTGAGCGCTCCCTACGTGGAGCGACTCGCGACGGCCCTGGCCGCGCTGCTGGAACGTGCCCGGACCCACGCGAGCGACACCGAATCCCGGCGCCGGCCAGGCTGAGCCCCCAGGCGCCCCACCCTTCACCTGACTTCCTCCAATGACCTCATCGACACAGACCGCGGTTCCCAGCTCGGCGCGCGCGTTCGGCCTCACCTGGCTCGGCCAGGTGGCCTCGCTCATCGGCTCGGGCGTGACGCACTTCGCGCTCGGCATCGAGATCTACAAGCGCTCCGGCTCCGTCACGCAGTTCTCGCTGCTCACGTTCTTCTACCTGCTGCCCATGGCGCTGCTGTCCCCGCTGGCGGGCACGCTGGTGGACCGCTGGGACAGGCGCAAGGTGATGCTGCTGAGCGACCTCGGGTCCGGCGTCGCCACGCTGTGCATCTTCGGCCTGCTCCAGGCCAGCAACGCGGGGATGTGGACGCTCGAGCCCTGGCACTTCTACGGGCCCATCATCCTCGGCGCGTTGTTCAGCGCCTTCCGCTGGCCGGCCTTCCAGGCGAGCACCACGCTGATGGTGCCGAAGCAGCACCTCGCGCGGGCCAACGGCTTCGTGGAGCTGGCCTCGGGCGTGGGGCAGCTCGTGTCCCCGGTGCTCGCGGGCGTGCTGCTCCTGAAGGTGGGCCTGGAGGGCATCGTCCTGATGGACCTGGCCACCTTCGCCTTCTCCATGGTGACGCTGCTGATGGTGCGCTTCCCGAAGCCGCCCGTGTCGGCCGAGGGCGCCGCGGCGCGTGGCTCGCTGTGGAAGGAGATGGGCCTGGGCTGGAGCTTCATCCGCTCGCGGCCGGGGCTGTTCGGGCTGATGTGGACGCTGGCGATGGTCAACGTGGCCATGGGCATGGTGATGGTGCTCATCACCCCGCTCATCCTGAGCTTCACGGACGCCGCGACGCTGGGCCGGGTGATGTCCGTGTCCGGCCTGGGGATGCTGTTCGGCGGCATCGCCATGGGCGTGTGGGGCGGGCCGAAGCGCCGCATCCAGGGCGTGCTCGGCTTCGTGCTGCTGGCGGGCCTGCCGCTGATGCTCGCGGTGCTCCAGCCGCGCCCGTGGCTGGTGGGGCTGGCCGCGGCGCTGTTCCTCTTCAACGTCCCCATCCTGTCGAGCTGCGCGCAGACCCTCTGGCAGCAGAAGGTGCCGCCGGACGTCCAGGGCCGCGTGTTCTCGCTGCGGCGCATGGTCAATCTCCTCGGCGCGCCGGTGGCCTCGCTGCTGGCGGGCGTGCTCTCCGATGCCTTCTTCGAGCCCTGGATGGCGCCGGGCGGGGCGCTCGCGAACACGGTGGGCCGCGTGGTGGGGACGGGCACCGGGCGTGGCATCGCGCTGCTGCTCGCGTCCCTGGGCGTGGTGCTGGTCGTCCAGGCCATCGCCGCCTGGCAGAACCCGCACATCCGCAACCTGGAAGATGAGCTGCCGGACGCGGAGTCACAGCCGACCTCCGCGGTGGTGCCACCCACGGCACAGCCCGCGAGCTGACGCCTCGCGGCGCGGAACCTTTTTCTTCCTCCTCACGACAATGGTGGGCTGGCCGGTATGGCCAGAATAGAGGGGGAAGTTCCCATGTCGTTTCGCAGGTGGCTGCTGAGCAGCGTTGTCGTCGTGTGCGCGGGGTGTGGTGAGCCCGCGCAGGTGGAGTCCGTGGAGCGCGAGAAGTCCACGGCCCAGGTCCAGGCCGAGCATCTCGCCAAGGCGCAGGGCTTCGACCTCCGGGAGGCAGCGCTGGTCCCCGCGCAGGATGAAGCGGAGAACCGGCACGAGCTGCACTTCCAGGGCGTGCCCATCTGGGGCCTGGAGGCGAAGACGGCGCACGGGGTGACGCACCTCACCAACGCCCGCTTCGCGCCGGCCGGACACCCCGAGACGAAGCCCCACATCACCCAGGCCCAGGCAGAGGCCGCCGCCCTGGCGGAGCTGAAGGACCCGTCCGGGCGCGTGGAGGCCACCCGGCTGGTGCTCGTTCCGCGCGAGGAGCGCCGGCGCAGGCCGGACGCCCCCGCCTCCGGGCGCCTCAACGCCGCGCACTTCGAGCGGGTGGTGACGGACCTGACGCTCATCTACCGGGTGCAGCTGTCCACCGGTGAGCCCGGAGACGAGCGGGGCTGGATGGCGCGGGTGGACGCCCGCTCAGGACGGGTGCTGCGGCGGGACTCGCTCGAAGTCAACCAGTGGCGCAACACCTACAAGAAGGGGACCGGCTACGGCTACTACGCGGGCACCTTCCCCTTTTCCGTCCTCTACGTGAGCACCGACTCGCCCCCGCACTGGCTCGAGGACCCCCGCGGCAACGAGTACCAGTACGCGTACCCGACGCCCGGCGGCCGGACCCTCTCCTACGCGGACTACGGGAGCCCCGACACGAGCTTCGGCAACGGGCAGCTCTTCTCGCCTGGCGCCGGTGCTGCCAGCGCCAACGGCGAGACGGCGGCCGTGGACGCCTACTACGCCGTGAACATGGCGTGGAGCTTCTACGAGACGCTCCTCGGACGGAGCGGCCCCGGCAATACGGGCAAGGGCATGAAGATCAAGGTGCACCACACCAGCGGGAACGCGTCCTACCTCGCCTACTCCAGCCCCCCGTCCATCATCGTGGGCTACAGCTCCTACCCCAACAGCGGCAGCACCTGGAAGACCCTGGCGACCACCGACATCATCGGCCACGAGCTCGGCCACGAGTTCTTCATGAGGGAGGTGGCCGGCATTCCCTCGAACTTCCCACAAGGCAACTCCGAGCTGGCCGGGCTGAACGAGGGCGCGGGAGACATCAGCGGGTTCATGACCGAGCTCAGCCGCGACACCGTGCGCTCGGGACGGGCCCTGCTCAACATCGACCAGACGCCCCTGCAGAGCTCCAACCTCACCGTCGGGGAGCAGGCGGTCCTCAGCGCCCGCAACCTCCTCATCCCGCTGTACTCCGAGTGGTTCGACGGCATCGGCGACCTGGAGGAGCACGACGCGGGAGGCCCCTTCGCCCGGATGTTCCTGCTGCTGGCCTGGGGCTGCCAGGCCATGCCGCCTTCCGGCGATCCGACCACGGGCTGGCAGTGCCCGCTGGTGCCCGGCGGCTTCACCGGCACCGGGCCCCTGACCGCGGCACGCATCTGGGCCAGGGCGGTGGAGGCGCTGCCCATGGGCGCCGACTACCTCCAGACCCGCCAGGCGGCACTCAACGCGGCGATGGCCATGGACGGCTACGTGGGCGGCCCCCTGATGCGGAAGGTGGGCTTCGCGTTCGCGGCCATCAACGTGGGCTTCCCTCCCGAGAACACCCCTCCCCAGGCCACCCTGAGCTGCCAGCAGGTGGTCGCGGACCTCGAGTGCACCGGCACCATCTCCGACGCGGAGACTCCCAACCAGTCCGCCAGGGCGCCGGTGCTGGTGCTGGACGGCACGCAGACCCACACGATGCCAGGCTGGCAGTTCACCCACCGCTTCCCGGGCCTCGCGGCCGGCAGCCACACCGTCCAGCTGAGGGCCTGGGACCTGTGGAACAACGAGGTCACCCGCACGGTGACGGTCTCCATCGACAAGACGCCGCCCCAGGCGTGGCTCACCCGCTCCGGCCCTCCGAAGCAGCCCGTGTTCTTCGTCGCGGCCAATGACCCCTCGGGCATCTCCACGGTCGACTTCCTCCGGGGCACCACGCTGATGGCCTATGTGGCGGTGCCTCCCTATGAGTACGGGTTCGACACCTCGACGTGGACCGACGGCACGTACCCCATGGTCATCAAGGCGTACGACCGCTTCCAGAACGTCACCACCCTCAACTACCCGCTGGTGGTGGACAACACCCCGCCCAACGTGGCGCTGGCCGTGGGCACGAGCGGCCCGCCCTTCACTGTCACGGCCACCGTGGCGGATGCCTCGCCGCTGGTCCGCGCGGACTTCAAGGTGGACGGGGTGGTCTTCGCCACCTTCACGAACTCCGCGGCGGCGTACCAGGCGGAGTACCTGCCCCTGGACCCGGTGGCCCACAACCTCTCCGTGGAGGTGACCGACGCCTTCGGCAACACCCGCGTGGTGGGGCTGGCGGCGCCCAGGGACTTGAAGCCGCCCGACGTCACCTTCAGCGTGAGCCAGACGGCCACCACGGTGAAGCTCAACGTGGGCGTCTCCGACACCTGCGGCATCCAGTACCCGTATTCGCTGTACGTCGATGGCACCCTGAAGGCCCAACCCATGACGGACAGCCACGTGCTGGACCTCGGCACCTCCGTGGAGCCCGGAGAGCACCAGTTCCGGGCCCTCGTCCAGGACGGGTGTGGGAACACGGCGGACTTCCAGGCGACGTTCTCCCGGTCCGCGTCCCCGCCCGTCATCAACTCCATCACCCGCGACGACACCCAGCCCAAGAAGCCGAAGTTCACCGTCCAGTGCACGGACACCGACGGCGTCCACCATGTCGAGATGCGGGAGAACGGCGTGGTGGTCCAGTCAGACAACACCGCGCCCTACGAGTTCGTGGTGGACACCACGGCACGGACGGACGGGAGCTACTCCGTGCTGTTCCACTGCTCCGACCTCCACGGGGTGGCGAGCACACCGGAGACCCGGACGGTGACGGCGGACAACACCGGCCCCAGCATCAACAGCTTCTCCGTCTACGGCTCGGGCCGCTCGTATCAGGTCCTGGCCGGCAGCGTGGCGGACCCGCGAGGCATCCAGTCCGTCACCCTGGCGGGTGGGCTGGTGATACCGGCCTTCACCATCACGCTGACGCAGGCGCCCTACGGCTACCAGTGGTTCATCCCCGGCACCGCGCTCATCCAGAGCGACCTTCCGTTCTACGTCACGGCGAAGGACGCCTGGGGCAACACGTCCACGCTCAGCCGCCGGTGCTACATGAACACGGCCTCCACCCAGAACGCGTACCTGATCTGCCAGCCGCTCTGAGCCTGGTGAGAGGAAGAACCCCATGAAGCTCCACACCTGGTTGTCCCTCGGTCTCGCCATCCTCCTCACCGCATGTGGGCCCACGCAGCAGCAGCCCCCGGAGCCCGAGAAGCCCCCGGCGCAGGCCGAAGCCGAGCGGCTCGTCACCGCGCGCGGCTTCGACCTCCGGCAGGTAGCGCTGGTCCAGTCACGGGACGAAAGGGGGAACCGCCATGAGCTGCACTTCCAGGGCGTTCCCATCTGGGGCCTGGAGGCGAAGACGGCGCACGGAGTCACCCTCTTCCCCAATGTCCGCTTCGAGCCGGCCGCCGCTGTCGACACGCAGCCCCGGGTTCCCCAGGCCCGCGCCGAGGCCGTCGCGCTGACCGGGCTGAAGGACGCGTCCGGCCGGGTGGAGCAGGGCCAGCTCGTGCTGCTGCCGCGCGAGGAGCGGCGGCTCAAGCCAGACGCCCCCGCCTCCGAGCGCCCCAACGCCGAGCACTTCGAGCGGGTGGTGACGGGCCTGACGCTCATCTACCGGCTGGAGCTGTCCACCGGGGAGCCGGACTCCGCGGGGCACCGGCGCTGGCGCGCGGAGGTGGATGCCCGCTCCGGAGCGCTGCTGCGGCTGGATCCGCTCGAGGTGCACACCCTTCCCCCTCCCCTTCCCGGCACCTTCCGGAACGTCACCGGCCGCGGTCGCTACGCGGGCACCTTCACCTTCTCCACGTCCTTCGACTCCAGCACCAACGCCTACTGGCTCTCCGACCCGCGACGGAACACCTACCAGGCGAGCTTTGTCAGCGAGGGCAAGGTCATCACCTACGATGAGTACTCCAGCGACGATGCGAGCTTCGGCGACGGGAACTTCTTCGCGTACAACGCCGCGCCGGACAGCGCCAACGGCGAGACCGCGGCAGTGGATGCGCTCCACGCCGTGAACCTCACGTGGACCTTCTTCGAGACCATCCTCGGAAGGAACGGCCCCGCCGGGGATGGCACGCCGTTCCTGGTCCGGGTCCACTATCCCCTGAACAACGCAACCTACAGCCCTCAGCCCCGCGTGCCGTCCATCCAGCTTGGCTACCGCGTCCATCCCCTGACCTCCGGACTCATGAAGCCCCTGACGACCACCGACGTCGTCGCCCACGAGCTCGGCCATGACTTCTTCATGCGGGAGCTGGCCGGCGACCCCACGTTGTTCTCGACCAAGCGCTCGGAGGAGGCCGGGATGAACGAGGGCACGGGGGACATCATCGGCTTCATGACCGAGCTTGGCCGCGACGCCCTGCGGCTGCGACGGACGTGGAACGACCTCGACACGGTGACCCCGCGCGACTCGAACTTCACCCTGGGGGAAGAGACAGGCCTTACCTTCCGCGACTTCCGTTCGCCGCTCTACGACGAGTGGTTCAGCGGCATCGGTGGTGAGGAGAACCACCAGTCCGGCGGTCCGCTCGCCCGGATGTTCGTGCTGCTGGCCTATGGCTGCGCCCCTGGAGCCTGCCACCGGGTCCCCGCGGGCTTCTCCGGCGTCGGTCCCACCAAGGCCGCCCGCATCTGGGGCAAGGCGGTGGAGCTGCTTCCGCTGGGCACTGACTACGTCGGTGCTCGCCAGGCCGCGCTCGCCGCGGCGACCGCCCTGGAGGGCTTCCATGGTGGGCCGCTGAAGAAGGCGACGGCCTTCGCCTTCGCGGCCATCAACGTGGGCTTCCCTCCCGACACCACCCCGCCCCAGGCCACCCTGACGTGCCTCCAGGTGCAGCTGGACCTCGAGTGCTCCGGCACCATCTCCGACGCCGAGACTCCCAACCAGTTCTACACGCCCCCCCAACTCGTGGTCGACGGCGGCGCTCAAACCCATACCCTGACGGGCTGGCAGTTCACCCAGCACCTCTCCGGCGCCTCGCTCGCCACCGGTAACCACACCGTCCAGCTCAGGGCCTGGGACGTGTGGAACAACGAGGTCACCCGCACGGTGACGGTGTTCCTGGACAAGGCGGGGCCCACCGCCTCGGTCTCCCGCTCCGGCCCGCCCAAGCAGCCCCTGCTCACCGTCACGGCGAATGACCCCTCTGGTGTCGCCATGGTCGAGTTCCTCAATGGCGCCCAGGTGCTGGGCACGGTGTTCGCCCCTCCGTACCAGCAGGGCTTGGACACCTCGACCTGGACCGACGGCACCTACAACCTGGTCATCAAGGTGTACGACGCCTACTTCAACGTCACCAGCCTCAGCCACGCCCTGAAGGTGGACAACACCCGGCCCACCGTGACGATGACGGTGGGTAGCGGCAACCCGCCCTTCAGCGTCAACGCCTCCGTGTCGGACGCCTCCACCATCACCCGCGTGGACTTCAAGGTGGACGGGCTGGTCTTCGCCACGCGGACGAACTCCGCGACGTCGTACCAGGCGTCGTACTCACCGCTCGACGCGCTGGCCCACAACCTCTACGTGGAGGTCACCGACTCCTTCGGCAACAAGAGCGTGGCGATGCAGGCCGCGCCCCGCGACCTGCAGCCGCCCACGGTGAGCCTCAACACCACCCAGTCGGGCACCCAGGTGACGCTCACCGTGGGCGTCTCGGACACCTGCGGCATCACCTACCCGTATGCGCTGTACGTGGACGCCAACCTGGTGGCCCAGCCCACCACGCCCGGCTACGTGCTCATCTTCGGCACCTCGATGGCCCCCGGTGCGCACACATTCCAGGCCCTCGTCCGTGACTCGTGCGGCAACACGGCGAACTTCCAGACGGTGTTCACCAAGAACTTCACCCCGCCCGTCATCACCGGCATCGCCCGCGACGACAGCCAGCCCAAGAAGCCGAAGTTCACCGTCCAATGCACCGACACGGAGGGCGTGAATCACGTCGAGATGCGGGAGAACGGCGTCATCGTCCAGTCGGACAACACCGCGCCCTACCAGTTCGAGGTCGACACCTCGAATCGGGCGGACGGGAACTACACGGTGCTGTTCCACTGCTCCGACATCTACGGGGCGGCGAGCAGCCCGGAGACGCGGACGGTGACCGCGGACAACACCGGCCCCGGGTTCCAGTTCAGCATCTTCGGCGCCGGCCACTCATACATCGTCTCCGCGGGCAACGTGACCGATCCGCATGGCGTTCAGTCCGTCCGGATGACCGGGCTTCTTGCCTTCGACTTCACGCTGACGCAGCCGCCCTTCACGGCCCAGTGGACGTTCAGCTGGAACACGAATAGCAGTTGGCCCATGAGCGTCACGGCGAAGGACACCTGGGGGAACGAGCGCACCCAGGGCTACTGGTGCTACGTGGACACGGACACGACCCAGCTCGCGTACCTGAACTGCCAGCCCGGAACCTGAATGGAATGACGTTCGGGAAGGCGGTCCGCCGGGACACGGCGGACCGCTCGACTTCAGCCCAGCAGCTTGAAGCTCTCGCGGGCGATGACCATGCGCTGCACCTCGCTGGTGCCCTCGTAGATGGTCTGCACGCGGGCGTCGCGGAAGTACCGCTCCACCGGGAACTCGTCGATGTAGCCGTAGCCGCCGTGGAGCTGCACGGCCTTGTCAGCCAGCTTGTTGCTCATCTCGCTGGCGAACAGCTTCGCCATGGAGGCCTCGCGGGAGAACGGCTGGCCCTGCTCCTTCATGTAGGCCGCGCGCAGCGTCAGCAGCTCCGCCGCGTCCAGCTGCGTCTTCATGTCCGCCATCATGAAGCGCGGGCCCTGGAAGTCGGCGACGGACTGGCCGAAGGCCTTGCGGTCCTTCGTGTAGGCCACGCTGGCCTCCAGCGCCGCCCGGCCCACGCCGCACGCCTGCGAGGCGATGCCGATGCGCCCGCCGTCCAGCGCCGTCATCGCCAGCCGGAAGCCCTGCCCTTCCTGGCCCAGGAGGTTCGCCGCCGGAATCACGCAGTCCTCGAACGTGAGCGACACCGTGTTCGAGGCGCGCAGCCCCATCTTGTCCTCATGCTTGCCGATGATGAGGCCCTTCGTTCCGCCCTCCACGATGAAGCAGGACAGGCCCTTGTTCCCCGCCGGGGAGGTGCGCGCCCACACCACCATGACGCCCGCGAACTCGCCGGAGGTGATCCACTGCTTGCTGCCGTTGAGGACGTACGTGTCCCCGCGCTTCACCGCGGAGGTGCGCATCGCGCCCGGGTCGGAGCCCGCGTGCGGCTCGGACAGCGCGAAGGAGCCGGCAATCGCCTCGCCGGAGACCAGCCGCGTGACGAACTTCTCGCGCTGCGCCTCGGTGCCGAACGCGTGGATCAGCTCCGCGCACATGTTCGTCACGGCCATGGTGACCGAGGTGGAGGCGTCCGCCGCCGCCATCTCCATCATCGCCAGCGCGTAGGAGACGGTGCCCGCCTCCGAGCCGCCGTACTTCGCCGGGATGTTCACCCCCAGCAGCCCCAGCTCGCCCATCTCCTTGTAGAGCTCCGTGGGGAAGCGCTCCTCACGGTCCAACGTGCGGGCCTGGGGGGCCACGCGCTCGCGCGCGAACTTGCGGGCGGTGTCGCGGATCAGCGTCTGGGTCTCGGTCAGCTCGAGGTTCACGGCGGGATTCCTACTCGATGGCCTTGAGGTTGAACGGGTACTCGATGGGGTGGTCCGCGCCGTCCGGAGGCTTGGGGAACGTCATGGACGACAGCACGGCCACCACGCAGTCGTGAAGGTTCGGGTCCTTCAGCGTGCTCGCCTTCTTCACCACCTTGGCGCCCTTCACCAGCCCGTTGGCGTCGATGGTGAAGGACGTCTTCAGCTTGCCCTCTACCTTCTTGTCCTTCTCCGCCATGTGGTCCTCGTAGCACTCCTGGATACGAGGCTGGTGGTACGTGACGACCTGGCGGATGGAGTCCGGGGTGAAGGGCAGGCGCTCGACGTCCGGCCCCTCGCTCTTCGCGGGGGCCGTCGCCGGGGCGGGCTTCCCGCCGGAGGGCTTCTTCGCGGGAGCGCCCTGAGCGAGCGCCACCGCCGACACAAGAAGGACCGCTGGGAGAAGTACCCGCTTCATGTCGCCTACTCCTTCAAGAGGTGGGTCGAGATGACGATGCGCTGAATCTCGCTCGTCCCCTCGTAGATTTCGGTGATGCGCGCGTCACGCACGTGGCGCTCGGCGTCCATCTCCTTGCTGTAGCCCATGCCGCCGTGCACCTGGAGGGCCTTGTTCGTCACGCGGCTGGCCATCTCGCTGGCGTACAGCTTGGCCATGGCGCTCTCCGAGCTGTGGCGCACGCCCTTGTCCTTCATCAGCGCCGCGCGCCACACCAGCAGCCGGGCCGCGTCGAGCTCCGTGGCCATGTCGGCGATCATGAACTGGATGGCCTGGTGCTCGCGGATGGGCTTGCCGAAGGACTTGCGATCACCGGAGTACTGCACCGCCTCCTCGTACGCCGCGCGGGCGATGCCCACCGCCTGGGCGGCGATGCCGAGCCGGCCGCCGTCCAGCGTGCTCATGGCGACCTTGAAGCCCTCGCCTTCCTCGCCGAGCCGGTACTTCGCCGGCACGCGCATGTCCTCGAAGAACATGGAGCAGGACCAGGCGGCGCTGATGCCCATCTTCTTGTCGGGCTCGGCGCGGATGAAGCCGGGGGTGTTGGTGGGCACGAGGAAGGCGGTGATGCCCTTGTGGCCCGCCTCCTTGTTCGTCATCGCGAAGAGGACGATGGCGTCCGCCTTCGGCCCGTTGGTGATCCAGTTCTTGGAGCCGTTGATGACGTACTCGTCACCGCGGCGCACCGCGACGGTCTTCTGGGCACCGGCGTCGCTGCCGGCCTCGGGCTCGGTGAGGCCGAAGCAGCCCAGCTTCTCGCCACGGGCGAAGGGCGTGAGGAACTGCTCCTTCTGCGCCTCGGTGCCGAACTTCATCACCGGGTCGCAGTAGAGCGAGTTGTTCACGCTCACGATGACGCCGGTGGAGGCACAGCCACGGCTGATCTCCTCCACGGCGATGGCGTAACAGACGTTGTCCAGGCCGGCGCCGCCGTACTGCTCGGGAATGGCGACACCCAGCAGCGAAAGCTCGGAGAGCATCTTCACCGCGTCCGTCGGCCATGCGTGGGTTTCATCCCACTTGCGGGCGTGGGGCGTCAGCTCCTTGGCGGCGACTTCGCGGATGGTCCGCTGGATCTCGCGCTGGACGTCGGTCAGCTCGAAGTTCATGAGGCTCCTCAGCGGGAGGATTAGAGAAAGAAGGGGGCCTACATAATATGTAGGGTGCTCCTCGCAAACACCGAAGAGGTGTGTCCCGGTCGCAAGCGCGGGTTGGTGCTCCGATTAGAGGACGACCGACTGGTTGATTCCCCGGAATCCAAGGGGGAACCGAAGAACATGTTGAGCGGCACGGTGACGTCGAAGCTGACGTCCGTCCGGTTGCCCTCCCCCGTCCAGCTCCGTCGGAGAATCACAGACAGGGTCCATGGCACGGTGTGCCGGTGGCGCTCGATGAGATCGTACGTCAGCCCGACGCCCGCCATTCCGCCCGAGCCGTCCTCGCCCCACAGTCCAGCTCCCTCGGCGAGCACGCCGAAGCGCAGCGTGTCCGGGAAGGCGGACACCCGTGCACCGGCGAGCAGCCGGAAGACCGACGGCTTCAGACGGAGTTGGGGCTCCACGAACGGCGAGAGGATCAGCGTGGGCCCGGGCACGTCCAGCGGAGGCAGGGCCCACGGGTGGATGGGCCAGGACAGCAGCCAGTGCTCGCGTGGGCCCGGTCCCCACTCGTAGCGGACGTCGGGGACGAGAGGCTCCAGGAAGCAGCCGGTGTAGAGGCACAGCGTTCGCTTCCAGGAGACGAGCGCCGGGGCACGGCCGTCCGCGTCTCCTTCCGCGGCGCGAGCGGGCGTCGCGGCCAGGAGGCAGGTCAGCAGTCCCCCGGCCGCGAGCGCGCGCCGCACGTCACTTGCCGGTGAAGGCAGCGGTGCGCTTCTCCAGGAAGGCCTTCATGCCCTCGCGCTGGTCCGCCGAGCCGAACAGCTCGCCGAAGGCGCGGCGCTCCAACTCGTTGGCGGCGCGCAGGTCCTGGTCCGCGCCGGCCTCGATGACCTGCTTGGCCTTGGCGATGGCGAGCGGCCCGTTCTTGAGCAGCTTCGCGGCCACGTCGCGGCAGTGCTGCATCAGCCCCTCGGCGGGGAGCACCTCCAGCACCAGGCCGATCTCCTTCGCCTTGGCGGCGTCGATGCGCTCGCCGGTGAAGATGAGCTCCTTGGCGCGGGCGCGGCCCACCGCGCGCGTGAGGCGCTGGGTGCCACCGAAGCCGGGGATGACGCCCAGGCCCACCTCGGGCAGGCCGAGCTTGGCCTTCTCCGACGCGTAGATGAAGTCGCAGGCCAGGGCCAGCTCGCACCCGCCGCCCAGCGCGAAGCCGTTGACGGCGGCGATGGTGGGAATGGGCAGCGCTTCCAGCATGGCGAAGACGCGGTGGCCCAGGGCGCCGAACTCCTGCGCCTGGGGCTCGCTCAGCGCGGCCATCTCCGCGATGTCCGCGCCGGCGACGAAGGCCTTCTCGCCCCCGCCGGTGACGATGAGCACGCGCACGTCCTCGCCGAGGGTGTGGAGCGCCGCCTCCATCTCCTGCAGCGTCTTGCTGTTGAGGGCGTTGAGCGCCTTGGGACGGTCGATGAAGAGGGTGGCGACCGCGCCGTCCCTCTCCAGCCGGATGTTCTCGTAGGCCATGTGCGAGGCTCCTTGAATGGACTCGGGTGGAAAGGCTCAGTACTTGTAGAAGCCGCGGCCGCTCTTCTTGCCGTACCAGCCGGCGTCCACGTACTGCCGCAGCAGCGGGCACGGGCGGTACTTGGAGTCGCCCAGGCCCTTGTGGAGCACCTCGGCGATGTAGAGCACGGTGTCCAGGCCGATGAAGTCCGCGAGCTGCAGCGGGCCCATGGGCTGGTTGGTGCCCAGCTTCATCGCGGTGTCGATGTCCTCCACCGTGCCCAGGCCCTCCATCAGCGCGAAGCAGGCCTCGTTGAGCATGGGGATGAGGATGCGGTTGACGATGAAGCCCGGGTAGTCCTTGGACACCACCGTCGTCTTGCCCATCTTCTCGGCCAGGGCGCGCGTGGTGGCGTACGTCTCGTCGGACGTGGCGGCGCCGCGGATGAGCTCCACCAGCTGCATCACCGGCACCGGGTTCATGAAGTGCATGCCGATGACGGACTCGGGGCGCTTCGTGGACGCGGCGATGCGGGTAATCGGAATGGACGAGGTGTTGGTGGCGAGGATGCCGCCCGGACGGACGACGCTGTCCAGGTCCTGGAAGATGCGGCGCTTGAGGTCCTCGTTCTCCGTCACGGCCTCGACGGCGAAGTCGACGTCCTTCGCCTCGGTGACGTTGGTGAGGGTGGCGAGGTTGGCCTCGGCGGCGGCGCGCTTCGCCTCGTCCAGCTTGCCCTTCTCCACCAGCTTCTTCAGGCCGCCGCGGATGCGGTCCGCGCCCTTGGCGAGGCCCTCCTTGGAGACGTCCGCCAGGGTGACGCGCAGGCCTGCCTGAAGCGCCACCTGCGCGATGCCCGCGCCCATCTGCCCAGCCCCGACGACGACGATGTGCTCCGTTGCCATGGTCTTCGCGTACCCCTCGGTCGGTATGAGAACGACGTGGGGGCGCCCTTAGCCCACGCTCCCGGGACGGTCAACGACCGGTGGGCGGCATCTGGAGCTGGCGAACGATGTAGCGTTGCTCGTCCACCTCCAGCGACTGCTCCAGCTTCAGGCGGCGCTCGTGCCCTTCCACCTTCACGAAGAGCCGCACGCGCCAGGTGCCCTCGGGCAGGTCCAGGCCGAACGTCTCCTCCGGCGGAGGGCCCGAGGGATAGAAACGCTCCGCCCGCTTGACGATCTGCTCGCTGTCCGGTTCCAGCACCTGGAAGTCCAGCGCGCGCGCCGCGCTCCACCCGGGCCCGTCGAACTGGAGCCGCAGCTCGCGCTCGGGGGTTTCTGTCGTGCGCCACAGCCAGAAGCCGAAGGCCACGAGCAGCAGCAGGGGCAGCCGCCTCGCCAGCGGGTGCTTGCGCCACCCGCGTTGCTCGGGAGCGGGGGCCGGCGGCGTGGCGGGAGGAGGCGTTTCTGCCACTGTTACTCCTTCTTCGTTCGTTTGGAGCCGGGCCGGCGCGCGTTGAGCTCGGAGATGACCACGCGGGGTGAGCCGCCCTTCTTCTCCTTCGGCTCACCCGTGGGCTCGGGCTCGGCGCCCTTCTCGACCTTGTCCGAGGGCACGAGGCGGATCTGCGCCTTGACCTCCACCGTCATGCCGGACATCAGCTTGAGGAACTCGTCGCGCAGCTTCTCCGACTGGAGGAAGCGGCGGAGCTCGTCGGTGATGGCGCCGGTGATCTCATCCTTGGTCTTCTCAGCCTGACCGAGGATGAAGCCCATGGCCTCCTTGGGCAGCTTGAGCTGGCCGGCGAGGTTGCGGATGCCCTCCTCCGTCATGAAGAGGGCACCGAGGCCGGCCACGGCCATGCGGCGCACGAACTCCGGCACGAAGCCCGCGGGGCCGGTGGGCCGGCCCTGCCTGTCGTCGTCGTCGAGCAGCGGGTCGGGCGGGAAGTCGTCGTTGCCGGCCGAGGCCATGGTGCGTCTCCTGGGAAGTTATCGGGCCTGCACCACCGGTAGGGGGACGCTCTTCTGGCTCTGCGTGGACACCCGGCCCGCCACGTTTCGGGCGACTTCCATGAAGGCCTTGGCCTCCAGGCTGTCCTTCTCGCCCAACACCACCGGCACGCCCGAGTCTCCGGACACGCGCACCTTCAGGTCCAGGGGGATTTCACCCAGGAATGGGATGCCGAACATCTCCGCCGCCTTGCGGCCGCCACCGTGGTTGAAGATGGGGGTGACGTGCGAGCAGTTCGGGCACACGAACTGGCTCATGTTCTCGACGATGCCCAGCACGGGGATGTGCACCTTGTCGAACATCTGCTTGGCGCGCACCACGTCCGCCAGCGCCACGTCCTGCGGCGTCGTCACCAGCACCGCGCCCGCGGCGCGGATGGACTGGGACAGGGACAGGGCCACGTCGCCGGTGCCCGGGGGCAGGTCCAGGACGAGGTAGTCCAGCTCGCCCCAGTTCACGTCGCGCACCAGCTGCATCAGCGCGCCGTGGAGCATGGGACCGCGCCAGATGAGCGCCTGGTCCGCCTCCACGAGGAAGCCAATGGACATGACCTTGAGGCCGTGCGCGAGGAGCGGATCCAGCGACTTGCCATCCGGGCTCACGGGCTTCTTGTCCGAGAGGCCCGTCATCAGCGGCACGGAGGGGCCGTAGAAGTCCGCGTCCAGCAGGCCCACCTTGGCGCCGTGCATGGCCAGGGCGGCGGCGAGGTTCAGGGCGACGGTGCTCTTGCCCACCCCGCCCTTTCCGGCGCCGACGAGGATGACGTTCTTCACCTTGGGGAGCAGCCCGCCGCCGGGCATGCCGCCGCCGGCCGCGCGCACCTGGGCGCCCCACTCGATGTCGAAGGTCTTCAGGCCGGGCACCGTCTTGAGGGCGGCCTCGGCGTCCGACTGGATCTTCGCCTTCATCGGGCAGGCGGGCGTGGTGAGCTCGATCTTCAGCTTCACCGAGTCCCCGGCGACGCGGATGTCCTTCACCATCCCCGCCTTCACGAGGTCCACATGGAGCTCGGGGTCCATGACCTTCGACATCGCCGCGAGGACGGCCGCCTCGGAAACGCTCATCTGAACACCTGAAACCTTTTGGAAAACGGGCGGTTGGGGGCCGCCAACGGGCGCGGAATCTGCCAGCCCCCCGGGGGCTGTCAACGTCGTTTAACGCGGCGGGACCTCGGGTGCACCCTGGCGGAGCGTTCCTGGGAAGAGGAAGGCTGGCCGGCTGAAGGAGGCCATCAGCGTGGCTGGAGGGCCAGGTGATCGGGCGCCCGCCGCGTCACTCGAGGGCCGAGACACGGTACTCGCCGTCCTCCAGCACGAGGACCACGGCCCGGTCCCCGCCCAGGGGGAAGAGGGCCTCGCCCGCGCCGACGCGCACATTGGCATTGAGGGCAAGCCGGGCCCGGCGCAGGCGCTCCTTCGCGAGGGGCTCGCGCTCGAAGTCCTCGCGCAGACGCTCGGGGGTGTAGCGGGCGCGCAGCGGAGCGGCGAGCTGGCTCCAGGCTTTCTGCCAGTCGCGGGCCTCTACCGTGTCCAGGAACCGCGAGAGGCTGGCCCGGGGTACGTCCGCGGGCCGGGACTCCACGACGCGCCAGCCCTGCTCCGTGTTCGCCAGGGTGACCGAGGGGGCACGGGCCTCCAGCACGGCGGTTCCTGCCCGGACGGCGGCGGCGCGCTCGCGGCGGGTGGCCTCGTCGGAGTAGCGGTCCAGGAAGGCGACCTCGCCCTCGGGGCCTCCGTTGGTGAGGGCGTAGGCCTCCTGGAGGCGCCCCTCGTCCAGGGCCCGGGCATAGGCCTCGGCGACGGACACGGGCTCACGCGGGGTGGTGGCGCAGGCGGGGGCCAGCAGGCAGAGGCTGAGGAGGACAGTGCGCTTCATGGCGCGCGGAGGGTAGCACCAGAGACGCGGAGACCCGAACGGTTCGCCGGGCCTGCGTGTCCTCCTCGTCATCACGTCCGACAGTCAGCGCCCCTGCCGCACCTTCTTCCTGAAGTACTCAATTTCATCCTTCGGCGACTCGAAGAGGGGGGCATCCGGGTAGAGCGCCCGCAACCCTGTCTCCGCGGCCTGGACGACATTGAGACACGCATGGTCAAGGGAGGTCAGGAGAAAGGCGCCACCGGGCACGTAGTGACATTGACCGACCAGGGACACGGTGACCGCCCATTGTTCGCAGGCCGCCCGGACGCGATACGGAGGCGCGACCAGCCTGGCGAGGGCATCCCGGTCACACTGTTTGGCGCCTTGGTTGAGCGCGTAATACGCAATCTCCTCGTCCCGGTCTCCCCACAGCTTCTTCATGAAGCTTGTCACCGTCGGACTCGACGGCCCCGCGTAGAGGGCGAACGTCAGCACCCTGCGCTGAGCACCGGATGCGCGAGGGAAACGCGCTGCAAGGACCGCGGAGTCGTAGCGACGCGCCAACTCGCGCGCCAGGTCCCAGTCCGAGGCCTCGCACTTCGCGGCGTCACCCGCGCAGGACAGGATCTCCTCGAGCTCCATCTGCTCAAGAGGCGGCCGGGCGGGGACTTCCGAAATCATCAGAACGAGCAGGAGGGTCAGCATGGCCATTTCGTCCCGACACTACACTTCGTCGCTGTAGTAGTTCGTTGCAACCCCACTGTCGCCAAGCCGCACATGCGCCCAGTCACGATAGCAACGGGCGCGGGCCCAAGGAGGTCCGGCGAGACGATGGCCTCATGGCTGAGGACGGGCCAGCCACTCCTCAATCTGGACAACCAGGTCGGAGAGACTGCGGGTGTTGCAGACTTGAAGTGGGTTCTCCCAGTCCTGCCCTTGGAGCAAAACTGCTCGGAATCCTCCCCCTGGATCTCCATCCGGGTACCACCCGGCGTCGACCAGCACGTCGCGCCTCGCGTTGCGCAGCTGCAGGAGATCCTCCGTAAGATAGCTCCAGAACCGGGAGTCCTCAGCCAACACCGCCGGTTCGAGCTGCCTGAGCTCATTGTGTTCAACGACCCAGCCTCCAGGAATCCTGAGAGGTTGGCGCAACGGCTCGCTCGGTGCTCTGCTGAATGACGTCATTGGGTGCTCGGCCCGGTGCTCAGGGCTCTACGAAGATACGCCCCCATCACGCTGTGGCGTATAAGATGCGGCCCAGGGCCGGGGGAGACATGGGTGCGATGCCGTCCAGGCAGCTCCGTGTCGTGGAGAGAGAGTAATGAGAGGTGGTTTTCGAAGCAGTGCGAGCCTGATGGCGGCGGCGGTCCTGGCGTTGACGGGCTGCGATGGCGACAGCGGCGCCCCCGCGGGCTGCGTGCCGGAATGCCCCACGGGTTATGCGTGCACGGAGGGGAACACGTGCACGGGAGGCTCACCCCAGGCACTGGTACTGGACGTGAAGGCCGTCGAGGTCGCGGGAACCCTCTTGCGAGAGGGAGCGCCCATCCAGGACACCAACTGCTCCCATGTGACGCCGCCGTATGCCGGAGAGCTTGTCTCCAATTCCTTCCTGGAGCTGCGGAACGGGGACACGCGGTACTACGTGAACGTCGGATGCGAGTCCGGGCAGGGCTGGACGTTCCAGGGCTGGGTTCCCCCGGGCGCCTATGCCGTGACGTTTCAGCCTGACCGGCTGTCCACGGAACGCGAGCGCCACGACTACGACTGGCACACGCGGCTCCTCGCGTGGGAGGACCGGAAGGACCTGGTCATCGACGTGGGTCATGGGTCCGAGTTCTTCCAGAAGCAGGGCCTGCCCGAAGCCCGGAAGCCCACGGGGACCAGGGCCTTCGTCCAGCAAGGTCTGGTCGAGGTCTCCGGCACCCTCACGCGGAATGGGCAGCCGATGAGTCCGTTCGATGAATGCGGGCACGTTGTTGTCCGGCGGGGAAATCCGACCGGCTCGACGTATGTGCCTCCCAACGTGGTGTTCATCGATGAAGCCGGTATCAGCACACGGGTGCAACTCCGGTGTGGTGACAGCACTTCGGAAAGTGAGGGGTGGACCTTCTCTGGATTCGTCGCTCCTGGGACCTATCGCGTGGAGCTGGAGCTGGACCATCCCCTTCTTGAGCCCACCCCCAGCAGCATCGGGCACTACACCCAATTCACCTCTACGGTGCTGAGCCAGGTGCCGGGGCCCATCTACGTCCTCGCCGAGCGCCTCCAGCTTCCCTGAGCGCCCGTCGAAGCGACGTTCTCACTCCTCGCCGCGCGCCGCCTTCAGCTCCTCCATCAGCCCGGTGAGCCCGTCCCACCAGGGGCCCGGCGCGTCGAACCGCTCCGTGCCCCACCGCGCCCCCAGGCTCCACGCCGTGGGGCACAGCGCATACGTCCGGGCCTGCGCCGCGCCCATCAGCAGCTTCAGCAGGGAGAACTTCTGCTTCGGCCCGCCATAGGTCGTGATCTCGAACCGGTCCGCCGGCACCTTCGCCAGCTCCAGCGCCTGCCGGCACGCCGCCTCGAAGCCTCCGACGTGGTCCACCAGCCCCAGCGCCTTCGCCCTCATGCCCGAGTACACCCGGCCCTCCGCCAGCGTGTGGATCTCCTCCGGCGTCCGGCCTCGCCCCTTCGCCACGTGGGCCAGGAAGGCCTGGTAGGTCTCCTCCACGTCCGCCTCCATCGCGGCGCGCTCGTGCGGCGTGAAGCCGCGGGAGTTGGAGAAGTAGGCCGCGTTCTCCCCTCGGGCCAGGAGGGTGCGGTGGATGCCCAGCCGCTCCAGCAGCGCGGAGGCCTCGAACTTCCCGGAGAACACGCCGATGGAGCCGACCACGGCGTGCGGCGCGGACCAGATCTCCTTCGCCCCCACCGCCACCATGTACCCGGCGCTGGCGCACACGCGGTCCATGAAGGCGATGACGGGCTTCTTGCGCGCCACCCGCTGCACCGCCTCCAGCATCTGCTCCGAGGCCAGCGCCGCGCCGCCAGGGCTGTTGATGTAGAGCACCACCGCCTTCGCGCGCCTGTCCCGCCCCGCCGCGCGCAGGGCCTTCACCACCGTGCCGGACGTGGCCAGCCGTCCTCCACCGCCCCCGGCCTGTCCGGGCGCGATGATTCCTGAGATGGGCACCAGCGCCAGCCGCGTCTTCCGTCGCACCGCCCGCCAGCGCCGCGGCGGGAAGGGCACCGTCGCCAGGTACGAGGACAGGGACTCCAGCTCGGCCTCGTCCTCGTCCCCTACTCCGGTCTTCGCCAGGCCCAGGTGTGTCGGCAGGTCCGCCTCGCTGACCAGCGCATCCGCCAGCCCGGCCGCCACGGCCCGCTGGGCGCTGAAGGGCCCCTGGTCGATGAGGGCGCGCACCTCCTCCGGCGTCTTCCGGCGTCCCCGGGACACGGACTCCACGAGGTCCGCGTAGCGCTCGTCCAGGAAGGACTCCACCGTGCGCCGCTGGATGTCGGACACGGCCGGGTGGGTGAACAGCTCCGGCGCCGTCTTGTAGTCGCCCCGCCGCACGAAGTGGGCCTGGATGCCCACGCGCGACAGGGCCTCCCCCAGGGCGGTGGACTCCGCGGCGTAGCCCGTCAGCTCCACCCGGCCCATGGGCGCCAGGAGCACCTCGTCCGCCGCGCCCAGGACGGGGTACGCGTCCGTGTCCACGCTCACCGCCCAGGCGACCACCCGCTTGCCCGTCGCCCGGAACTCCGCCAGCACCGCCAGCAGCGCGTCGCGCTTGGCGGGAGGCACCGCAAGTCCCTCAATCTCCAGGAGAATGCCCTTGAGCCGGACATCCTTCGCCAGCAGCCGCAGCGCGTCCTGGAAGCGCTCCACGGAGGTGACGGTGGCCGGCTCCGGACGGGTGCCCCCGAGCTGGAGCCGGGGCGCGCGCCGCTCCCGGTAGGGAGGATCCCCCGTCAGCCGGAAGCGCACATAGGCCGGCCGGTGGCGCGAGGCGAGGAGCCGGAACGGCAGCCCCAACAGGCTCCGCAGGAGGATGAAGAGGTTGATGAGGGCCACGAAGGGCAGTCTCAGCATGGCATCCAGGGGGGAAATGTGGGCGTTCCGGCCGTAACGGACGGCCTCCGTTGGTGCAAGCCCTGTTCAGCAGTCCCGTTCGCTCGTGTTAGCCTTCGCGCCCATGCGATACGCCCTCTCCCAGCTCGTTCTCGTCCTCGCCCTGCTGTCGGGCGGTGCCGCGCTGGCCCAGCCCCGGCGCCAGGTCCAGGATTTCCAGGCCCCTCGCGAGCAGACCGCCGAGGAGCGGGAGGCCGCCAAGCAGCGCGCCATGGGCAACAACCTCAACAACTATGGCAAGGACATCCAGGTGAAGCAGAAGCCCATCCCCTGGATGGCCATTGGCCTGGTGGGCATCGTCTTCGTGGGGGCCGTGCCCTTCGCGCTCCGGGCCTACCGGAACACGACGAAGGAGATCTCCGGCTCCAACGCCATCGGCGCCAACCGGGGCGAAGAAGAAGAGGCCTGAGAGGCCTGAGCCCGGCGTCACCCGTCAGGCCGGGCGAACCTCCACCGCACCGCTCGCGTCCACACTGACGCGAACGGGGAGGAAGCGCTCCACGACGCGTGCGTGGGTGGTGAGGTGGTCGGTGATGCGCGCCGCCGTGAAGCGCGTGGTGCCCGGCGTGGCCGGCCCCAGGCGTCCGGCGGCCAGCAGCGCGGCGGGCAAGAGGATCTGATCGGCGAGGTGCTCGTCCAGGGCGCCCCCGGTCTCCATGAAGTCCGTCAGGGCCACGGCGGCCTCGCGCCCCACCTCCTCGGCGGGGCGGCCCCGCTCCCCCAGCGCGGTGAAGCCGGCGATGGTGTGCTCGAACTGCGCGAGCACGAAGGTGACGGTGCCCACCGAGCGGGTGACGGGCAGCGGCCGGTTCTCCGCCTCGGCGAGGATGCCGCGCTCGCGCAGGGCGGCCACGGCGGCGCGGGACTGGCGCTCGGCGATGGTGAAGGGCAGCCCCCCGGTGAAAGAGGACACGCGCACCTCGCGCAGCATGCCTCGCGCGGGCAGCTCCACCAGGAGTGGCGGCTCCTGCGGGGGGCCCACGTCGGCGACGATCTCCCCCGCGCCCTCCGGGTAGAAGCCGGCATGCGGCATCGTGAGCTGCACGGGCAGGCCATAGGCGCGGGCCACCGGCTGCCAGACGTTGGCGAGGTAGTGGAAGCTGGGGCTGTGCGGCAGGTGCGTGCCGCCGCGCAGGGTGAGCAGCCCTCCGCCGGCCAGGGCCAGCGGGTAGACGAGGCACTGGAACAGCAGCGGCGTGCTGCCGGCGGTGCCCACCTCCACCAGGTAGTCACGCGCGCGCACGGAGCCAGGGGTGAAGGTGAGCTCCGAGGCGCCCACGGCCGCGCCCTCGCTGGAGCCTCCGCTCAGGTCTTCAGCGCCGCGCACGCAGGCCAGGTGCTGGGGACGGAGGCCGGGCGGGTCTCGCTTCTCGCGCAGCCGGGTGATGTGGAAGGGCCGGCCGGTGATGAGCGACAGCGACAGCGCCGAGCGGAGGATCTGCCCTCCTCCCTCGCCGTCGCTCCCATCGAGCTCCACCGGGCCGCTCGCGGGCCCCTCCGTGCCGGTCATGTCCCTCACGTCCAGGTGTCACCGCGTGGCGGGTGCAGCGTAACAGGAACGGGCGGGAGGTCACTCCTCGTACAGTACGCGTACGGGAGCGCCGTTAATCAGCGCATCCAGGTCCGTCTTACTGGCCACCGTGAAGGACGAGTACGTCGCTTCCACACCGCTCGTGATCTCCTCGACGTCCGAGGAGCCGCCCGGCCGAAAAGGGAAAGGGCTGGGTGCGCAGGAGAGAAGCTTGCGCACGCCACCGAAGACGAGCCGGGCGGGCTTGGCGTCCACGGTGAAGCCGTCACTGGAGGCAGCACTCGCTTCGCGCCCGTGCGTCTCCGCCATCGTCTTCGCCGAGGCCAAGTCTACCGCGTGGAAGAGATATACGTTCTCCCAGACGGAGTACTCTTCTTGGGGCTCGTTGATCAGCTCGACGTACTGGATCACGCTCGCGGCATACCAGGGCATACGGGTTCACCGCCTCACGAGTTCTTGCGCTTCAGCTTGTTCCGGCAGTCCAAGACCTTCTGTGCCAATTGAATCTTCATCTGCTCCTGCGAGCTGGTGGCACCGCGGTATTTCTCGGCCAACCATGCACAGGGATCCGATTGCTTCTGTGCGTTCCTCACGAACTCGTTCTCGAAGTTCTGCTTTCCCCCTTTGCCCGCGAGTCCAGGAACCTCCGAGGGAAGCCCCCACGGCTCCCCGGTTCCTCGCGCTCGTCCAATCGCGGGTTCGGCCACTCCAACTTGGCGTTCCATTACAGGCTGCGCCCGTCCCTGGCTTGCCATGAGTAGCGGCAGAACCACCGCCAGCCCAATTGACCACGAGCGCAGTCTTGCTTGCCGCATGATGATCCCTCGCTGCACCTGGGTTTGGGGGAACCAGTACGGGGCCGGAATCTTCGAGGGGCGTATCTGAGCACAGCGGGCGACAGGCTGGAGGACTCCTCGCCTCCAGCCTGGCCCTCGCCAGTGCGCCCTACTCGTCCGCCGAGGGCAGCACGCCGACCTTGATGGCGCTGGGGTGCGCCGCCGAGTGGTAGACGCGGTGGAACGCCCGGGTGAAGTCCTCGTCCTTCGCGTCGAAGATGTTGGGGACGAAGGTCTGCGGGTTGCGGTCGATGAACGGGAACCAGCTCGACTGGACGTGGATCATCACCTTGTGCCCGCGCTGGAAGGTGTGGAACACGTCGTTGATGACGAAGCGCACCTTCGTCACCTCGCCCGGCTTGAAGGGCTTCGGCTCGCTGTAGCTGTCCCGGAAGCGACCGCGGAACGGCTCGCCGCGCACCAGCGTCTGCTGGGCGCCGCGGTTCTTCAGCCCCTTCTCGGCGTCGCCCTTCTTCCACCCGCGCGGCTTGCCCGGATTCACGTCCACCAGCTTCACCACCCAGTCCGCGTCCGTGCCGGTGGTAGACACCCACAGCTCCGCCTCCAGCGGGCCAGCCACCGTCATGTCCCGTTCCAGCGGCTCCGTCTCGAACACCAGCACGTCCGGCCGGCGCGACGCGAAGCGCTGGTCCTCCGTCATGTAGTCCTTGCTCCAGCCCGCCGTCACCTCCTGCGTGTACGGCACCGGCTTGGCCGGGTCGCTCACGTACTCGGCGAAGGACGCCGCCGCGCCCGTGGGCGCCTTGAACGTCAGGCCGCCCTTCGGCTGGAAGTAGAGCCGCGTCTCGCGCAGCCCCTTGGGAGGCCACGTGTCGAAGCGCCGCCAGCGGTTGGCGCCCGTCTCGAACATCAGCGCCTCCGCCAGGTCCGGCTTGTCCCCGCCCTTGAGGTGGTGCTTGAAGAACGTCAGCGCCAGCTCCTGGTACGTCTCGCTCGTCTTGAAGCCGAACTCCGCGTTGCCCAGCTCCGAGCCGTCCGTGCCCTGCCAGCCCCCGTGCCGCCACGGGCCCATGATGAGCGTGTTGGCCGTGCCCGGGTTCTGCTTCTCAATCGCCGCGTAGGTGCGCAGGGGCCCGTACAGGTCCTCCGTGTCGTACCAGCCGCCCACCGTCAGCACCGCCGCCTTGATGTTCTTCAGGTGCGGCAACAAGTTCCGCGCCTGCCAGAAGCCGTCGTAGTTGGGGTGCGCGACAACGTCCTTCCAGAAGGAGACCTCGCCCTTGAGGTGCTTCGTATCCGCGTTGCGCAGCGGCCCCAGGTCCAGGAAGAAGTCGTAGGCATCCGGCGTGCCCAGGTCATACGGCGACCACTCCTCCGCGTCCGTGGGCTGCGGGCGGGGCTGGCCGAACACCGAGAAGAAGTTGAACGCGAGCGACAGGTTGAAGGCCCCGTGCCGGTGCATGTCGTCCCAGAACCAGTCCGCGATGGGAGCCTGGGGAGACACCGCCTTGAGCGCCGGGTGCGAGTCGATGGCGCCCGCGGACGTGTAGAAGCCGGGATAGGAGATGCCCCACTGCCCCACGCGGCCGTTGTTGTTCGGCACGCGCTTCACCAGCCAGTCGATGGTGTCGAACGTGTCGGTGCTCTCGTCGATGTCCTTCGGCCCGGCCTTCTTCGGGTTGTGCGGGCGCACGTTGACGAACTCGCCCTCGGACATGTGGCGGCCGCGCACGTCCTGGAACACGAAGATGAAGCCCTCCTTCTCGAAGGCCTCGGTGGGCGCCAGCGCGCTCGGGTACCGGTCCGTCCCGTACGGCGCCACGGTGTAGGGCGTGCGCACCATGAGGATGGGGTAGCGCTTGCCCGGGGCCGCGTCGACCGGGACGTAGACCGCGGTGAACAGCCGCGTGCCGTCCCGCATGGGGATGCGGTACTCGAACTTGGTGAAGCGCGAGCGGACGCGCTCGGCGCGCTCGGAGGACCAACCGTAGGGCGCCTTCGGGGCCGGGGCTGCCGTCTGCGCCAGCGCCGGGCCGGCGAAGGAGAACAGCAGGAGTGCCGCGAGGCTGCGGGACACGGAGTGCATGCACGCTCCTGGGGGAGAGGGCGACATTCTGGGGGAACCTGTGCGGCGCCGGAAGCTCCGGCTCCGTGGCGCCCCGAAACCCCCGACCCGGACGTTTGTTCCCGACTCCGTGAAACCGCGCGGCGCGGCGCGCCGTGCGGCTCACTCCGGAGGCAGTCCCTTCGAAGACTGGAGCTCGCGTCGGGCCTCTTGGAGCTGGGAGGTGAGCTCGCGCACACGTTGCTCCTGCCGCCGCAGGGCTTCCCGGGTTTGGGACAGCTCCACGAGCAGGGCCACCTTCGCGCGCAGCACCTCGGAATCCAGGGGCTTGCGCAGGTAGTCCACCGCGCCTCTGGCAAAGGCCGCCTGCAGCCCCGGGTCGTCTCCGTCCACGCCGGAGAGGAGCATGACGGGGATGCGTCGGCTGCGCTCCCGCTCGCGCAGCAGCGACAGCACCTCGGCGCCCGTCATGTCCCCCAGGCGCAGGTCCAGGAGGATGGCCGCGAAGTCCTCGTCCAGCACGCGGCGGAGTGCCTCCTGTCCGGAGGCGGCGCGGACCAGCCGGTACCCCGTGGGGGCGAGGATGCACTCCAGCGCGAACAGGTTCGCGGGAAGGTCGTCGACGAGCAGGATGCTCACCTGCGCGGAGGAGGGGCGTGGGGACGTTGTCTCGGGCACGGGTCTCGAACGGATGGGCGCGGGCACTCCGCGCAAGGATGACCGGATCCGCGCCGCTTCCAGCATCCCCCACCGACGACAACCCCGGCGCGTTGCCGGGAAGACGACACTTCACGGGGCGCGCGGGCCTGCCCACGCCGGGCGCCCTACCCGCCCTCGTCCGGAGCCCCGTCCAGCCCGTACTTGCGCAGCTTGTCGTGCAGCGTGGCCCGGCCGATGCCCAGCCGCCGCGAGGCCTCGCTCCGGTTGCCCCCGGCGAGGCGCAGCGCATCCAGGATGAGGCCCCGCTCGTACGCCTCCACGCGCTCCTTGAGCCCGGCGCCGGGCGCGCCGTCCTGTGCCTCGCCACCGGAGCCCGCATTCAGGGCGAAGCCTCCCGCCGGGCTCCCCCCTTCCGTGGTGCCAGGGGCCGGCGCGTCGGCTACGGGCAGCAGGCCCAGGTCCAGCTCCCCTTCGCTGGAGAGGGCCACGAGGCTCTCCAGCGAGTTCTCCAGCTCGCGCACGTTGCCCGGCCACGGGAGGGCGCGGAGCGTGTCGAAGAAGCCCTCGGGCACCTTGAGGGGCCCGGTGTGGAAGCGGCCGGCGAAGCGGTCCAGGAACATGCGGGCCAGGACGGGGATGTCCTCGGGGCGCTCGCGCAGCGGCGGCACCCGGAGCTGCACCACGTTGAGGCGGTAGTAGAGGTCCTCGCGGAACGTTCCCTCCGCGGCCCGGCGGCGCAAGTCCCTGTGCGTGGCCGCGAGGATTCGCACGTCCACCTTGACGGGCCGGTCCTCACCCACGGGCCGCACCTCGCCTTCCTGCAGCACGCGCAGCAGCTTGGCCTGGAGCGGCGGGGCCAGCTCTCCCACCTCGTCCAGCAGCAGCGTGCCGCCGTCCGCCTCGCGGAAGAGGCCCTGCCGCACGCGGTGGGCGCCGGTGAACGCCCCCTTGGAATGGCCGAACAGCTCCGCCTCCGCCAGCTCCTCCGTGAGCGCCGCGCAGTTGAAGCGCAGGTAGGGCCGGTCCGCGCGCGGCGAGGCCCGCACCAGCGCCTCCGCCACCCGCTCCTTGCCCGTGCCGCTCTCGCCCGTAATCAGCACCGTCACGTCCCGCGAGCCCGCGCGCTGGACGAGCTGCGCCAGGCGCCTCATGGGCTCCGAGACGAACACCAGCGAGCGGGACAGGTTCAGCTCGCCCGCGAGCCGCTCGTTCTCGTCCCGCAGCCGCACCGCCTCCAGCGCGCGGGTGACCACGGCCAGCAGCTCGTCCACGTCGAAGGGCTTGCGGAAGTAGTCGTAGGCCCCCGCCTTCACCGCCTCCACCGCGAAGCGCTCCGAGCCATGCGCGGTGACGACGATGACCCGCGGCGCCCGGGGTTGCCCGTGCAGCCGCCTCACCAGCTCCATTCCGTCGACGCGAGGCATGCGCAGGTCGGTGATGACCAGCTCGTACGGCCGCGCCGCCAGCTTCGTCAGCGCCACCTCGCCGTCCTCGGCCACGTCCACCGTGACGCCCGGCAGGCTCCGGAGCGTCTCGCGCAGCGTGAAGCGCACCCCGGCGTCGTCATCCACCACCAGCACGGCGAGGGACTCCCGCGCGGCGTCAGGCTCAACCGGCATGGGCCACCTCGCGCGAGCGCACGGGCGCCAGCGTCTCCGCGGACAGCTCCCGGGGCAGCACCAGCTCCGCCACACACCCGCCCTTCGTTCCGTTCTCCAGGGTGACGTCTCCGCCGTGCTGGCGCGCCAGCGCGCGTGCCACCGTCAGCCCCAGCCCGGAGCCCTTGGCCTTGGTGGTGACGCCAGCCTCGAAGGCACGCCCGGCCACCTGCGGCGGCAGGCCCGGCCCCTGGTCAATCACGGACACCCGTGCCTCGCCCGAGGGCGTGGCGCCCACCTCCAGCACCACCCGTCCACCCGGAGGGCTGGCCTCGATGGAGTTGTGGAGCAGGTTCATCACCACCTGCTTCACCTTGCGCGGGTCGCAGACCGCGTTCACCGGGCCCTGCCCCACGCGCTCCAGCCGGACGTCACCCTGGGCGGCGAGCCCCTCGTGCAGCACCAGCGCCTCGTCGCACAGCGCCGCCAGGTCGACCGCGCTCACCGACAGCGGGACGAGGGGCCGGGAGAAGTTGAGGAACTCCTCCAGGATGCCCTGCATGCGCACCACCTCGCTCGACAGGACCTCCAGGCGCTCGGTGGGCTGGGCCCGGCCGGCCTCGCGCACCATGAGCTGGGTGAGCCCCTTCACGGTGGCCAGCGGGTTCTTCAGCTCATGGGCGATTTCGCCCGACATGGCCTCCAGCGCGCGCGCGTACGTGCGGTGCGTGGCCAGCAGCTCGTCCCGCTGCGCGAGCGCGTCGCCGAGCATGTCATCGAAGGTGGTGCGGACGGCGACGCCCACCGCGTTGATCATGAGGATGAACAGGAGCATCGCCCCCGCGATGGCGAACATCATGGGCCGGGAGGGTTCTCCCAGGAAGGAAAGTGGGAGCATGGGCAGCCAGCCCGCGAGCTGGGGGGCCGCCATCAACGTCAGCGCCGCGAGCTCCACGGCGAACAGCCGCAGGTGCCAGACCCGGGGCAGAACGGTAGCGCTCACGAAGGCCAGGGGAAGGACCATCGGTAGGAGCGGGCTGGCGAGCCCCCCCGTCCCCGTCACCAGGAGCTGCTGGAACAGCGTGCCCAACAGCATGTTGATGGGCACGCTGCGCGCCGTGACGCCCTCGCGGCGATAGCGGCGCAGCTCGTAGAAGAAGAACGTGAGGGCGGCCGCCACCTGCACGCTCAGCCAGGTCAGCCGCCACGGCGCCGCGTCCATCGCCGCCATCCCCGCCACGACCACCATCAGCACGCCGCCCACGTACGCGCGCAGCACCACCATGCGGCCGAAGATGCGGCTGATGTGCTTGAGCTGGATGTCGTCGAAGCTGCGCCGCGTCCGCGAGTCCATGGACCGCCCCTTCTACTCACGCCTCGCGGCTCATGGTACGCCCGCGCGGCCTCCTTCGATGACCTTCAGCACAGGGCGTGCCGAGCGCCGCTTCCCGCCCGTCCCCTTGCCGGCCTGCCCGCCCCCGCCCTCCCCCTGACGGGAAGGCGCCCGGTTGTTGGAGGCCGCCCTTCGTCCGGAGCCCCCCCGTGGACGTGGCGACGCCCTGGGAGCGGCGCGCACCGGCGTCGGGAACGGCAGACAGAAGAACAGGTACATGTCGAGCAGCATGGGGGTGTCTTCCCCTTCCTCGGGTGCGCACGGGATGTGACGCACGACTCGCTGAGCAATGACGGTGCCACCGGCTCCGGCCATCAGCGGGGTGACCCTTCTTCCTCTGAAGAGGCCGAGCGCAAGGTGCCACGCCGTCCTCGCCACGGGCCGTGAAGAAGCATGAAGAAGCGGTAGCGAAAGACCCGCTCCCTCTCATGAAGCAGCCCCGCGCCCGGTCCATGTGCAGGTTTCCTTCGGAGGGGGACACCGGCCGGTGGAGGTGAGCCGGGGAAGGGAGCGCGCCGGACGGACCCCCGCCGGCCTTCCGACGGGGGTGCCGGGTTTCCGACAGGGGCAACGCGTGGGCATCCGACACCCGGGCCCCTGCTCAGACGGAGGGCGGGCACGGCATGGCCCTTGCGATGGGCCCCTTCCGTCACCGCGCGACGTGCCGCGGCTTCGAGGGGAGAGTTCATGCGACGTGCCGTCGTGTTGTTCGTGGTCCTGGTGGGCGCGCTCGGCGCCCTGCTGGGCTTCCGCATCCTGAGAGACCGCCGGGCCGCGGAGGGGCCGTCCGGGGGCTCGGGCGTGGTGGAGGGTACGGCGGTGGATGTGCGCGCCCGCATCAACGCCCGCGTGGTGGCGCGGCACGTGGAGGAAGGCGCCCGGGTGGACAAGGGAGCGCTGCTCGTCACCCTGGACTGCACCGAGCAGGAGGCGGGCCTCGCGGAGACGGAGGCACGGCTGGCCATGGCCCGAGCGCAAGCGGACGCGGCGCGGGCCGGCGCCCTGGCCGCCGGCCGCAACAGCGAGGCCGTCGCCGCGCAGGCCACCGGCAGCCAGGCGCAGATTGCCTCGCTGGCGGACCAGCAGGGGCTCGCGCAGCGGCAGGCGGACCGTATGGAAAAGCTGGGGACGGCGACCACGGAGGCGGCGCTGGACCACGCGCGCGCCCAGGCCGCGTCGCTGGAGCAGCAGCTCACCGCCGCCCGGCACTCCAGCACGGCCGCCGGGCGCCAGGCCCGCGCCGCCGTGGAGCAGGAGCGCGCGAGCCAGCAGCAGGCCGAGTCCGCCCGCCGCTCGGTGGAGGCCGCCGAGGCCACGCTGCGCCGCGCTCGCATCTCCGTGTCGGAGTGCGAGCTGCACGCGCCCATGTCGGGCACGGTGGAGACGCTGGTGCTGGAGCCGGGCGAGCTGGCCCTGCCGGGCGCGGTGGTGGCGCGGCTGGTGGACACGCGCCGGCCCAAGGCCACCTTCTACCTGCCCAACGCGGAGCTGGCCTCGGCCTGGCCCGGCCAGGAGGCCACGGTGCGCGCGGACGCGTACCCGGACCGCACCTTCCCCGCCCGCGTCGTCACCGTGGCGCGCGAGGCGGCCTTCACTCCTCGCAACGTGCAGACGCGCAGCGACAGGGACCGGCTCGTGTACCCCGTCGAGGTGCACATCGACGCGCCCGACGGGCTGCTGCTCCCGGGCATGCCGGTGGAAATCTCCCTGAGCGACGCGTCCACGCGGGCCGTCGCGGAGCAGCGGTGATGGGCGCGGCGCCTGGAGGGGACGCGCTCCCGGACGTCGCGCTCGAGGACGTCCGGCGGAGCTTCGGCGCCACCCAGGCCCTGCGGGGCGTGTCGCTGGCGGTAGCCCGGGGCGAGGTATACGGCCTGGTGGGCCCGGACGGCGCGGGGAAGACGACGGCCATCCGGCTGATGTCGGGCCTGCTGCGCCCGGACGCGGGCCACGTGCGGATGCTGGGCGAGGACCCGACCCACCCCCGCACCCAGGTGCGAGAGGGACTGGGCCTGGTGCCGCAGCGGAACACGCTCTACGGAGACCTGAGCGTGGATGAGAACCTCCGCTTCTTCGCGCGCCTGTTCGGCCTGTCGAAGGAGGACTTCGCCGAGCGGCGGGAGCGGCTGCTGGACATCACCCGGCTGGGACGCTTCACGGAGCGGCGGGCGGACGCGCTGTCGGGCGGCATGTACAAGAAGCTGGCGCTGGCGTGTGCCCTGCTCCACCGGCCGCGCGTGCTGCTGCTGGACGAGCCCACCAACGGCGTGGACCCGGTGAGCCGCCGCGAGCTGTGGGAGCTGCTCTACACCCTGGTCCACGACGGCATGACGCTGGTGGTGTCCACGCCGTACATGGACGAGGCGGCGCGCTGCCACCGCGTGGGGCTGCTGTACGCGGGTGAGCTCATCGCCGAGGGCGGCCCCCGGGAGCTGACGCGCCAGCACGGCGTGGCGGCGTCCAACTTCGAGGCGGTGTTCCTGGCCCTCGTCGAGCGGCGCAACGGCGGGAGGGCCGCATGAGCGCGGCCATCGAGGTGGAGCACCTGACGCGGCGCTTCGGCGCCTTCACCGCGGTGAACGACGTGAGCTTCACCGTGGGGGCCGGCGAAATCTTCGGCTACCTGGGGGCGAATGGCGCCGGCAAGTCCACCACCATCCGCATGCTGTGCGGGCTGCTGAAGCCCACGGGCGGCCACGCGCGGGTCGCGGGCCACGACGTGGAAAGCGAGTCGGAGCGTGTGAAGGCGGGCATCGGCTACATGTCCCAGCGCTTCTCGCTGTACCTGGACCTGACGGTCCGCGCCAACCTGGAGTTCTTCGCCTCGGCGTACGGCGCCCATGGCCGAGAGCTGGAGCGGCGCATCAGCGAGCTGCTGGAGCGGATGCAGCTCACCGGCATCCAGGATGAAGTGACGGGCTCACTGCCGGGAGGCATGCAGCAGCGCGTGGCGCTGGCCAGCTCGGTGATGCACCGGCCGCGCATCGTCTTCCTGGACGAGCCCACCGCGGGCGTGGACCCGATTCAGCGCCGCTCCTTCTGGGCCCTCATCCGCGAGCTGGCCGCGGGCGGCACCACCGTCTTCGTCACCACGCACTACATGGACGAGGCGGAGTACTGCGCCCGCATCGGCATCATGGTGGACGGGAAGCTGGTGGCGCTGGACACGCCGGACGGGCTGAAGCGCACGCACGCGCCGGGCCGGGTGTTGGAGGTGCGAGGCCCCCACCTGGCACCCGCGCTGGACGCGCTGCGCGGCGAGCCCGGCGTGCTGGACGTGAGCCGCTTCGGCTCGGGGGCGACGGTGCGGGTGGACCCGGAGCGGCTGCCCCCGGAGGCGCTGGAGCGCTGGCTGCGGGCGCGCGGAGTGGACCCGCTGGAGGTGGAGGAGTCCGCGCCCACGCTGGACGACGTCTTCCTGGCGCTCACGGCCGGGGCCCAGCGAGGGGGGGACTGAACCGCCATGGCCTCTTCACACCTGCGACGTACGGTGGGCCGCATCCTCGCCATGGCGGGCAAGGAGGTGCTGCACATCCGCCGGGACATCCGCACCCTCTACCTGGCGCTGGCCATGCCGGTGCTGTTGCTGGTGCTCTTCGGCTTCGGCATCAGCTTCGACGTGGACCACCTGGGGCTGGCGGTGGTGGACCAGGACCGGACCGAGCAGTCCCGCGAGCTGGTGCGCCTCGTAACGGCGTCCGAGGAGTTCGTCCTCCAGTCAGAGGGCACCTCGCCCGAAGGCGCGCTGCGCGAGCTGCGGCGCGGGAGCGCGGTGGCGGTGCTGGTGGTGCCGAAGGGCTTCGCGGAGGACGTGGCGCGCGGCGGGGCCCAGGTGCAGCTGCTGATGGATGGCTCGGACGCGAACACCGCCACGCAGGCGCTGGCCAAGGCCCAGGCGCTGGTGGAAATGGCGGGCCGGAAGCTCACGGGCTCGGCTCCGAGGGCGCCTCCGCTGGAGGTGCGGATACGGACGCTGTTCAACCCGAACGGGCGCTCCGCGCTGTTCCTGGTGCCGGGGCTGGCGGCGTACCTGCTGGCGATTGTCGCGGTGCTCATCACCGCGCTCACCGTGGCCCGCGAGTGGGAGCGCGGCTCCATGGAGCAGCTCTTCGCCACGCCCGTGGGGCGGCTGGAGATTGTGGTGGGCAAGCTGCTGCCGTACCTCGGCATCGGCATCCTCCAGGTGCTGCTCGTCATCACCGTGGGCACGTGGGTGTTCGACGTGCCGGTGCGCGGCAGCGTGGTGGCGCTGGGGCTGGGAGCGCTGCTGTTCCTGGTGGGCATGCTGGGCCAGGGGCTGCTCATCTCCGTGGTGACGCGCAACCAGGTGGTGGCCACGCAGGTGGCGACGATGACGTCCGTGCTGCCGTCCATGCTGCTGTCGGGCTTCATCTTCCCCATTGAAAACCTGCCCCCGCCGCTGCGGTTCATCAGCATGCTGATTCCGGCGCGCTACTTCGTGAGCACGCTGCGTGGAGTGCTGCTGCGGGGCAATGGCCTGGACGTGCTGTGGCCGCAACTGGTGGCGCTGGCGCTGTTCGCGGCCTTCATGCTGACGGTGGCCACGCGCCGCTTCCACCGGCGGCTGGACTGAAGGGAGGGCTGGAGCCATGCATCCACTGTTCGTGCAGTACCGCGCCGTGGTGGTGAAGGAGGTGCGGCAGACGGCGCGCGACAAGCGCGTCATGGCGCTGCTGACGCTGGCGCCCCTCGTCCAGCTCTTCGTCCTGGGCTTCGCGGTGAACTTCGACGTGCGCCACGTGCCCACGGCGGTGGTGGACCGGGACGGGTCTTCGAGCAGCCGGGAGTACGCGCGCACGCTGCTGGCCGGGGACACGCTGGACTTGAAGGCAGAGGTCCGGGACGAGCGCGCCGCGCAGGCGCTCGTGGAGCGTGGCGAGGCGTCCGTGGCGCTGGTGTTCCCTCCCGACTTCCAGGAGGACGTGCTGCGCGGCACGGGGGCCGAGGTGCAGGCGCTGGTGGACGGCTCGGACCCGGTGCGCTCGGGGGTGGCGGCGGACGCGGTAGCGCGGCACGCGGTGCAGCAGGCAGTCGGGAAGATGCGGGCGGAGGCCCTGGCACGAGGAGAGACGCCACCCCGTCAGGCGGTGGAGCTGGTGCCGCGCGTCCTCTACAACCCGGAGCTGGCCACGGCGGTGTACGTGGTGCCGGGCATCGCGGCGATGCTGCTGCTCGTGGTGACCACCATCATCATGGCCATGGGGCTGGCGCGCGAGCGTGAGAGCGGCACGCTGGAGCAGCTCCAGGTGACGCCCCTGCGGCCCGGAGTGCTGATGGCGGGCAAGGTGACGCCGTTCGTCCTGATTGGCCTGGTGGACGTGGGGCTCGCGCTGAGCGTGGGGGCCTGGGTGTTCGGCGTGCCGCTGCGGGGCAACCTGGGGCTGGTGGCGCTGGCCACCCTGCTCTACCTGCTGTCCACGCTGGGCGTGGGGCTCGTCATCGCCACGCTGAGCCGCACGCAGCAGCAGGCCTTCGTCGGAGGCTTCCTCTTCATGCTCCCGGCGGTGCTGCTGTCGGGAGTCATGACGCCCATCCGCGCCATGCCGGACTGGCTGGCGTGGATCACGTACTTCAACCCGGTCCGCTACTACGTGGAGGTGCTGCGCGGCACGCTGCTCAAGAGCGCGGGCCTGGCGGACCTGTGGCTCCAGGTCCTGCTGCTGGCCGTCTTCGGCACGGTGATGATGACGGTGGCCTCGCGCCGGTTCCGCAAGACGACGGCGTGAGGGGCTGCTCCGGCGCGCCTCAGGGGTGCAGCTTCTCGTTCCGGGCGAGCATCTCCACGAAGTCCGCGATGCGCCGGGCCCGGGTCTCCGCCTTCTTCGCCGTGTGGACACGCCACAGGATGGCGTAGCGGTTGGCGGCGTTGAGCGTGGCGAAGTACGCCGAGGCACGGGCGTTGGCGGCGAGGGCCGTGGCCAGGTCCTCGGGCACGGTGGCCTTGCTCTGTGAGTCGTAGGCCGCCTCCCAGCGCCCGTCCTGCTTCGCGCTCTCCACCACCGCGAGCCCGGAGGGCTGCATCTTCCCCGCGTCGACGAGGGCCTGCACCTTCTCGCGGTTCACCTTGGACCAGACGCTCTTCGCCCCGCGCGGCGTGAACTTCTGGAGCCACCACGCGTCGTCGAAGCTCCCCTTCTGCCCGTCGATCCACCCCCACGCGAGCGCCACGTCCAGCGCCTCCGGGTAGGTGACCGACGCGACGCCCGTGGACTTCTTCGCGAGCTTCAGCCACACGCCGCGAGACGACGCATGGTTGGCGGCGAGCCACGTCTCCCACGCGCGCTGGCTCTCAAACGGGACGATGGGAAGCTCCTTCGCGGGCGCCTTCTTCACCACGGCCTTCTTCTCGGGGGCCTTCTTCGTCGCGGGCATGTCGTCGGGCTCCTGGCGGGGGCGGTCGGATAGCACGGTGCACCGACGCACCACCAGTCCAGCATCCCCTACATGAAGGGCGCGAAGCACGTCACCGCCGCGGCCACGCCAGTCCGGGCGTGGCCGCCGGTGGCCCGTCAGCGGGGAGCGGGCTCCGCCGAGCCGCTGCCCAGCTTCTTCTTCAGCGCCTCCAGCCCCTTGCTGCCCGCCTCCTTCGCCGCGTCGAGCCCCTTTCCTCCCGCCTCCTTCGCGACGTCCAGCGTGTCCCCGGCCCCGCTCGCGACCTTGTCCAGCGAGACGGCGCCGACGCCCTGGCGCACCCGGTCCATCCAGACGATGGGCGCGTAGACCTGCTTCGCCCGCTCCGGGCCCAGCACGGTGACGAGGATCTTCTCCGGCCCACCGGCGCGGGCGATGAGCGCCTGGGCCAGGATGACGGCCGCGCGCGCCTGCAGGAAGACGGGGAGCTTGTCGCCGTGCTTGCGCATCTCCTCCGCGCTGGCGCGGACCTCCTGGCGCTCGGTCTCCCCGAGGAACGGGCTGGCCGCGAGCTTGTCGAGGTACTTCGCGGACTCCTCGTAACGCTCGCGGCGGAAGTGGATGAAGGCCCAGCCCCACCACGTCAGCTCGTTCTCGATGCCCAGCTTCTCCAGCGAGCGCAGGCCGCGCTCGATGTCGTCCTCGGCGGCGCGCTCGCGCTTGAGCCCCATGCGGTTCCACGCGCGCAGGAAGTAGCCGGCGGCGAGCAGCGTCTCGCGGGACTGCTCGGGCGTGGTGCCCTGATACGCGGGGAAGGCGTCCACGGGCAGAGCCTCCGCGTCGGCGAGGAAGGCGTTCAGCTCCTCCTCGGCCGCGTAGTGGTAGCCGGCCCCGCAGAAGGCCAGGCCGCGGTTGGCCTGCACGGCCACGCGCAGGCTCGGCGGCCACGAGGGCTGGGCCCTCGCGCGCGACAGCTCGTAGAACACCAGGTCCGACGCGGGGACGCGGTTGCCCCGGTCGGCGTTGTCGAGGACCACCCACACGGCGGCGAGGACGGCGTGCTCCTGCCCCGCGTCGTACCCCGGGAAGGGTGGCGCCGCTTCTGGCAGCCAGCGGTTCCACAGCAGGGGGAACTCGTCCTCGTCGCGCTTCTCCAGCGTCTTCTTCGCCTTGTAGAAGGCAACGCCCAAATCCAGATACGCCCTTGCCATGCGGCGCGTCTCCTCGTCCGTGACGGCCTTCTCGGGCAGCGCCCGCGTCTCGGCGAGGACCTTCCAGAGCGTGGCAATCTCCTCGGGCGCGTTCGGCTCGCCCTCGGCGCGCAAGGTCAGCTTCAGCGCGCGGTATGGCACCAGCGCGTACGAGTCCCGGAGCTTCTTGTCGATCTCCGCCCGCTCCTCGGCGGCCCGCTCGGCGTCCGACTTGCGGCAGCCTCCCAGTCCAGCCAGGAGGACGAGGCAGAGCGAGGTGGCGAGGATGCGGCGCCCTCGTGAGACGGGGCGCGGAGAAGGGGGAGCTTCGCGTGGAGCCATCGGACCGGGACGGTATCACGAGGCCCTTCCCTGCTCCTCCCGGGGCCGGGGAGGCGGAAGGTCCACGCGGGGGCGGCCCCGTGCACAGACTTGGGGTGGAACTGGCCGCTCAACCCACGGGGAGAGGACGATGACGCACGACGAATTCCTGTCCCGGGTCACCGAGCGCACGGGGCTGTCGAGCATCGATGAGGCCGCCCGGACGGCGCGTGCCGTGCTCGAAGTCGTGGGCGCGCGGCTCACCCGGGGCGAGCTCCAGGTGCTCGCCGAGGACCTCCCCGCTCCCATCACCGGAATGCTGAGGAGCGGAGCGCACGGCCAGGACTTCGACCTCACGGAGCTGTACGTGCGCGTCGCGGGGCGGGAGCACGTCCGCCGGGGCTTCGCCGTGGAGCACACGGGCGTCGTCTGCCAGGTGCTGGCCGAGGCGCTCTCCGAGGCGGCGCTGCACCGGCTCCACGAGGACCTGCCCGGGCCACTTGGCGCCCTGTTCACCCCCCGCGAGTCCCGGGAGCGGTTCGAGTACGTCCACCTCGACCCCGCCCGCCGTCACACCCTGTCCGGGGGCCGGCCAGGCAGCCAGCACCCGCTGTCCGAGGCGCGGCCCGAGCGGGCACACACGCACTCGGTGGCGAGGTCCGACAACCCGCACGAGGACACGAAGCTCTCCAGCACGTCGGGGCTCACGCAGGAGCGCGAGCACGAGACGCTGGCGACCGGGCATCCGGGGGCACGGCTCGCGCGCGGCGACGACGAGGACTGACGCCACGCGCGGCCCCGTGCGGCTACCGGCAGAACCAGCCGTTCTGCACCCAGCCCCACTTGTTCACGTGGCCATAGGCGAAGCCATAGGCCCACTCGCCACTCGGCGAGTACTTCGTCACCTCCATCGTCTGCCCCTGGTACAGCGTGCCGATGAAGATGCCCGCTGGCGCGTCGCGGACGTACAGGTCCTGCGCGCACACCGTCAGCCGCGTCCCGGCCCACGCCGGAGTCACCTTGAACGCCTGCCACGCGCCCACCGCGCAGAGCGCGACCAGGGCCACGCGCGCCAGAAGCGGCAGCAGCGCGCGCCGGTGCTCGAGCGGCGCGGTGTCACGGAGAGCCACCTCGGGAGTCTCGATCGTCATCGTGTCCTCCTTGTGCGCGGTGGGCTCAGAAGCAGCCGGCGATGGGGTTGTTGGGGCCGCTGCAACGGGTCATGCACGAGCGCAGCAGGTAGCCCCAGTCGTCCGGCCCGTAGTCCAGGATGACGGCCCAGGAGGCAGTGCCAGCATCCCGCCGGATGCCGACCTTGTCGCCGTAGCCGAGCACGCGAATCGGGTCCTGCGGCCCCGACGTCGTCGAGTAGTTGCCGTACATCGTCGCGCTCGAACAGGTGACGATGGCGTGGTCCGTGTAGACCATCTGGTTGACCGTGCCGCCCCGCTCATCCGGCCCGTCCTCCGCCGTGCTCGCGGCGGGCTCCACCGGCTCGACGGGCTCGCTTCCACAGCCGGGCAGGATGGCCAGCAGTCCCGACACTCCCAACACGACGGCGCTTCGCTTGAGGCTCATGGCGACTCGTCTCCTTGGAATGAATCGACGGCGGGAAACGTGTACAGCCCTACCTGGAAGTAGGTCAATGCAGGTTTATCATTTTCTTGGATTCTAGCTCTCCTTCCCCGTTTTGCCCCGGGCGGCCGGGTTCTCGTGGGGTAGCTCCGCACTCCACCAGGGCTTTCGGGGCGTCCGCTTCCGGAGCGCGCACCGGGCAACCCGGCGCCACGGTGGCCACCATGAAGGAGGAGCGGGAGGCACTGCCCTTCGCCCGGGGGAGGCGACCATGGTCGGCATGCACCCAGAGAACGGCTCGTTCGAGGGCGGAGCCCCTGAAGACCCGCGTCAGCAGGCGCCCACTCGGATGGAACGCGAGCTGCTCGAGCTCCAGCACATCATCAGCCGCCAGCGCCGGATGGAGGCGCTGCGGCGCACGGCCTTGCTGGATACCCCCTCCGAGGAAGCCTTCGACCGGCTCGCCCGCCTGACGACGCGGACGCTCCATGTGCCCGTATCGCTCGTCACCCTGGTGGACAGGGACAGGCAGTTCTTCAAGAGCTGCGTCGGCCTGCCGCCTCCGTGGTGCGACGTCCGGCAGACGCCCCTCACCTACTCCTTCTGCATCCACGTGGTGGCCACCGGACAGCCGCTCGTCATCAACGACGCCCGCGAGCATCCGGTGCTGAAGGAGAACCTCGCCGTGGATCAGCTCAACGTGGTCGCCTATGCGGGCTACCCGCTGAAGACTCCGTCCGGCGAGATTCTCGGCACCCTGTGCGCCATCGACACGAAGCCGCGTGACTGGAAGGACGAGGAGCTGGGCATCCTCAAGGACCTGGCGGCCTCGGTGATGACGGAGATAGAGCTGCGCGCCACCCGCGAGCTGGAAGGCCAGGCCCGGGCCGCGGAGGCCGCGCGCGTGGAGGCGGACGCCGCGCGCCAGCGCTTCGCCCTGCTGGCGGAGCTGAGCGGCGCGCTCGCCGAGGAGGCCGACCTGGGCCGCGCGCTCACCCTGGCCGTGCGCCTGTCCGTCCCCCTGGTGGCGGATGGCTGCGTCCTCGACCTCCTCCAGGAAGACGGCCGGCTCCAGCGCGAGGCGGTGGCCCACGTCGACCTCCAGGAAGAGCAGCGCCTGCGAGGCGTCTCCGAGCCCCCGGCCCTCTACGCGCCCGACACCGGCGGCTCTCCGTCGGTGGAGGGCCACCTCCGGCTGGGAGACGCCGCGGGCTCCTCCATCCGCCTGACGCTCGTGGGCCGGGGCCGGGTGCTGGGCGCCATCGGCTTCACCACCGTCCCTCCGCGCCGGCTCGGTGACACGGAGGTGGAGCTGGCGCGGGACGTCGCCCGCCGCGTGGCGCTGGCGGTGGACAACGCCCGGCTGAACCAGGAGCTGGTCGACGCCGTCCGCAGCAGGGACAGGTTCCTCTCCATCGCCGCGCACGAGCTGCGCACACCGCTGATGACGCTGCGGCTCCAGTCACAGAGCCTGCTGCGCCGCATCCGCGAGGGACAGGCGTACGCCTCCGAGCGGGTGATGGCCAAGGCGGAGGTCGTCGAGCGGCAGGTGGAGCGGCTGATACACCTCGTGGACGAGCTGCTGGACATCGCCCGCGTCCGGGAGGGGCGCCTGCGCTTCCACCCGGAGGACCTGGACCTGTCGGAGGTGGCCCGCGACGTGTCCGTGCGCTTCCGTGAGGAGCTGGCGCGAAGTGGCAGCACGCTGGTGCTGCGCAGTGAGGGAAGCCTCCGCGGCCAGTGGGACCGGCTCCGGCTGGAGCAGGTGATGACCAACCTCCTGTCCAACGCCGTCAAGTACGGCCAGGGCCGTCCCATCACCGTGCAGGTGACGGGAGACGAGCACGCCGCGAGGCTCTCCGTGCGGGACGAGGGCATCGGCATCGCCGAGCGGGACCAGGCGCGCATCTTCGAGCGCTTCGAGCGCGCCGTCTCCGAGCAGCACTTCAGCGGCCTGGGGATGGGGCTGTGGATCGTCCGCGAGATTCTCTCCTGCATGGGCGGCACCATCTCCGTCCACAGCGAGCCGGGGAAGGGCTCCATCTTCACCGTGGAGCTTCCCTGGCGGACGGCGGCGGTGCCCGGGCCGCTGCTTCACTGAGGGCAGGCGGGCTCGCCGTGTCGGGGTGGCGCGAGCGCGGCGTGTGCGTTAGAGCGCCGTCCCAGCATGACCGCCCTCGACGCTACGTCCTCCCGCTCGGTCTTCCGTCATCGTGACTTCCGCGTCTTCCAGGTGGCACGCCTGTGCGCGGTGCTGGCCGTGCAGATCGAGTCCGTGGCCATCGGCTGGCAGGTGTACGAGCTGACAGGGAGCGCGCTGGCGCTGGGCTACACGGGCCTGGCCCAGTTCCTCCCCTTCCTCGCCTTCAGCCTCCTGGGTGGACAGATGGCGGACCGGGTGGACCGGCGCGCCATCATCGCGGTGTGCCAGGGGGTGATGCTGCTGTGCAGCCTGCTGCTGCTCATCTTCACGCTGGGGCACATCCGCGACGTGCGCTTCGTCTACGGGGTGCTGGTGCTCTTCGGGACGGCGCGCGCCTTCTACGCGCCGGCGGGCTCCGCGCTCACGCCCTACCTGGTTCCCCGCGAGGAGCTGACTCGCGCGGTGGCCGTCAACTCCACCACCTGGCAGATGGCCTCCATCGCCGGCCCGGCGGTGGGCGGCCTCCTCTACGGCTGGCTGGGCGCCGCGGGGGTCTACATCACCTCGGCATCGCTGTGCGCGTTGACGGTGGGCTGGATTCTCTCGCTGAAGGTGAGGACAGGCAGCGCCTCCAGCGAGAAGCTGTCCTTCGCCACGCTGGTGGCGGGGCTGCGCTTCGTGCGCCGGCAGCGGATGCTGCTGGGCAGCATCACCCTGGACCTGTTCGCCGTGCTGATGGGCGGCGCGGTGGCGCTGCTGCCCATCTACGCGCGGGACGTGCTGCACACGGGGCCGTGGGGGCTGGGACTGCTGCGTGGCGCTCCGGCGGTGGGCGCCGCGCTGGTGGCCGTCTTCCTCGCGCTGCGTCCCGTGGGGGGCCGGGCCGGGTGGAAGATGTTCGGGGCGGTGGCCATCTTCGGGCTCGCCACGCTCGTCTTCGGGGTGAGTCGCTCGCTGCCCCTGTCCCTGCTGGCCCTGGCGGTGGCGGGCGCCGCGGACATGGTCAGCGTGGTGGTGCGGCACACGCTGGAGTTGGTGGCCACGCCGGACGACATGCGCGGCCGTGTGGGCGCGGTGAACCTGATGTGCATCGGCGCCTCCAACGAGCTGGGCGAGTTCCGCGCGGGCGGGCTCGCCGAGAGCGTGGGCGCCGTCCACGCCGTAGTGGCGGGCGCGGTGGGCACGCTGGTGGTGGTGGCGCTCTGGGCCTGGCTCTTCCCGGAGTTGCGCCGGGTGGACCACCTGGAATCCGCCCGCCGGTAGGTCAGGGCGGGCCTCGGGGCTACGCCTTCTCCCCCTCGACGGAGACGCGGAACCCGCTGTGGGTCACGGTGAGGGTGGGACGGCCGAACCACCCGCAGTGCTTGCAGACGGCGCTCGGCCCGGACGCGGACACACGCACCGGAAGGTCCGCCGCGCAGACGGGGCAGCCCTCCGGAATCTTGTAGTCGCGCGATGATGTCGTCTGAACCTCGGTCATGTACTTGAGGTAACGCAGGCCGGAGCCTCCGCAACCCACCGCGCCCACGGAGTGTCGGGCGCGCTTCGTTTCATGGCCGCCCGGCTGCCTGCCCTCCACTCAGCCGGCCGCGTCGCACAGCCGCGAGAAGGCGCGGGCCATGTCCGCGTCCTTGATGTCTCCCAGCCCCTCCCCCACCTGCAGCTCCGTCTCCACGACGCCGGGCACGCGCGTGGGACTGAAGCCCCCCGCCACCCAGACCTTGTCCTCGCGGGCGATTCTGTCTCGCTGGCGCGTCAGCGCCGCCGGGTCACCGCGCAGGAAGACGCGGAACATGTTCGTCTGCACGGGCCGGGGCAGCACCGTCAGCCGCGAGTCCGCCGCCAGCGCCTCGGTGAGCGACTTCGCTCGCTTCACGTACCCGGGGATGCGGGCGAGCACGTCGTCCAGGCGCATGGCCGCGGACGCGACATAAGGCAGCATCTGGTAGAGGTTGCCGCCGTGCCGGTGCCGCCAGGTGCGCGCGGTGCGGACGAAGTCGCTGCTGCCCAGCACCATGGCCCCGCCCAGCGCGCCCACCATCTTGTAGAAGGACACGTAGACGGAGTCGAAGCCCCGGCAGATGACCGCGTACGAGCGGCCGTAGTAGGGCTGGCACTCCCACAGCCGCGCACCGTCCATGTGGAGCTTCACGCCCTTCTCACGGCAGGTGCGCTTCAGCTCCTCCAGCTGCTCCCACGTCTGGAGCTGTCCGCCCAGCCACCGCACCGGCAGCTCGACGCTGACCGTGCCAAGAGGGTCCTTCGCGTCGCGCACGTCACTGGCCAGCAGCGGCCGCGTCCACGGTGAGATGAGCACCTCGCGCAGCCCGTGCATCACCGCGTGGGCGTCGCTCTCGTGCAGCACGTGGTGCGACGAGGGGTGCAGGCCCACGCGCCGGTTGCCGCTCGCGTCCGCGTACATGCGCAGCACCGCGAGCTGGCCCATGGTGCCGGTGGGCATGTAGCACCCGTCCTCGAAGCCGAGCAGGCCCGCCACGCGCTTCTCGAAGGACTGGACGAACTCCCCGTTCCCATAGAAGTCCCGCGACACGCCCTGCCGCTTCACCCACTCACCGATGCGGATGAGCTCGTCGCCCGCGTTGACGGGCATGCCGGACGTCAGCGAGGCGCGGCACTCGCGGCGCACCTTCTCCATCTCCTCCCGGGAAGGCCCCGGGCCAGGCGCGCCCTTGCCAGCGGGCGTGGGCGCCGGAGGCGTGGCGGCCTCGGCGGTGCCTCGCAGCAACGCGGAGCCGGACAGCAGGCCGGTGAGGGCGAGGAACTCGCCCCGGCTGAGGTGACGGGGATTCATCGGTGCGCGCCTTCCTGGAGAGGTCCATGTCCAGCGGAAGGAACCTACACCCGTGACGCGCCGCGATGCGCGCCCTGCTTCGCAAAGCCTGACGCACCGCGACGCGCACCCCACCCCCGAACAACCCCTGACGCACCGCAATACTGAATCACCCTTCAACTTCGGCACGTGACGCACCGCAATACTGAATCACCCTTCAACTTGGAGCGGCCGAAATCTGAATCAGTCTTCAAGTCTGATTTGCTCCCCGAGGTCCGCGTTTGGTACGAATCGCCCCACTTGCGGTGCGCTTCGTCCACGCCGCAGGCCGGGACCTCCCACCACCGGATGTAGCGCGCCGGAGGGAAGCACCCGCACTTCCACTGAACCCTGTAAGCGATTGCAACGGAGCTACAAATGGCAACGCATCGCATGAGTATTCGTGCTGTGGCGGCGGTCTTCGGGCTGTGCGGGCTGGCGTGTTCGAACCAGGAGGTCGGCGAGGATCCGCCTCCCGTCGTGGAGACCCCGGCCGAGGTGGTGGCATGTCGCGAGCGCATCGCCTCGAAGACCGCCGAGGTACAAGCGGCGGGCATCGACATCTCCACCTGGTCCATCCAGGACGCGCCGGAGATGGCGGAGATCACCACCACGGTGCCGCAGAACCAGGACAACTACCGTACCTATGACGGCAAGTACCGCCCGCTGACGAACCACCCGGGCTGCTCGGTGACGAACCTCTACTACGACAAGACCAATACCGCCGGCACCACGCCGTACAAGGACGGCAACAACGACGGCAAGTGGACCGGCAACTCGGCGTTCGGCGGTCCCAACGCCGCCACCGGCTTCATCGACGGGGACAAGGCGAAGATCGAGGGCTACCCCTGCGCTGCCAAGGAGTACACGCAGAACTCCGAGGACTCCTCCAAGCCCATCGTCATCCTGGTGCACGGCAACTCCACCCGCCCGCACACCTGGGAGAAGTTCCTCCTGACGCCGGGCACGCCCGTCAACACGGCCACGGAGAACGTCCAGTTCACCGCGGACTCCACCTCCCGGGATCAGCTGGCCGAGAAGCTCATCGCGCAGCGCTTCCGCGTCATCGCCGTGGACTTCCGCACGGACGTCGTCACCAGCATCGACCCGTCCGCGAACGCCAGCACGCAGAACTCCTCGGGCAACATCGACCACGGCTGGGCGACGCCCATCCTCCAGTCGCTCGTCAAGGCGGTGATGAGGAACAACCCCAACCGCAAGGTGGCCCTCGTCGGCCACTCGCTGGGCGTCACCGTCGCGCGCGACGCCGTGCGCCGCCTCTACGTGGAGTGGAGCTCGGGCCGCTCGGGTGGCATCAACCCGTTCCCCCAGCTGAGCCACGTCATCCTCGGCTCGGGCGCCAACCACGGCGTCTCCACCTACGACACCCAGCCCAACTCGCTGTGCGCCGCCAACGACACCATGCGCGGCACCATCGTCTGTGAGATGGGCAGCCGCTCCAATTACGTGCAGACGTACTTCCACAAGCCGCTCAACGGTCCCCGGGACCTCTTCGCCACGCCTTGCGCGGACGGTGACTACGCCTTCGGCAAGACGGGCCAGTGCGGCAACAACGTGGTGAAGTACTACACGCTCACCATGACGGATAAGACGAAGGGCACGAACTACCAGGACTTCTACGTCTCGGAGGCGGCCTCTCGCATCGAGATGGATGGCTGCGTGACGAACACGCTCACCACGCTGAACGACTACGACACCAGCGGCTACTTCGTGAACGGCTTCATCGCCAACCACTTCGGCTCCATGCGCTCCAACGCGGGCGTGGACCTGACGCTGCGGTACCTGGCCGAGTAGCGCTCCTCACCTTCCCTCCAAGCAGCAGGGCCGGCCCCGCCGTGGTGTACGCGGCGGGGCCGGCTCGTCGTTCCCCCCTCCCCTTCCCGAGCCCACCCAATGAAGCGATTCCCCTTCACCGCGTCCCTCTGCGCGCTGGCCCTGGGCACCGTGCCGGCCGCCTGGGCCCAGACGCCCGCCCCCGCTGCCACCGAGGCCGCTCCCGCGGCTCCCGCACCCGAGGCTCCCCAGGCCGCCGAGGCCGCCCCCACCAGCGGGGCTCCGGCGTCCGGACCGGACGCTCCGGTCGAGAAGCCCGTCACCGCCGAGGAGATGGCGGGCACCTCGGAGGTGGTCGACGCCCGGCCGCCCCCCACCGTGAGGCCGCGCATCGCGGTGGGCAACGAGTCGTTCTACGTGAAGCCCATCCTCGCGCTCGCGGGTGGCATCCACGTGGAGAACCTCATCCAGACGCTCAACACCAGCCGCGAGAGCCGGGCCACGACGGTGGCCCTCACGCGCTTCGGCTTCGAGGGCCGGCTGGGCCAGTATGTCTCCTTCAGGAGCGAGTTCGAGCGCAACATCCGCGCTCACGGCTCGGGCGTCTGGGAGGGCACCGCGTCGTTCAGCGTCCGCGACCAGGTCATCCGCCTGCAGCGCTGGGGCGCCACCCTGGAGGCCGGCATCGTCGTGGACTCGGCCAGCGTGGACTACCTCTCCACGCACGTCGCGGACACGCTGCTCGCGGACAAGTACACGCGGGATCCGCTGCTCTACAGCGGCTTCAACCGCGGCCAGGGCGCGCAGGCGGCGTATGACTGGAAGGGCTTCCGCGTGGGCCTGGGCTTCACCGCGGCCAACCCCCTGAGCACCTCCAGCTCGTACCAGGTGGGCGGCACGTTTGGCGGCGGCAGCCGCTTCTGGGAGCGGCCCCTGGGCAACTACCGCAACGGCCAGCCCGACGACGACCTGCACTTCCAGGTCATCAGCCCGTCCATCGGCTACACGCACGAGCTGTTCGAGGCCAAGGCCATGGCCCAGGTGTTCGACGTGAACTACCAGACGACGTCCCGCACGGACCCGCTGCTGCGCGGCAACAACCTGCGCGGCAACGTGCTCCTGAAGCTGCACACGAATGTGGGCATCCCCCTCTTCATCACCCCGTTCTTCAACATCGCCCGCGTGCAGAACGACGTCGCCAACGCCACGCCGGGCTTCGCGGACCAGCTGCTGTCCACCCGCTACGCGGCCACGTCCGTGTCTGCCGGCGTGGACGTCAACGTCCAGGGCCGCTCGGGCGTCGGCTTCCAGTTCGCGCGAATCTCGGACGGCTCGCCCACCTTCGTGGCGCCCACCGGGAACACCCCCGCCAGCGAGCCCGTCACCCGCACCACGCAGTTCTACCTCAACGTGGGCGGCACCTACTGGTTCACCGAGGACGTGGCGCTCGGCGCCCGCTACGCCCGCTTCCAGCGGAAGCAGGACGGCCAGCGCGACGAGATTGACGCCTCGTACTTCGCGACGCTCCGTCTGCTGCTGTAAGCCGTCTGCGCTGCACGGACCACGCACACCACGTTGGACTCGGGAGGGGAAGGCATGGAACCCACGCAGGCGCGGCAGGACTCCATCTTCAAGGTGGCGGTGGCGAGCTTCATCGGCACGGCCATCGAGTGGTACGACTTCTTCCTCTACGGGACGGCGGCGGCGCTGGTGTTCAACCGCCTCTTCTTCCCCTCCTTCGACCCGCTGACGGGGACGATGGCGGCCTTCGGCACCTTCGCCGTCGGCTTCGTCGCCCGGCCTCTGGGCGGCGTGGTGTTCGGCCACTACGGCGACAAGCTCGGCCGCAAGGCCATGCTCAGCGCCACGCTGATGTTGATGGGCGTGGCCACCTTCGCTGTGGGCCTGCTGCCCACCTACGACACGCTGGGCGTCTGGGCGCCGGCGTTGCTGGTGCTGCTCCGGCTGGTGCAGGGCTTCGGCCTGGGCGGTGAGTGGGGCGGCGCGGTGCTGATGGCGGTGGAGCATGCGCCCGCCCACCGCCGGGGCTTCTATGGAAGCTGGCCGCAGATGGGAGCACCGGCGGGGATGCTGCTGGCGACGGCCGTCTTCTCCGTCTTCTCCCGCATGCCGGAGGCGGAGTTCCTCGCCTGGGGCTGGCGCATCCCCTTCCTGCTCAGCTCGCTGCTCATCGGCATGGGCGTGTTCATCCGGCTGCGCGTGGCGGAGTCCCCGGTGTTCCAGCACCGCAAGCCGCAGGAGGCGTCCCCGCGCATCCCCGTGCTGGATGCGCTGCGCAACTACCCGAAGCAGATCCTCCTGGCGATGGGGGCGCGCTTCGCGGAGAACGGCTTCTTCTACATCATCACCACGTTCGTCCTCTCGTACGGGACGGAGCGGCTGGGACTGCCGCGCTCCACCTTCCTCAACGGGGTGCTGATTGCGATGTCGGTCCACCTGGTGGCGATTCCCGCGTTTGGCGCCGCGTCGGACCGGTTCGGCCGCCGGCCGGTGTACCTGGCGGGCGCGGTGGGCTGCGGGCTGATGGCCTTCCCCTTCTTCTGGCTGCTCGACACGAAGGAGACGGGCCTCATCTGGCTGGCGATTGTCCTGGGCATCATCGCGCACGCGGCGATGTACGGGCCGCAGGCAAGCTTCTTCTCGGAGCTGTTCGGCACCCGCGTCCGCTACAGCGGCGCATCCCTGGGGTACCAGCTGGCGTCGGTGTTCGCCGGGGGCCTGTCGCCGCTGGTGGCCACCGCGCTGCTGGCGTACTCGGGGGGCCAGGCCTGGTCGGTGTCCCTCTACATGGTGGCGCTGGCGGTCATCACCCTCGTCTCCGTCTACCTGTCGGCGGAGACGTTCCGGGAGAACCTGACCGAGGCTCCACCCACGAGCCCCGGTCCGGACGTGCTCAGCGAGCCGTCCAGCCGCAGTCCATCACCTGTGCCGCCCCGGTGATGCCGGCCGCGGCGTCCGAGCACAGGAAGGAGATGTAGGCGGCGACCTCGGAGGGCTCCAGCAGCCGCTTCACGGCGGCGGGGGCCAGCATGATCTTCTCCACCACCTCCGTCTCCGTGATTCCGTGGACGCGTGCCTGGTCGGCAATCTGCTTCTCCACCAGGGGCGTGCGCACGTAGCTGGGGCACACGGCATTCACGGTGACGCCCTTGTCGGCGGCCTCGAGGGCCACCGTCTTCGTCAGGCCCATCAGCCCGTGCTTGGCGGAGACGTACGCGGACTTGTACGGCGAGGCCACCAGCCCGTGGAGCGAGGACACGTTGATGATGCGCCCCCACTTCCGGGCGTACATCAGCGGCAGGGCGTAGCGCGTCAGCAGGAACGGGCCGACGAGCATGATGCGGATGAGCTGCTCCCAGCGGTCCTCGGGGAACTCCTCCACCGGGGACACGTGCTGGAGGCCCGCGTTGTTGACGAGGATGTCCAGCCGCCCCCACTCCCGCTCGGCGTGCGCCACCAGGGCGCGGCAGTCCTCGCGGGACGACACGTCCGCCCGCTGGAACCGGGCGCCGGGAAGCCGCTGCGCCGCCGCGGTGCCCGCCGCCTCGTCGAGGTCCGCCAGCAACACCCGCACTCCTTGCGCCGCCAGGCTCTCCGCCACCGCGAGGCCGATGCCGTTGGCCGCGCCCGTCACGAGCGCGCTTCGACTTGAATCCTGATTCATGTTCCACCTCCGCGCGCATGGTGGAGGAAGCCGCCGCGAAGGGCAATGGCGCGACGGGGTGCCGCGCCGCGCCATCGCCGGAGCGTCCACCCCGGCGCCCCCGGGCAGCGGCCTCGGCGTCCGGGAGGCCCGGGAAGGCACGCGTCTTTCCGTCCGACAGGGGTACGCTCTCCCGAGCTACGCGGGAAAGCGGCCTACCACCATGTCCGAGACACCCAGACAGGCAGTCCCGGGCACACCGCCCTCCAGCGCCACGGCGTCCCGCTCGTGGTGGCGCTGGCCCCGCTCGCTCGTCCTGGCGATGGGGCTGGGCGTGCTCGTGTCGCTGCCCTCGCTGAACGTAGGGCTGCTGCTCGACGACCTGTTGCACCGCCTGGTCCTCTCCGGGGTGCTCCGGGACCAAGGCGACTGGGGGCCCCTGACGCTCTACGAGTTCGTGGGGACCGCGCGCACGACCCCCGCGGGGCTGAGGGAGGCCGGGCTGCTGCCGTGGTGGACGTCGGACGTGTTGTCCGTGCGGTTCTTCCGGCCGCTGACCAGCGCGCTGCTCGTGCTGGACCTGCGGCTCTTCGGACAGGAGCCCCTGCCCGCGCACCTCCACAGCCTCGCGTGGTTCCTGGGGATGATGGCGGTGGTCGGCGCGCTGCACCGGCGCCTCCTGCCCGTACCGCTCGCGGGGGTGGCGACCGTCGTCTGGGCCATCGCCGGGGCGCACCTGATGCCGGTGGCGTGGCTCGCGTCGCGCCATCCGCTCGTGTCCGGGCTGCTCGGGCTGCTGTCCCTGGCGGCCCACCTGCGAGCCCGCGAGGACGGCTGGCGGCCGGGCCGGCTCCTCGGCCCGCTGCTGATGGTGGGCGCGCTCCTCGGCGGTGAGCCGGCGCTTGGGGCGGTAGCGCTGATTGGCGCCTATGAGCTGTTCGGCCGCCGCGAGGGACTGCGCCGCGCGGCCGTCGCCCTGGCTCCGTTCATCATCCTGGTGGGGGTGTACCTCGCCTTCTACGTGGCGCGGGGCTACGGCGCGCGAGGCAGCGGCGCCTACCTGGACCCGCTGGGTGCGCCGGGGACCTTCGTCGTGACGATGGCCCAGCGTGTGCTCATCCTCCTGGGAGAGCTGGTCGCCGGCACGCCGTCGGATGCCGCCTCGTCCCTTCCCCCGCTGCACGCGGCCTTCGCCGTGTGGGGAGCGCTCGTCACCGTGGGCGCCCTGCTGCTCCTGCGCGCCCTTCGGGGGCGGCTGACGGAGCAGGAGCGGAACACCCTGCGCTGGTTGCTACCCGGGGGGCTGGCCTCGGTCATCCCTGGCGCCGCGGGTGTCATCGGTGGCCGCGTGTTGATGGTGCCGCTGCTGGCGGGCAGCGCCCTGGTGGCCGTGCTGCTGGTCCGGAGCTGGGAGGCCGCCCGCGAGCCCGGGCGCTCAGGGCTGGCGCGCGGAGGACTCCGGGTGGCCGTGGCGGTCCTCGTGCTCGGGCACTTCGTCGCGGGGCCGCTCTTCCGGGTGGTGATGGGCCTGGGCCTGGACCAGATAGCCGAGGCCCAGTGGAGCATCGCCAGCGCGGCCCCTCCGTGTGAGGGCACCCTCGTCATGGTGGCCGCGGCCGACCCGAGCATCGCCACCTTCGTCCCGGCGGCGATGGTGCTCCAGGGCCGGGCGCCGCGCCGGTTCCGGCTGCTCAGCTCGGCGCCGCACGAACACGTCCTGGAGCGCACCTCGGCCACGGGCCTGGACCTCGTGGTGCGCGCGGACGTGCGCCACACCGGCTTCTGGGAGCAGGTCTACCAGGACACCCCTCCCGCGCCGGGAACGGAGCTCCAGCTCACGGGGCTCCACATCACCGTGAAGGAGTCCACCGAGGCTGGCCTGATGCGGGTGCACTTCGACTTCGACGTCCCCCTGGAGTCCCCGGAGCTGTGCTTCATGACGTGGCGCGACGGAGCGCTGCGCAGCCTGGCGCTGCCACCTCCTGGAGGGAGCGTTCCGGTGCCTCACCAGCTCGGCCCCATGAGGCTCTGAGCGCGGAGTGTGGACTGGCGCGGGGGTGGAGCCCTCTCCCGCGCTTCCCCCGGCATCCGGGCGCTTCCCGCATGGCACACTGCGGCCTCCCTCCACCCAGGAGCCCCATGTTCCCACGCCCCCTCCGCCTGCTGGCACCGCTGCTCGGGTGCGCCGTGCTGTCCCTGACTGCCTGCGACGACGACGAGCCCGACTCCCAGACAGGCTCGACCGAAGCGGCGGTGATGACCCGGAACATCTATCTGGGCGGCAACATCTTCCTGCTCGCCAATGCCCAGACCTTCGAGCAGGTCCCGGCGATTGCCGCGCAGCTCTATGCGACGGTGCAGGCCACGGACTTCCGGGATCGCGCGAAGGCGCTCGCGGATGAAATCCAGGCGGCCGACCCCGCGCTCGTCGGCCTTCAGGAGGTGTCGCTCTACCGGACCCAGTACCCGAGCGACTTCCGCTCCTACCCGCTGCCGGATGCGGCGAACATCACCTACGACTTCCTCGCCATCCTGATGGCCGAGTTGGAGGCGCGCGGGCTGAACTACCGCGTCGCCGCGAAGGTGACGAACGCGGACTCCGAGCTCCCGGCCGCGCTCTCCGGCAACGCGAGCGACCTCACCGACATCCGCCTGACGGACTACGACGTCATCCTGTCACGGGGAGACGTCCTGATTTCGAACGTGGTGGAGCAGAACTACACCACCAACCAGCAGGTGCCCGTGGGCGGCGCGTCGGTCACCTTCAGGCGCGGGTTCACCAAGGTGGAGGCCACGGTGGACGGAGCGCGCCTCACCTTCGTGAACTCGCACATGGAAGGGCTGATGCCCGCCAACGAAGCCCAGGCCAACGAGCTGGCCACCATCCTCGCGGGCTATCCCCGGCCCCTCATCCTGGTGGGCGACCTCAACACCGGCCCGGGCTCTCCGACGCCGGCCTATGGAATCCTCACCGGCTCGGCCGGCCTCACCGACGCGTGGACGACGGTGGGCTCGGGTGACGGCTTCACCTGCTGCGTCAGCGACACGGTGAATGACACCACCACCGAGGGCTTCGACGAGCGCATCGACCTGGTCCTCTACAACGGTGACGGCCTCGAGCCGCTCTCCGCCGAGGTCGTCGGTGACGAGCTGTCCGACCGCACCGAGCAGGGGCGCTGGCCCTCCGACCACGCGGGCGTCGTGGTGAGGTTCCGCATCGACCGCTGACCTACGCCGCGCCGGGAGCCCGCGCGGGAGGTGCCACCTCCGCGCGCCCTTTCCCCGAGGCCACCGTCTCCGGCGGCCGCCACATGAACCACTGTGGCGGCCCGCCGTCGAAGCATGGCTCCTCGCGCTGGAGGTCGAAGCCGAAGCCGCGATACCACTCGCGGTTGGACTCCTTGGCCGTCTCCAGGAAGCAGGGGTCGCCCTGCTCCGCCGCCAGCTCCAGGCCGCGCTTCATCAGTCGCGCCCCCAGTCCCCGGCCCTGGTGGGAGGGCTCGACGGCGATGGCGGCGAGGTACCAGTGCGGTGGCGTGTGGGGGTGGTAGCGCTCCAGTCGCGCGAGCGCCTGGAGCGCCAGCCGGGCCCGGCCGGGGAAGTACCGCAGGCCCGCCCAGACTGTCGGAAGGAACCCCGCCTGGCGCCGGAGCGACTGGGGAAAGGCCCCCGGCCGCAGCCAGGCGGCGACACCGGTCAGCCGCCCACCCTCCACCATGGCGTGGACGATGCCGTGCTCCAGGCAGTCGATGACGGTGGCGCTGTAGAAGCGGGTGGACACCCTGGCGCGCCGCTCGGGGGCGCCGGGGAACAGCTCCGCCAGGAAGGGGTAGTCATCGAAGGCGCGGGCGCAGAGAGGGCCCACCTGGTCGAGCAGCTCCGGCCCCAGCTCCTGGACAGTCACGGTCATGGGTTGGCGGACGGTAGCACGCCGCGAGTGCTGTTCCCGCCGACGCACGGGGTCCGGTGCCGGTACGACAGTCGCTGTCATGGGGTGTCGGACGGTAGCTCGCCGCGAGTGCTGTTCCCGCCGACGCACGGGGTCCGGCGCTGGGGCTGAAGGCAGGGGTGGAGGTCTCCCGTCGCACGGAGTATTCATCTCCTCCGCATGCCCCTTCGCCTCGTGAAACGGCTCGCACGGGACTGGTTCCTGGTGGGGATGATCTCCGCCGTCGTGCTCGCCGTCCTCTTCCCCGACTTCGGCAGCACCGGTGGGGCGATGCACGCGGATGTCGTCGCCAACGCCGGCATCTTCCTGGTGTTCCTCCTGTACGGCCTCGGCCTGCCGCTGGCGAACCTGAAGGCGGGAATCCTGCAGTGGCGGCTGCACGTCGTGGTGCAGACGTTCACCTTCGGGGTGTTTCCCCTCCTCTGGCTGCTGCTCAACCTCATCGCGGGGCGCTGGCTGCCACCTGACCTGCTGCTGGGGTTCCTCTACCTGTGCGCCGTCCCGTCGACCATCTCCTCGTCCGTGGCGATGACGGGGCTGGCTCGCGGAAACGTGGCGGCGGCCATCTTCAACGCAAGCCTGTCGAGCCTGCTCGGCGTCGTCCTCACCCCGCTGATCGTCAGCCTGCTCGCCTCGACGACAGGCCAGTCGATTCCGCTGGGCGAGGCCATTCGCAAGCTGGCGACGTTGCTCCTGCTGCCCCTGGTCATCGGCCAGCTGCTCCGCCCACTGCTGGGCGCCTGGTTCGCGCGTTACCGGCGCTACACCAACAGCTTCGACAGGTTGTTCATCCTGGTGCTGGTCTACGCCTCGTTCTGTGACTCGGTGAAGGCCGGGTTGTTCACGAACTATGGTGGCGGCATCCTGGCGGTGACGCTCGGGGGCGCGGCGCTGTTCCTCACCATCGTGCTCGTGCTGAGCACCCTGGTGACCCGCCGGGCCGGCTTCGTGAAGGAGGACGAGATTGCCGCGGTCTTCTGTGGCTCCAAGAAGACCCTGGCCTCCGGCGTGCCCATGGCGCGGCTCCTGTTCGGCGCGCACCCGGGACTGGGGCTCATCGTCCTGCCGCTGATGTTCTACCACCAGCTCCAGTTGCTCGTGTGCTCGGCCCTGGCCGAGCGCTACGCGAGCCGGGCCTCTCCGCCCACGTCCTGAGCACCCGGAAGCATCACCCAAGGAAGGGGTGCCAATATCTCGGAGCCCGGAGTCCTCGCCTGTGGGGGACGAGCCGCTATCGCAGAGCCCGGCGTCCTCACCTGTGGGGGACGAGCCGCTATCGCAGAGCCCGGAGTCCTCGCCTGCGGGGGACGAGCCGCTATCGCAGAGCCCGGCGTCCTTGTCTGTGGGTGGTGTGCCAGTGCCTTGGGGCCCGGAGTGTTCGGAGCGGCCCAGGGCGCGCCAGAGGGCCCGTGCCGACGCGAGCACTTCGGTTTCACCCGCCTGCGCGCCCTGCTGCGCCGTCCGAGCCAGTTCCAGCAACGTGCCCCACACCAACCCTTCACCCATCGGGACGCAGCCGCGTAGCAGCGCTCCCTCCCGCTCGCCTTTCTCCAGCACGTCGCGCACCAGCGCACGCGTCGTCCCACCGGACGACTGCTGCGGAATGAGCGCCCCGGCCACCCGAGGCCCGGGAGCCGGCGGCGAGTGCGGCCCATACTCGCGCGCATGCCAGTGCAGGAACGTGAAGCCGAAGAGGTCCGGCTGCGTCAGCGCCCACCTGGCCAGTTCCCACCAGAAGTCGAGGAACGCCTGGGCGAAGTCCACGCCCGGCTTGCCGTGGCTCAACAGGAATGAGACCTCCGCCTGATAGCAGAGCGTCTTCTCGGTGTATTCGCGCACCGCCAGAGCCAGCCCCAGCTTGCTGCCATAACGCCGGTACATCGCGCCCACTGACATGTGCATGGCGCGGGCCAGCTCCGAGGCCTGCGCGTTTTCGTACCCGCGCCGCACCAGCAGTCCCGCCGCATAGCGCAGGGCCATCGCGTGAAACATCTCCAGCAATTCCATATCCCCATCCCCTCCCCGCCCCTCGGGCGACTGGCTGCCGCGAACGAGACGACCTTCCGCTTCGCCCCCCTCGGGAGCGGGGTCGCCGCGGAACGAACGTTCCTTCCACCCGAACCTGTCTACCGGGTGGGTCTGACACGGGGGCAGGTCGGGACAACGTCCCGGGTCGTGGGCCCCTCGCGGCCGAGGCGTCGCCCGACCGGACACGCGTCGGAACCAGCGCCCACGGCTGACGGGCACGCGGGACGGACGTGCGCTCCTCGCGGCGGTGCCTGCGCCCATGACCGCCGACTCGCGGGGCGGACGTGCGCTCCTCGCGGCGATGCCAGCGCCCACGACCGACGGGCTCGCGGGACGGGTGTGCGCGTCCCGCGGCGGTGCCAGCGCCCACGACCCGTACGTCCTCGCCCCAGCCCGTCCTGCAATGAGCCAGAGGACGTACAAATGTGCTGCCGCAGCATGGCCACCACCTGCGAGAGCAGCTCCAGCATCCACTCGTGGAAGAGGTGCACGTGCTGGACGATCCGGACAGGAGCTGCCCGGCTTGCGCTGGCCCACTGAAGGACTGGAAGGGGCGATTGCGCTCGGCGGCCCTTGCGGCCCTGCGCGGTCATCCGTCCAACTGCCACGTAACGTCGCGGCGAGATGAAACCTTGAGCTTGCTTGTTGCTATCGGCCGATGCGGTGCTGGCCGCGCTGCCCGCCCTCGACGAGCTGCGCGAGCTTGCCAAAGTGGCCGACATCGACGGGCCGCTGAGCATCCTGAAGCGCGCCGCCGCCTGCCGCGCCGGGTTCAGTCCAGGTTGCGCGGGCCAGCCGGCCGCCGCGCACCGGGCAGGCCGGCGAGTAACTGGGAGACCAGCTCCTTCACGGCCAGCGCGTCGTCGCTGCCGATCCGCAGCGTCAGCAGTTCGTAGTTCTCGTTGACCTTGGCGAGCACGCTGAGCGGACCCGCCTGCAAACACGCCACGCGGCCCAGCAGCGGCAGGACAGGCGCGAACCCGGCGCGTTGCAGTAGTGCGAGGGCCTGCTGCAACGCGGCACGACCCTGGCCGGCTTGCAGCGCGCCGCCCAGGGCCACCACGTCGCGATTGGCGCGGAGGCGCAGCTCGAAGTGGTTGAACACGCTGGCGGCGATGCGTTCGCCGCAGGTTTCGCCGGTCTCGTCCGGCGTCTGCCATCTGAACGGAACGCCCTGCTCCAGCGTCACGAGGGGCGCGTCATCGCCATCGCCGCGCTGCAGGTCGAGGTAGTGGTCGTACAACGCCACCAGCGACAGGTCGGTTTCGATGGCCACGGGGAAGAAGCGGCCGGGCGGCGCGTCGTCTTTGTCGTCGAGGCGCTCCGCCTCGAGGCGCTCGGCGATGGCGGCGAAGCCGTGGTCCTGAGTCGCGCCAAACGGAGTGTAGCCATGACTGTGGCCCCCCATCCGCCGTAAGAACTCCACATAGGTGGCAGGCAGCGTGACGCCGCGGTCAGCGGCCAGGGCCGAGATGGCGGCGTCCGGCATTCCCTCCACTTGAGACAGGAACGCCGGGTCGCGCTGCCGGATGAACTCGATCACAAGGGGCCAATCCATCAGCAGGCTTCTTCAGTGCAGCGGGTCATGAAAAGCAGTTCCTGGCAGGTATGGCACGAAGCCACCGACGACATCACCCATGGAGCTGCTGGCAGTCAAATGGCGGCTCCTCCCCCACACGAGCACACCCGCAGTGGGCGCCGCCATGATGGTTGCCTGAGGCAATCGATTGGTTGACACTGGCAACGAGTTGGGGAGAACGAACCCGAGGACCCAGGACATGGCGACGACCAGGCACGAGCGGAGCGTGGCGGCGGTTCGGCACTTCAACCGCTTCTACACCCAGAAAATCGGCGTCCTGCACGAGGGCCACCTGGAGAGCGACTTCTCCCTCACCGAGGTGCGGGTGCTCTACGAGCTGGCGAACCGCGAGAAGCCGACGGCGGCCGAGCTGAGCCGGGACCTGGCCTTGGATCCGGGCTATCTCAGCCGGGTGCTGCGCGGCTTCGGCTCACGGGGCCTGATGGCCCGGGAGCGCTCCGAGGCCGACGGGCGCCAGAGCCTGATGCGGCTGACCCGGCGGGGCCAGGACGCCTTCGCCCGGCTCAACGCGCGCTCGAGCGACGAGGTCGGCGCGCTGCTGGCCCGGCTGTCCCCCACCGGGCAGCGGCGCCTGCTGGACGCGATGCGGACCATCGAGGAGCTGCTCGGGGGAAAGGTGGAGACAGAGAAGGCCCCGTACCTCCTCCGGCAGCACCGGCCGGGAGACATGGGCTGGGTCGTCCAGCGCCACGGCGCGCTGTACTTCCAGGAGTACGGCTGGGACGAGCGCTTCGAGGCGCTGGTGGCCAGCATCGCCGCGAAGTTCATCCAGGAGTACGAGCCAAAGCGGGAGCGCTGCTGGATTGCCGAGCGGGACGGAGAGAATGTCGGCTCGGTGTTCCTGGTCCAGGAGTCGAAGACGGTGGCGAAGCTCCGCCTCCTGCTGGTGGAGCCCTCCGCGCGCGGACTGGGAATCGGCTCGCGGCTGGTGGGCGAGTGCGTGCGCTTCGCCAGAGAGGCCGGCTACCGCAAGGTGCGCCTGTGGACCAACGACGTGCTCCACGCGGCCCGCCATCTCTACGAGCAGGCCGGCTTCGTCCTCGTCCACTCCGAGCCGCACAACAGCTTCGGACACGGCCTCGTCGGCGAGACGTGGGAGCTGAAGCTCCCGCGTCATTGAGGCGCCTTGCAGTGCGCCGAGAATCCACCGCCTGCGGCGGTTGCCGACCCCACCAGACCTGTAGGGCGCCCCGCCGGCCTCGAGGCTTCGTCCCAGGGCTCCAGGTGGCGCCGCCGCGCGTGTAGGCGAGGCTCGCCGATACACCCGCGTTCCCCTCCACTGCGCGGTCCTTGCGCCCGGCAACAAAAAGCAGGTGACGCGCCAGGGACATGCTCTCCTCGCGGAGCTTCTCGTCCCCTACTTCCTGGAGGCAGTCATGGGTGCGTTGGATGGAAAGATCGCGGTCGTCACGGGTGGTGGCACGGGCATCGGCTTCGCCATCGCGGAGCGGTTCGCCCGAGAAGGCGCGGAGGTGGTGATTGCCGGCCGCCGCAAGCAGCGACTGGACGATGCGGCGGCGCAAATCGGCCACGGCGCACGCGGCATCGCGACGGACGTGGGAGATGACGCCCAGGTCCAGCGGCTCATCGACTCCGTACCCCGCGTGGACCTGCTCGTCACCTGCGCCGGCGGCGCGGTGTTCGGCCCGGTGGAGGAGGTGTCTCCCAAGGCCTGGCGCGACCTGTTCAATGACCGCTTCTTCGGACAGCTCGCCGCCTGCCACTACGCCGTCCCGAAGATGGCTCCGGGCAGCTCCATCCTCTTCTGCTCGGGCATCGCGGGCCACGCCGCCCTGCCGAACTATGCCGGCGGCGCGGGCCTGTGCGGCGCCGTCAACGCCATGGGGCGCTCCCTCGCCATCGAGCTGGCCCCCAAGGGCATCCGGGTCAACGTCCTGTCTCCGGGGCTGACGCGCGACACGGCCATCGACTGGCACGTCCCACCCGAGCAGCTCGACGCGTTCATGGACGCCCTCGTGAGCCGCATCCCCCTCAAGCGCCCCGGCACCGTCCGCGACATGGCGGACGCCGCGTTCTTCCTCGCGACGAACGCGTACGCCACCGGCATGGTGCTCGACCTGGACGGAGGCTGGACGGCCGTCTGACGCCTCAGGGGCCGGTGATGCGCACCATCCGCCCCAGCGACGGCACGCCCGTGTCCGACACGAGGAAGAGCTGGTAGTAGCCCGGGGGCGCCACGTTGTTGTTCGCGGGCGCGGTGACTGTCAGCCCCCCCTCGCCTTGCGTGAAGCCCAGCGTCAGGAGTCTCTGGTTCTGGTCGAACGCGTGCGTCACCGACGCGAGGGCGATGGCCGTCACCCGGGTGATGCGCGCGGCGTCCGGCGTCGTGACGCTGAAGGAGGTGCCGGGAGTGACGGTGGTCGGCGCAGCGCTGACCACGGGCCTCGCCCCCTTGAACAGGTACGGCGGAGAGAAGACCTCCGCCGTGCGCCGGTTGCGGCCTCCCGCGCTCAGCACGCGCCCGTCCGGCAGCAGCACCGCGGTGGCATGGTAGCCGCGGTACACGGTGTTGCTCGCCCAGCGCGTCCACCGGTTCGTCGCGGGGTCATACACCTCCGCCTGGAAGACCGGCGAGCCCGAGTTGTCGAAGCCGCTGCCCCGGCTTCCGCCCGTCACCAGCACCCGGCCATCCGGCAGCAGCGTCGCGTTGTGCTGCCTCCGGGAGGTGAGCATCGACGCCACGTAGCTCCACGTGGGCGAGGACACGTTCAAATCAATCCTCTCCACCGTGGCCGTGGGCGGGTCTCCCCCACCCACGAGGAACACGCGGCCGTCGATGATGACCGCGGGCCCGTAGCTCCGCGTGCCGAAGCGGCTGGAGGGCCCCGTGGACCAGGAGCCGGTGCCGGAGGTGTTCATCCAGCGCGTGCCACGCGACGGGCCGGCGAAGAACAGCCGGCCGTCCGGTGCCAGGAACATGCGCGGGTAGTACGGCAGCTTGAGCACGGCCCCGGTCATGTTCCGCCACGTGCCGCTGGCCGCCAGGTAGCGCTGGGGAAGCTCGTTGATGTCGCCCGCATCTTCGATTTCGCCGGAGAGCACCATGACGTCCCCGTTCGCCAGCGTCGTGTTCGTGGGGTACCAGCGCCCCTCGTTCATGTCCGGCAGGCGGGTCCATGAGGCCGTCGTGGGGTTGAAGAGGCTCGCGTCGGGGAGCCCCACGTGGCTCTCGATGTGCCCGCCGGTGACGAGCAGCTGGCCGTCCGCGAGGTACGAGTGGCCCGCGCAGAAGATGTTGTACCCCGGGTGCGCCAGCGACGTGACGGTGTTGGTGGCGGGGTCCCACCGGCGGGGAGCCAGGTTCCCTTCCGCGAACTCGCCGAAGAACATCACCCTCCCATCCGGCTGCAGGTTCGCGTGCGTGGCCGACACCGGCCAGCTCATGACGCTGGACCAGGTGCCGACGTCCGACGGCGCGGTCTGTGCCCGGGCGGGACTGCCCAGCACCGCGCACAGGGCGAAACAGACCGCGAGCCCCCGCGGCCGGGGGTAGAGGGAGCTCCACGACATTGCGGCCTCCAGGGGATGTTGCCGATGGGAGTGGCAGAACCTAATGGGCGGGCCGCATGAGCCAATCGGTCCTCGCGTCTGAGGGAGTGTTGCCGCCCCACGTCGCGACTGTCGCGTGCAGGCAGGTCGCCTCCGCCCTCCGCACGGGTAGGCGTGAGCGCCCGGACGGCCAGATTCCGCCAGTCCTTCCACCCATCACATCGAGGTCCTCATGAAGTGCTGGCCTGCCCTTCCCCTGGCGCTGGCGCTGCTCTCCGGCTGCACCGAACAGGACGCGGGCAGACCCGCCCAGCACGAGGGAGGCGCGGGAAGCGTCGCGGCCCAGGCGGCGAGTACGTGGGAGCCCTGCGGCACGACGCCCGAAGCGCTGGGCACCGGCCTCCCGGGCACCGCGCCGGAGCCGAGAGATCCGGTGCATGCCAACGGCCTCCTCTTCTTCTTCGCGGGTGACGACGCGTCGGGAGGCTCCCTGTGGGTGACCAGCGGCACGCAGGGCGCGGGGACCTTCAAGGTGAAGGACTTCGCCCCGGGGCCCACGGGCACGCCCCCCATGCAGCTCACGCGGGTGGGAGAGCGGGTCTTCTTCGCGGCCGAGGAAGCGGAGCACGGCCGCGAGCTGTGGGTGAGTGACGGCACCCCCGCCGGCACACGCCTGGTGGCGGACATCTGGCCCGGGCCGACGGGCTCGTTCCCCCGCTCGATGTTCGAGCACCAGGGCCGGCTCTACTTCACCGCGGGCGACGAGGAGCACGGCCGTGAGCTGTGGATGAGCGACGGCACCGCGGCGGGCACGGCGCTCGTCGCCGACCTGGACCCGGGCGCCGAGGGCACCAACCCGGACCTCTTCGCCCGGAGCAGTGATGGCTCCATCTACTTCATCGCGCACTTCGAGGCGTTCTTCACGACGGTGATGCGCCTTGGCGCGAGCGGTCCTCCCACCGAGCTGATGCGCATGTCGAGCGAGGGCGCCGTGCTGGGCGCTCCGACCCCCGTGGGCCGGCGCGTGTTCTTCGTCATGGGCGACCTGCACGGCCACAAGCTCAAGCTGATGGTGACGGAGGGGGGCGCGCCGAAGATGGTCGCCGAGTTCACCCACGCGGGGGAGATGCTGGCGATGGGTGGAAAGCTGTACTTCGCGGCGGCCACGGACATGGCCGGCGAAGACATGGAGCTCTGGCGGAGCGACGGCACCCCGAAGGGGACGTGGCGGGTGAAGGACGTCCACCCCGGAGACATGGGCTCCATGCCCGGCGAGTTCTCCGTGTTCGGCCAGCGGCTCGTCTTCTCCGCGGAGGATGGGACGAACGGGCGCGAGCCGTGGGTGAGCGATGGAACGGTGGCCGGGACGCGCCTCCTCGCGGACGTGGAGCCGGGCGAGGGCAGCTCCTTCCCCGAGCGGATGGTGGCGCTCCAGGGAAACCTGTTCTTCAGCGCGGAGACCTCGGGGCGCGGCCGCGAGGCCTGGATGAGCAACGGCCAGGCTGGAGGCACGGTGCCGATTGACGACCTGTCCCCCGGAGCGAAGGGCTCGGAGCCGAGGGGCTTCGTGCGCTCCGGGTGGGATGCGTTCTTCACCGCCGAGGATGGCGCCGGTGTCCGCAAGCTGTGGGCCCTGCCCCTCCGGCCCGAGGGGCGCTGCGGCCCGAGCGCCCTGTAGCCGCGCGCTGCGCAGGTGGCGGGCCGCCCCGCCCCTGCCAGCGTGGGGCCCCGTGGCCTACAGTGCGGGGATGAGAACCTGCCTGGGAATCGGGGTGCTGGCCGGAGTGCTCACGGGGCTGGCCGGCTGCGCCACGCTGAGCACCTCGGGCATGTCGGAGCCGTGCCGCAACGAGTACAACGCCTGCCTCGACACCTGCCAGCCTCCGCCCAGGGCCACCAATCGCTTCCCCGAGGGCCCCGCCAGCAGCAAGCCCCAGGACACCGAGTTCGACTTCGACACGCCTGGCTGCGTCAGCAGCTGCAACGAGCGGGCGAAGAGCTGTACCTGAGGGCCCGGCCCGCCTACTTCTCGAAGATGACGGCGTACTTCCCGCCGTACGCGCTGACGTGGCGGACGCGGTAGTTGAAGGAGCTCACGTAGATGTCGCGGTAGCTCCGGAAGAGCTCCGGCGTGAGGTTGAGCAGCGGCACCAGCGTCTTCGAGGTGACGTGCCAGAGGGCCATGTACCGGTCCCCCAGCCCCGGGTGCGAGTACTTCGACACGTGCACCATCTTGTAGCCGGACGCCTTCAGCGAGTCGTCCTGGTTCCAGAGGTCCGTCTCCGTCATGGAGTGGAGGAGGTACTGCGCCGTCACCGCCGGCTGCTTCACCCAGGTGCCGGTGAAGAAGAGCTGCCCGGCCTCGAGGTACGCGGAGGCATCCGTCACCAGGTAGCCGGCCTGATAGTTGTCGTTGATCTGCGTGCCGAACCAGCTCGGCGTCATCTTGTGCCGGGCGATGAAGCCCGTCGTAATCGGCGCGTAGATGGCGGTGAAGCGCGGGGCGTCCGGCGCGGTCATCCCCACGACCTTGTCCGGGCGCCAGCCCTTGGGAATCCACTCGTCCGCGTCCGCCTGATGCGCCGCGAAGGTGCGGAAGGTGCGCGTGACGGGTGAGGACGGGTTGTACTGGAACGAGCCGCCCAGCTTCCACGTCCAGCCGCTCGACTCGGTGGCGAGCGTGGAGGGGAACCAGCCGAACGAGGCGAAGTAGTTGAAGCCCTGTTGGAACTTCCCCGAGTCCACGCCGGCGAAGTCCTGGAAGAACGGCGCGAAGTGAGAGGCGTGCTGGTCGGCCTGGCCGCCCTGCCCCGTCGGGTACTCCGTCTGGTAGCAGGACGCGCTGAGCGCGTAGAGGCCGTACGGGTCGAAGAACGTCCACAGGTTCTGCTTCATCCCCCCCACCCAGTGCTCCGCGGACCGCGCGAACATGATGTGCAGGTGCGTGTTGTTGATTGAGCTATTCATCCCGTGCGCGCCGGTGAGGCCGGCCATGCCAAGCTGCTGGCCCGCCTTCACCGTCTGCCCCTCGCTGACCAGGAGGCCCTGCGACGGCGTGCCCCAGCGCGCTTCGATGGCGGTGAGCTGCGCGGCCGTCGCGCCCGCGGTCAGCGTCTGCCCGTCGGCGTCGGCCTGGTTCTGGTAGTTCTTCCAGGCGGCGTCCGCCGACGCGAACGAGCCGCTGCCGTTGCCCTTCTCGTAGTACGTCTTCGTCAGCCGGGCGCGAGCGATGTCCTCGTCCCGCCCGTCGCGCAGGTGGTGGTAGACGGTGCGGAACTTCGAGCCGTTCTTCGCCGTGTGCTCGACGATGACCACGTTGCCCGGACTGGGCATGTAGCCCACCCACAGCACGGTGCCGTCGGCCACCGCGTCCACGCGGAAGCTGGCGCCGTCCTTGTCGTAGTCCAGCGCGTTGTGGCGCGAGTTGGCGCCGTACATCCAGCCGGTGCCGGCCTGCACGGTGGTGTCACGGAACGGCTTGTAGACGGGCATGCGGGCCACCGTCCCGTCCAGCCAGCCGGCGCGGTCCACCATGCTGGCGGCGCTGATCTGGTAGTAGCCGTCGGCGTGTGAGGCGGCGACGTTCCCCGCCCCGTCGATGCGGTGGTACCAGTTGGAGGACGTCAGCGCCGGAGCGGACTGGGCCGCGCTGTCGATGTCGCAGGCCGCGCTCGCGAGCGAAGGGGCGAGCGAGGCCAGCGCCAGCACGCCGCTGGCGGCGGAGGCAAGGAAGTGGAGCTTCATGGGGTGGGGCTCTCGGGACGGTGAAGTGGATCTACCGCGATGGAACGAGGCCCCTCGCGAATCTTCCCGGCCCGCCATGTCGGAAGTGACGAAAGGGTCCGGCACGCGGCCTGCACTGGAGTCCACCCGGGCCCGCTGCCGACCGTCGGTGGGGGGCCCTCGGGGGCAGCGCCATGCGCGGAGCCAGGGAGCTGAAGGACCCGGCGACACGAGCGGCGAAGCGGGGCCTGCCAGAACGTCACATGAGGTGAAGAACAGTCATGAATCCAAACAAGCCCAAGCAGCAGCGCCGTCGCAGCCGCGGCATGACGCTCATCGAAATCATGGTGGTGATTACCATCCTCGGCCTCATCGCCGCGGCCGTTGGTGTGGCCGTCATCCCCGCGCTGGGAGACGCCAGGGAGGACCGGGCCGCGCTGGACATCAAGAGCATCGAAACGGCGCTCAAGCTCCACTACGCGAAGACGGGCCGCTTCCCGGACACCAGCGCCGGGCTCGGCGCGCTGGTGGAGAACCGGACGCTGGAGCAGCTCCCCAAGGACCCCTGGCAGAACGACTACGTGTACCTCAACGAGGGCGGCAGGCCCGTCATCCTCTCCTACGGAGCGGACGGCACCGCGGGTGGCGAGGGGGAGAACGCGGACATCTCCTCCGCGCCCGCGCACACGTCGAAGGGCTGAGCCGCCGCCAGCCACACGGCGCGCACCCGCCTGCTCGAAGCCTGCTACCCTGGAAGCGCTGCACAGCCGTGAAGCTCACTCCAGGAGGAACACATGCAGGCGAAGCGACTGCTGGGAAGCGTGCTGCTGGCGGGACTGATGTCCGGTTGCGGTGGGGCCGTGGCGGACGAGAGCGCGGAGACCGCCGCGCTCGAGTCCCGTGAAGACGCGCTCCCCTCCTGCAATGGCCAGGACTACGAGCGCATCTTCTATCGCGAGCCGGAGAAGCTCACCGAGGTGGGCGCGTGGTACTGCTTCTGCGGTGACAACTCCGTGTGGACCAACGGCCGGACGTCGGCGTACTCCGAGTACACCTACAGGAACTACTGCTCCTGAGCGCGGCGGCCCCGGGGCCTTGCGTCCCAGGGGCCCGTGACTTCGCGGCCCGCGTCGGAGCTTCCGGCGCGGGCCGTGCCGTTTCGTCAGACGCGGTAGGTGCTCGCCACCACTTCCATGCGCTGCGCCACGTCGCGCAGCACCTCGGTGGTGCGCTGGGTGCCCTTCAGGCCCTGCAGCGTCTCGTCCATCATCCGGGACAGGTCCGTCACCGCGGTGAAGATCTGCGCGACGCCCGCGTTCTGCTGCGTCACCGCGGCGGCGATCTGCTGGGCGGCGTTGGCGTTGTCCTGGATGATGCTCGACAGCTCGCGCAGGCTGTCACCGCTGGCGCGCACCTGGGACAGGCCCGTCTCGGTGCGCCGCTGCCCCTCCTCGGACAGGGTGACGGTGGCCTGGATGCCGCGGCGGATGTCCTCCAGGATTTCGCGCACGCGGCCCGTGGAGCTGATGGACTGGTCCGCGAGGCTGCGAATCTCCCGCGCCACCACGCCAAAGCCCTTGCCGTGCTCGCCCGAGCGGGCGGACTCAATGGCCGCGTTGAGCGCCAGCATGTTGGACTGGTCAGCGAGGTCCTTCACCGACTGGGTGATGCCGTCAATCTGCTGCGTGCGGTCGGAGAGCGAGGAGATGCTGGCGGCGACCCGGCCCACCTGCTCGCGGAGCTGCTCGAAGCCCTGGAGGCTGGCGCCGACGGTGGCCTCGCCGGCCTGGCCCACCTCGCGGGCGCGCGCGGTGGCGCCGAGCACCGCGTGGGAGCGGTCCGCCGCCATCATCGACGTCTGCTTGATTTCCTGCGCCGTCACCTGCGTCTCCTGCAGCGCGGCGGCCTGCCGGGACAGGTTGCGCTCCTGCTGGGCGGAGGCGCTGGTGAGCTCGGCCACCGTCTGGCCCAGCACCCGCGTGCCCTGCTGCAGACTGGCGGTGGACTCGCGCAGGTGGCTCATCATCCGCGAGAAGGCATCCGCCAGCTCGCCCACTTCGTCCCGGCGCGTGGAGACCTCCACCTTCTGCGTCAGGTCGCCGTCCCGGACGATGCGGCCCACCACCTCGCTCAGCCTGGAGATGGGGCGCGTCATCCCCAGCGCCAGCAGCCACGCCCCCAGGCCGGCGAGCACCATGGCCCCCAGCGTGAGCAGCAGGCCCACCGTGGCGGCGCGCTCCAGGGGGGCATAGGCCTCCTTCGGGTCCACCGTGGCCGCGAAGCGCCAGCCGTCGCCCACGTCCCGCAGGGCCTCCTGGTTGACGGCCTCCAGCCGGACGGCGTCGGCGGCGCGCGGGGTGCCCGCATCGTGCGAGTCGTACAGGGAGGTGCCATCCGCGGTGAGCACCTCCAGGGCGAAGCTCTGAAGGCCCCGGGCACGTGAGCGCGCCAGCGCCGAGGAGACGACGGCGCCCACCTCGCCCCAGTCGTACGCCGCGAGCAGGACGCCGATGCGCCCGCCGCTGATGGGGCTGAGCACCGGCACCGCGAAGGGCAACACCCGGCGGCCGAAGACGGGGTCCACCTGGGTGACGGCGCGCGGGTCCAGCCGGTCCTCCAGCGCGGCGCGGAACCAGGGCGTGGCGAGCACGTCCTGGGGGCGGCTGGCGAACGCCTCGCGCAGCCTCGGCTCGCTGGCGGAGACGGCGCGGCCGTCCTCGGTGAAGAGCACCAGCCCGGAGAAGGACGGGTGGCGCTTCTGGAGCGTCGCGAGCACCGCGTCGCTCTTCTCGAAGGTGTCGAACAGCAGTGCGCCGCGAAGGATGGCGTCCTCGGACCAGCTGCGCGCGTTGGCCTCGCGCTCGGCGAGCGCCGCTTCCACCAGGTCCCTCAGCCCCGCGGCCTCCACCTCCAGCGTGGCGTGGATCTGCGCCTGGAGGTTCTCCGTGGTGGAGCCCCGCTGGAAGAGGTTGAGCGGCAGCAGCGCGCAGAGGATGAGCAGCGCCACCGCCAGGGTGAGGCGGGCGCGCAGTTTGAGACCGTCCAGGATTCGCATGAAGGGGTGCGTGAGCAAGGGAGGTTCAGAGGTCCAGGAGGGAGAGTCCGACGGTGAGCGCGCCAATCGTCCTTCCGCCGTCGCGTACGGGAAGGGAGACCTGGATGACGTAGGACTGGGAGGACTCGTCGAAGAAGGGCTTCTCGCGCAGCGGCTGGCCCCGGGTGTACGGCACCTGGAACTTGGCCTCGTCCCCCTGCCAGTAGTCGGACGTGCGCCGCGTGGAGCCCACCAGCGCGCCCTGGTCATCCATGGCGAAGGCCTCGGCCACCACCACGCCCAGCCGCGCCCGGTGCCGGCCCAGGGCTCGAGAGCACCCGGTGTCCAGCACCCGCTGCTTGAAGGGGGTGAGCACCGGAGACGCGCGCCACGTGTCGTCCTGCTCGCGGATGGTGGCCAGCGGCACGCGACGGGCATTCTGGGCCCGCACCGCCTCGATGACGTCGGGGTCCGTGGCCATGCGCTGGAGGGCGGGCATCACCCGGTCCACCTTCTGGAGCTGCGCGGCCCCGTCCGGGGGCAACTGCGCCAGCAGGAAGACCGTCAGACTGCTCGACCAGGACATCCGCATTCCCTTTCGTTCAGACGCCCGTGTGAGCGGGCCCCAGGAACCGCATTCCCACCTGAACGATACGGATTGTTACACGGCAGATATTGAAGACACGAAGCCAGGAGAGCGGGCTTGCCCTCCTCCTCCTGTCATGGGTGACCACCCCCGATGGCGGCTGGCCACCTGGAAGCACTTCCGCCTGCCATGCATGCTGGCGGGCATCGGCCTGACGGGCGGACCGGGGGCCAACCCGGCCCTGGTGGCCGAGGGGGCCTCAGCGGCCCGCTGCCTCGGCGAAGTGGCGCGCGAGGCGCTGGAGCAGCTCGGTGTTCTCCGCCTCGGCGGCCTTCAGCTTGGGGAGCTGGGACTTCAGTTCCTGGAGGTCCCTGCCGCGCTGGCCGAGGTCCTCCGCTTCCAGGTCGAACCACCGTCCCAGCTCGGCGGCGGTCAGCTCCAGGTGGAACTGGAAGGCGTAGGACGTCCCGAGGCGGAAGGCCTGCTGCGAGTACCGGTCCGTGGAGGCCAGGAGCGCGGCTCCCGCCACGGGCTTGAAGGTGTCGCCGTGCCAGTGAGCCACCACCGTCTTCGGGCGGACGCCGGCAAGCACCGGGTCCTTCAGTGCCTCCGGGGTCCACCGGACGGGCGCGACGCCCACCTCGAAGCCGTTCTTCCCCAGGAAGACCTCGGCGCCCGCGGCGGACGCGAGGAGCTGGGCGCCCAGGCAGATGCCCAGGCAGGGACGCTCGTTGGCGAGGCGCTCGGTGAGGAGCGCCAGCTCATCGTGGAGGAAGGGGTGCTGCTCCGCCTCGTAGACGCCCATGGGGCCGCCCATCACCACCACGAGGTCGGCGTCCACGTCCTCCCGGCGCACCGCGCGGAACCGGTTCACGAGCGTGAACCCCGCCTCCTCCAGCACCGGCCCCAGCAAGCCGACTCCCTCATGCTCCTCGTGCTGGAACACCACCGCGCGCATCGACATGACCTCCGGCCTGGCGTTGCGCGCGAGCCTAGCGGGAATCCAGCCAGGGAGGCGTGTGACGTGCGGGGGCCTACACCCGCTTACGCAGTCTGCCAGAACAGGGAGAAGGCGTCGGGCGCGTGGCGGGCGGAGCACGCGAAGACGTACGCGCGGCCGGCGCCTCCCAGGTTGAGGTCGTCCTCGAACTCAGCGAACTGGAGCACCAGCTCGCGCGGGGCTCCGCAGGAGCACGGCCCCGGGTTGGCCTCGTCCTGCACCCAGTCCGCGAACCCACCCACCTGGATGTCGAGCCAGCCGGACATGGCGGCATACAGGCTGTACTGCTCGGGAGTCGCGACACCGGCGGGCATCCGCACCGACGGGCGCGCCTGCCACCCCTCCACCGCGTACGACTTCGCGAGCCTCGAGCCGATGGGCTCCACCGTGAGCGTCAGCGTCCCCGCGGGCCGGGGCTGCACGAAGCAGCGCTCCGCGCCCTGGTCCACGTCGAAGCAGGGACAGATGGCATCCTCCCTCGTCCTCACGTCCACGCGCTGGCAGAGGAACACGTAGAGGAGCCCCTCCTCCGGGTAGCGCAGCGGACGCTCGGGCCCCACCGCGACCTGCATGATGAAGGTGAGCGGCGTGCCACAGCGCCGGCAGCGCGGCCACACCACGGGGGCGAGGAAGGCGGGTGGCCCTCCCAGCCGCTCGAGCGTGTCGACGGAGGCGGGCGAGGCCGACAGCTTCGGTGCCCACGCGGTGGCCACGCCGTTCGCTCCGAAGACGCGCCGCAGGTTCTCCTCGGTGAGCGCGTCCTCCGGCACGGCGGGGGCGGGCCCGGCGGTGGGCGGGGCCTCACGCGGCCCCGCGGTGTAACGGCCCGCGCGGGGCGAGGAGCGGAGCCAGTCCGCGAGGAACACGGCCACCGGGACCAGGCAGAGCCCCAGCAGCAGGAAGGGCATGGCCCGCTCCAGCGGCAGCAGCAGGACGAGCGCGGTGGAGACCGCGGTCCACACGACGAGGGCAGCCAGGGTGACCCGGAGGTTCTTCACTGCCCGCATCGTGCCACGCCCCCGAGAAGGTGCGCTGGCGGAATTCATGCCCCGGAGGGCGGGGTCTCCGCCTGCCGTGAGCCTCCCTCAGCCCTCGCTCTTCTTGCCGCCCTTCTCGACGATGCGCAGCAGCCCTTCCTGCGCCACCGAGGCGACGAGCCGTCCGTCGCGGGTGAAGATGCTCCCCCGCGCCAGGCCGCGCGCATTGCCGGCCCACGGGCTGTCCAGGGAGTACAGCAGCCAGTCATTCACCTTCAGGTCCCCGTGGAACCAGAGGGCGTGGTCCAGGCTCGCGCCCTGGATGCGCGGGTTGAAGAAGCTCGTCGCGTGCGGCATCAGCGCGGTGCCGATGAGGTTGAAGTCGGACGCGTAGGCCAGCACGTACCGGTGCACCTGCGGGTCAGCCGGCAGGTCGCCGTCGGCGCGGAACCAGACGTGTTTGATGGGCTCGCGCTTGTCGGGATTGAACGGGTCCACGTACGCGATGGGCCGGATTTCAATGGGCTTGTCGCAGAGGAACTTCTCCCGCATCCGCTCGGGAATGCGGTGGGCCTGGCGGCTGAGCAGCTCCTGGTCCGTGGGCAGACCTTCCGGGCCCGGCACCTCGGGCATGGGCGACTGGTGCGAGAAGCCCTGCTCGTCTCCGTGGAAGGACGCCATCAAGGTGAAGATGGGCTGTCCCTTCTGGATGGCGACGACGCGGCGGGTGGTGAAGCTGCCGCCGTCGCGCACGCGGTCCACGGTGTAGACGACGGGCAGGCTCGCGTCCCCGGCGCGCAGGAAGTAGCTGTGCAGCGAGTGGACGTGCCGCTCCACCGGCACCGTCTGGCTGGCCGCCGACAGCGCCTGCCCCAGCACCTGGCCTCCGAAGAGGTTGCGGAAGCCCAGGTCCTGGCTCCGCCCACGGAAGAGGTTCTCCTCGATGGGTTCCAGCTTGAGGAGCTCCAACAGCTCATCCAGCACTCGGCTCATGGCCTCCCCTCCTAGCCGAACGCGGGTCTCGCTGTCTCGGGCGGCGGTTCCACCGTTTCGTTGAGAAGCGGACCGGACTCCCTCAGCGCGCAAGCCCGGGACTCCCTATCCCCTTGGGGATACCTGCGACGGCCCGCGAGGCATCGCGTCGGGCAGCGGAATGGGCAGCCGGGCCATATGTTCGGGCGCGCGGCCACCGTTTCCGACTGGCCCCCAGCGAGCCCTTCATGCCCCGTCCCCTGCTGCTGCCCGTGCTTGCCCTCCTCGCCTCTCCGGCTGCTCACGCTGGCGCCCCGGCCCCGGCTCCGGTCGCCCAGGCCAGCGCTCCGGCGGGCCGCGCCGACGCGCCCCCTCTGAAGGTGGAGACGGAGCGCTGGTGGGCCCATGTCCGCTTCCTCGCCAGTGACGCGCTGCAGGGCCGCGACACGGGCACGGAGGGCCACCGCAAGGCCGCCGCGTACGTCGCCGAGCAGCTCGCCGCGCTCGGGGTGAAGCCCGGAGCCGGAGACTCGTACCTCCAGGAGATGGAGCTGGTGTCGCGCCGGCTGGTGGAGGAGCGCTCGCGGCTGGCCCTCGTCAGGGACGGCAAGCAGACGCCGCTGGTGATTGGGAAGGACGCCGTCATCTCCACGCGGGCGGGCGAGACGGGCGAGGTGGATGCCCCCCTGGTGTTCATCGGCCATGGCCTGTCCATCCCCGAGGCCGGCCACGACGACTTCGCCGGCGTGGACCTCCAGGGGAAGATCGCCGTCTTCCTCAATGGCGGCCCGTCCACCATTCCCGGTCCGCTGCGCGCCCACCACTCCTCCAGCGTCGAGCGCGCGAAGGCGCTGAAGAAGGCGGGGGCCATTGGCTTCGTCACCCTGCAGAACCCCAAGCACCTGGAGGTGCCCTGGTCGCGCGTGGCCGGGGCGCGCAAGAAGGCCGCGATGCAGTTCGCCGACCCGGCCCTCAACGACGACCATGGGATGAAGCTGGCCGTCGTCTTCAACGCCGAGCGCACGCAGCAGCTCTTCGACGGCGGCCCGCACACCTTCAAGGACCTCCTCGCGCTGGCGGACTCGGACAAGCCGCTGCCCAGGTACGAGCTGCCCCTGCGCCTCAAGGCCCGCGCGGAGTTCGTCACCGCGCCGGTGAAGTCCGTCAACGTGGTGGGCCTGCTGCCCGGGAGCGACCCGGCGCTGGCCCGGGAGTACGTGGTCCTCTCCGCCCACCTGGACCACGTGGGCGTGGGCGAGCCCGTCAAGGGCGACGGCCTCTACAACGGCGCCATGGACAACGCCACCGGCGTGGCCGCGGTGCTGGAGGTGGCGCGGGCGCTCCAGGCCGCGAAGCCGAAGCGCTCCGTGCTCTTCGCCCTGGTGACGGGCGAGGAGAAGGGGCTGCTCGGCTCGAAGTACCTCGCCGCCCGTCCCCCCGTGCCCACCGAGCACCTGGTGGCCAACTTCAACCTCGACATGTTCCTGCCCCTGTTCCCCTTCACGCGCGTGGTGGGCTACGGCCAGGACGAGTCCACCCTCGGCGCGGCGCTCGCGCGGGTGGCCACCGCCCACGGCGTGAAGCCGCTGGGGGACCCCGAGCCCAACCAGATGCGCTTCATCCGCAGCGACCAGTACTCGTTCATCCTCAAGGGCGTGCCGGCCCTGTCCTTCAAGTTCGGCTTCGACAAGGGCACTCGCGAGGAGACTGTCTACAAGACGTGGTATCGCGAGCGTTACCACGCGCCTTCGGATGACCTGGCCCAGCCCATCGACAGGGAAGGCGCGGCGAAGTTCGTCCGGCTGCTCGCGGACCTGACCCTTTCCGTGGCGGACGCTCCCGAGCGCCCACGCTGGAACGCGGACAGCTTCTTCCGCCGCTTCGACGCCGGTGTGAAACGCTGACGCAATGAGCCATCCCAATTCGAAGGGGGTGGCTTGAAGCGCGACGTCTGTTTTTGCGACGCTCCCTGTTCAACGCAGGACACCCAATGGGGGGCGGATGCAGGCGAACGTGTTCACCGCGGTCCTGATGCCCGTGGCACTGGGCATCATCATGCTGGGCCTCGGGTTGTCGCTCACACTCGCGGATTTCAAGCGGGTCATCGTCTATCCGCGCGCGGTGATCATCGGGCTCGTGTGCCAGATGTTGCTGCTGCCCGTCGTCTGCGCGCTCGTCGCGCACGCGTTCAGCCTTCCTCCCGAGCTGGCCGTGGGACTGATGCTGTTGTCCGCCTCTCCGGGTGGCGCGACGGCGAACCTCTTCAGCCACCTGGCGCGCGGTGACGTCGCCCTCAACATCACCCTGACGGCGGTGAACAGCGCGCTCACGCTCTTCACCCTGCCCCTCATCATCAACCTGTCCATGGTGCACTTCATGGGCGAGGGGCGCGCGGTGCCCATGCAGTTCAGCAAGGTCATCCAGGTGATGGCCATCGTGCTGGTGCCGGTGAGCCTGGGGATGCTGGTCCGCGCGCGCCGCCCGGGGGTGGCCCTGCGGCTGGACAAGCCCATCCGCCTGATGTCGGCCGTGTTCCTGCTCGCCATCATCGCCGCCGCCGTCTACCAGGAGCGCGCGAACATGAGCGCCTTCTTCCGGCAGGTGGGGCCCGCCACGCTCGCGTTCAACCTGGCCAGCATGGCGGTGGGCTACTGCGTGCCGCTGCTGGTCCGGCTGCCCAAGCGCCAGGCGGTGGCCATCGGCATGGAGATCGGCATCCACAACGGGATGCTCGCCATCACCATCGCCCTGAGCCCCACGCTGCTCGCCAACCCCACCATGGCCATTCCCCCGGCCATCTACAGCCTCATCATGTACTTCACCGCCGCCGCCTTCGGCTACTTCGTCAGCCGCGGCCTCACGAGCGAGCAGGACGCTCCGGAGCTCTCCACGTCCCCCACCCCCGAGAAGGTGTCTTGATGAAGCTGAAGCGCTCCTCGCTGTCCCTGCTGTCGCTGTGCCTGGGCCTCGCCGCCCCGGCCGCCGCGCAGCAGGCCGATGAAGCACCGGAGGCCCCGCAGGCGTCCGCCACGCCCGCGCCGCAGCCGGCCCCGGAGCCCCTCGTTCCCGCGACGCAGGCACCGGCGCCGCTCGCGCCCATTCCGGACCTGCGCCTCTACCTGGCCAACTTCAGCATCGTGCGCCACAACCCGCTGGGGCTCGAGTCGCAGGCGCGGCTCATCCTCCAGAAGCGCATGTTCGACAGCGAGGCGATGGTGCTGCGCGACAACTTCGTCAGCGGCGCCCTGAGCGTGAAGGTCAACCCGGCCTCGCTCAAGGTGGGCCCCCTGGTGGAGTTCCAGCCGGTGGCCATGCTCAACGTGCGCGCGGGCTACGAGTTCGTCAGCTACCTCGGCACGCTCGGCTTCCTCCAGTCCTATACGACTCCGCTGGCGGACCACTCGGACGACGCGAGAGACCTCACCGAGACCAACGCGTACAGCACGTCCGGCCACCACTTCCTCCTCGAGCCCACGGTGCAGGCGAAGGTGAGGAACTTCGTGGTGCGCTCCAAGCTCGCCGTCGAGTACTGGAACGTGGACCTGCGCGAGGGAGACCGGGCGACGTTCTACGACGCGACGCTGGACACGCTCGTCCCCGGCAAGGGCTGGGTCCTCACCAACGACACCGACCTGCTCATGCTGGCCACCCCACAGCTGACGGTGGGCGCCCGCTTCAGCGCCGTGTTCCCCAAGTACGGGGACAGGGTGGCCGAGGGCGTCACCGCCAGCGACAACAGCCACATGCGCGTGGGCCCCATGGCCGCGTACTCCTTCCACACCGATGAAGGGACGATGTTCAACAAGCCCACCGTGGTCGTCATGACCGGGTGGTACCTGAAGCACCAGAACCGCCAGGAGGCGATGCCGTACCTCCTCGCCGGCTTCGGCTTCACGTCGGACCTGATGGGCGGAAGGTAGCGCCGCTCGCGAAGGAACCTCACGACCTCCGTTCAATCCGACGGAGGCGCCCGCTTCGAGCGGGTGTTCCCGTGGCCGCCCCCTCAGCCGGGGCGACCACGGGATTCTTGTTTCAGGGGCCCGCGAATCCTCCTCTGCGGGTAAACCTTCAATCACAACCCGTGAAGGCCTGGCTTGGTAATCGCCTCTGGGTACTATAGGCTTCACCTAGAGTCACACGCAGAGCCGGTCGCGAACCCGCAACACGCGCGAAGGGGGGCTGTGGAGTGCTTGTCCGTCCGATGATCGGCGGTTGGGAGCCGGCGCGAATCGAGCGCATTGCCTCGCTGGAGTCCCGGCGGCTGGCGGTGTTGCCGGTGGCGGGCCTCTCGGGCGACCTGCACCAGGACCTGGGGCGCGGCGCGCTCGCGGTGGAGATCACCGGCTCGCTGTGGGGTGACGAGACACGCGACACCTTCCTCGCCGAGCTGCGGGCGAAGTTCCAGGCGGGCGAGCCCGTGGACTTCGTGGCGGACATCGTCAAGGAGTCGGAGCTGGAGCAGGTCCTCATCGAGGAGCTGGCCTTCGAGGAGGACGCGTCCGCGCCGGAGGTGTTCCGCTACCGGCTGGTGCTGCGCGAATACACCGAGCCTCCGGAGCCGCCGGGGCTGGGCGCCGACCTGGGGCTGGAGCTGGACGCGGAGCTGGACCTGCTCGCGGAGCTGGGGCTGGACGGGCTGGATCTGCCGGCCCTCGTCGCGGACATCCCCGAGGTGGGCGACCTGCTGGCCCCCGTGCAGGAAGCGGCGGACACGCTCAAGGGAAACCTGTCCAACGCCGGCAGCCTGCTGTCACCGCTGGCCGCCCTCTTCGGAGGCACCTGAGTGGCCGCGCCCATCACCGACGTGCAGGGGAAGCTGGACGCGAGCGGCCTCGTGTCGACGCTGCTGTCCTCGCTCACCGGCCCCACGGCCACCATTGAAGGCGCCACCGCCCCGGCGCCCGACGCGCGGCTGGGAGAGGTGTCCCAGGGCGCGGCCCGGGTGGACGCGTCCGGCATCAGCGCGTCCGTGTCCCAGGTGGCCGCGCAGGTGGCTCCGCTGCTGGCGCAGCTGCCGGGCGCGGGGGACGTGGTGCGCCCGCTGGAGTCCGCGCTCCAGGCGGTGGAGGCCGTCACCTCCGGGGATTTGCCCGAGCAGCTGCGGGCGCTGGTGGCGCGGCTCGGCACGCTGCTCGAGGAGCCCGGTGAGGGCGGCATCCTGGGCGCGCTGCTGCGCCTGAGCGACCTGCTGGGGGGCGCGCCGGAGCTGCGCGCGCTGGCGGGCCTGCTGCGCACCGTGGCGGGCGCCACCGGACTGGACCTGGGCAGCGCGCGCACGGTGGCGGACCTGGTGCCGGCCGCGGTGGGCACCGCGCGGGCGCTGGGCGCGCTGATGGCGCTGGAGTCCTCGCTGGCCGAGGCCGAGCGGCTCACCTCCGTCATGGCGCGCCAGCTGGACGCGGGCCTGGTGGGAAAGACGGTGGCCGCGCTGGAGACGTCGCTGGGCTCGGACGGCGCGCTGCTCTCCACCTTCATCGCCGGCATCGACCTGGACAACCCTGGCGAGGTGGAGGCCGCGCTGGGGGCGGCACGCAACGCGGTCCGCCGGATGACGGAGCTGGAGGAGCTGCTGTCCCGCTCGCTGGGGTTCGGCGAGGCCACCCTGGTGCACATGGACGTGGCGACGGTGGAGGCGGAGGTGGCGGCGGCCACGGCGCTGCTGCGCTCGGTGGAGACGACGCCCATCGCCCACGCCGTCCAGGCGCTGGTGGAGGCGCTGCGCCCGGTGCTGGCCCTGCGGCTCCCCGCCGGGCCGGGCGCCCAGCTCGACTCGCTCCTCACCTTCCTGGAGGGCCAGGCCGAGGGCATCGCCGCCAGCATCACCGCGCTGGACCTCACCCCGCTGACGCAGCCGGTGACGGCGGGGCTGGGCGCCATCACCGGCGTGGTGGACGGCATCGCCCAGGTCATCACCGGAATGGTCGCGACGGCACGCGCCGCCCTGGAGAGCGTGCGCCAGGCGGTGGCCACCCTGCCCTTTGGCTCCATCGCGGACGCGGTGCGCCGTGTCCTGGAGCCCGTCTCCGCCGTCATGGACAGCATCCGCGGCCTCGTGGAGGACGTGGAGACCGCGCTGGGCGCGGTGGCTGGCACCGTCACCACCGCGCTCGGCCAGGCGGAGACGGCCGTCGACGCCTTCCGCACCCAGGTGCTCGCGCTGCTGAAGGACGCCGAAGCCTTCATCCAGTCCCTCCACCTGGACCAGGTGGTGGGTCAGGTGGCGGACAACGTGCGCGGCTTCGCCAACACGCTCGCCCAGGCGCAGATGCGCCCGTACTTCGACACCGCGGTGGACGTCATCGGCACCGCGGCGGACGCCTTCGAGCTGGTGCCCTTCGGCATGCTCCCGGACGACATCAAGGCCGAGGTGGACGCGGCCGCCGCGCCCATCCGCGCCATCGACGTGCCGGGGGTGAAGGACACCGTCGAGGGCTGGTTCGAGATTGGCCCGGACGGGAAGTTCCAGCTCCGCGAGCCCATCCAGGCCGCGCTCCATGACCTGCAGGTGAAGTACGAGGCGCTCGTCACCGAGGTCCGCAAGGCGGACCCGCGGCTGCTCGAAGCGCCCATCGACACGCAGCTCGCCCGCATCTCCGCCAAGGCCGACGAGCTGCTGCCGCGCCTCACCCTCCAGCCGGTGGAAGACGCCATCACCCGGGTGAAGGGCTCGCTGGGTGCCTTCGACGTCCATGCCGCCCTGCAACCGCTGGACGCGGCCTTCGCCCAGGTGCTGGCGGCGGTGGATGCGTACTCGCCCGCCGCGCTCATCACCCCGCTGGAGACGCGGCTGAACGCCGCGAGGGCGCAGGTGCTGGACGGGCTGAAGCTGGACACCTGGGGCCCGTCGCTGGACCTGCTCGCCACCCAGGGCAAGGCGCTGCTGGACAGGCTGGACCCCACGCGGCTGCGGCCGATGCTGGTGGCCGCCATGGCGGAGGCGCGGGAGCTGCTGGCGAAGGCGCCGGACCTGCGGCTGGCCGGAGCCCTGGGGCCGCTCTTCGCGTCCCTGCTGTCCGGCACGGGCCTGCGCATCCACCCGTGGACCTTCGACGTGGTGCTGGGCTGGCTGAGCGGAGACTCCGGCAAGGCCGCGCTCACCGGCCGCGTCGGGCGCATCGCCGACGCCGTCGTGTCCACCCACGCCTCCGTGCAGGGGCTGGACCTGGCCGGACTGTCCACCCGGGTGGGCCAGCGGGCCGCCGCGCTGCGCGCGTCCATCGTCACACTGCGGGCCCGCGCCTCGGGGGCCGGCCAGCAGGCCGTGGTGGACTCCCTCCAGGCGGTGGTGGAGCGGCTGGACGCCGAGCGCCGCCTGGCCGCTCTCACCGGCAACCGCACCCGCTACCTGGCCCTGCTGGACACCGCCACCAGCCGCACCGCCTCCCTGCGCGCCACCGGCCTGTCCGAGGTGGATGAAGGCATGCAGCGACTGACGGACGCCTTCGCTCCGTTCCAGCCCGTGCGCGACTTCTTCAAGTCCCTGCTGCGGGTGCTGGGCCTGCCCTCGCTGGACGCGGGGCTGCGCGACGCCCTCTTCGCGGTGCTGCAGTCCGTCAGCGCGGAGCGGCTGGCCAACATCCTCACCCCCGTGTTCACCGCGGTGCGCTCGCGCGTCGCCGCGCTGGTGGACCTGCTCGTCGTCCCGCTGAAGGACGCCATCGCCGACCTGGAGTCCATCGCCGCCGCGCTGGACCTGGCGCCGCTGCGGCAGGGGCTCCAGTCCATCTACGACACGGCGAAGGCCGGCATCCAGGCGCTGGCACCCGCCACGCTGCTGGCGCCGACCCTGGCGTCCTTCGACGCGCTGAAGGCGGAGCTGCTCACGTTCGACCCGCTGGCGGCGCTGCGCGCGGTGCTCACGGCGCTGAAGACCACGAAGGACCGAGTCATCGCGAAGCTGAAGGCCCGGGAGCTGCTCGCGTCACCCATCGCCATCTACGACGAAGTCCTCCGGGCCCTGGAGGCGCTGAACCTCGACGACCTGGTGGCCCCCGTGCTGGACGCGCTGGATGACCTGGCGGCCCAGGTGGACGAGGGCTTGGACCGTACCACCGAGGCGCTCCAGCGCCTCCAGCAGGCCCTCCCCGCGCCAGGCAGTGGCGGTTCGGTGAGCGGCTCGGTTTCCGTGGGGTGATGCCATGCCAGCCGTCCTGACCCACAAGACCATCATGCTGCTGACGCGGGAGCGGCTGGCCCGCATCCGCGACGGGCTCCGGAACAAGATCAACCTGGGCGTTGACGTCACCGACCTGGAGTACCGCGTCTGGCACCTGGCGGACCAGGCGCACCGGCTGATGTCGGAGCACGCTGGCCCCGAAGCCCCCGCCATCAGCTACCCCACCGATGGCAGCATCTACCTGTCCCCCCTGGGAAAGGGCGTCTCCCGCTTCTCGGTGATGGGCTCCATGGGGCCGGACATCCCCGCGTTCTCCTCCTTCTTCAGCCGCGGGCAGGCCTGGGTCTTCGACACCGTCCACAAGGGCAACCCGGACAGCCACCGCGAGCTGGTGGTCGCGAAGACGCACACCTTCGTGCTGGAGCTGTGGCAGGCGGTGGGCCGCGCCGTCGCGGACGGCTCAGCCACCGCGGACGAGGCCAAGAAGCTGGCGGGGTACATGCTGGGCCACCTGTGCCATGTGGCCGCGGACGTCATCTCGCACCCGTTCATCAACGACCTGGAGTGGCACAACGGCTACCGCACCCGCCACAAGTTCAGCCACAGCGGTGGCGAGGGCTCCATCGACGCCCGGGTGGCGCATCAGGTGCTGCTGCGCGAGAGCACCCGCGAGGGCCAGGACTGGGACGTGTGGTGGCCCACGCTCGACGAGGTGCCCCGCGCCTTCTTCCCCGCGTACGTGGACGCCCTGGAGCGCGTGTACGGCGCACAGTCGGCGCGTCCGGTGGGCTTCGGCCCGTTCGAGACGGCCTTCCGCGAGCACCAGCCGCCGTCGCTCACCGTCGACTTCCTCCGGGACGGCTACAAGTTCTACCGCACCGGCGTGGTGGGCATGGGCTACGGCTGGGGTTACTGGCGGTGGTTCTTCTTCCTCACGCCGATGATGCTGCCGGCGCTGGCCATCGCCCCGCTGCTGGTGGCGCTGCCCAACAGCCGCCAGTTCATCGAGCGCGAGCTGGAGGACGTGGACGAGCGCGGCTGGTTCGAGCTGCTGATGATGCCCGCGGCGCTGGGCATCATCCCCATGGGCTTCTACGGCATCTGGCTGGCCGCCATCACCACGAAGGGCGTGGGAGCGCTGCACGGGGTGGGGCTGGCCGGCTTCGGGGTGTCATTCATCCTCGCCCTCGTCTTCCTCATCACCCTGGGCGACGCCCCGGACACGTGGACGCGCTGGCTGGCGCTGCTGGCCCCGGTGGGACTGTTCGGCGCGGCCATGGCCACCAAGGGCATGGTGGACCTCGCCTCCGGGGACAAGCCGCGCATGGCGCTGGACCTCATCTACGCCCTGCCCTTCCTGTTCGCGCTCGTCGCCCTGCTGCTCGTCCTCCTGCTGGTGTCCACCTTCCGGGAGCTGGGCGAGGGCGGGGGCACGGGCGGCTTCATCGCGCTCGTCTGTGTCATGTCCATTGGCGTGCTGCTGGGGTGGATCCTCCTGCCCTGGACGGTCCGTGACGCGCGAATCCCAGAGCACCCGGAGTCCTTCCCCGCGGACCGCAAGCACTTCGTCCGCCTCTTCGACGACAGCACCCTCTTCACGCTGCCCGGAGGGGATGCCGCGACGCTGGACAAGCTGCACTACCCGTCCGGCCGCCGGCCGCTGCTCAAGCTCTGGTGGGAGGGCCCCGGCAACCTGTTCATCCGCTCCGAGCAGTCCCGCCTGGACTTCAGCTTCACGGGCACCGGCGAGCCCGCGCGCACCCTGGAAGCGCCCATCGTCCCGATGAGCGTCCGGGAGTATGCGCAGTACCTCAACCAGACCTTCGAGGGGCCCGGCGGGGAGCGCAACAAGCTCAAGGCCACGCTCGTGTTCCCAGAGGACGCGGACCTCGACTACGAGCTGCCCCCGGGCGCCACCTTCTCCGAGGAACTCGGCGCCGGTGACGAGTCGGAGGAAGGTCTGCCCGAGTCGGTGACAGCCTGGTACCCCGTGGGCACCACCGCGGACGACACGAAGTACGTGCTCCACCACGCGGACAAGGCCTACCAGGCCGTGCGCTTCGGAACGCGGGGGGCCGTGGGTTCCCCGGCGCCCGAGGACGATGCCGTGGGCGGGCCGGGCAAGATTGTCTCCAGCGGCACCAGCGTCCACGGTGCCGGCTTCGACTACTTCTTCGAGCCGGGCGATCAGCTGGAGAGCGAGGGCCAGCTGCGCATCGTGACGGACATCGTGTCCGACACGCTGCTCCACGTGGACCGCGCGTTCGACCCGCCCATCTCCGCGAAGCGGTACAGCCGGGTGGGCCCGAGGGAGGAGCCGCGCGACGGCTACACGTACGTGACGGACCCGCGCATGCCCCCGGGCGTGCTGGGCGGCGAGTCCATCATGGACCTGGCGGCGGACCTGGGCGCGCTGCTGTGCATGGGCATGACGCCGCACCTGCTCACCGAGGCCGAGCGCCTCATTCCCGAGCTGGCCGGCCGGGCTCCCCGGGGTGGAGGCGCGGCGGTGGCGCCGGGCGTGTCCAAGGTCTACCAGGTGTTCCGCAACTGGAGCCTGGACCGGCGGCGCGTCAACGAGTGGCGCATGCTGGTGATGGGCGGCGCGCGCAGTGAGAAGGGCGGCAACGTGGCGTCGTACGACGCGGCCATGCCGCAGCCGAGGGATCCGGACTGGGTGGCGCCCCGCTCCGCGGACGGCGAGCCGTTCAGCAACGCCCAGGGCTGGGTGCCGGTGCTGCGCCAGTGGCTGGAGCGCACCACGGTCCGCGCCTGCGCGGCCCCGGCCCGCCCGGGCGAGCCCACCACGGAGGAGCTGGGCAAGGCGCTGGCCTACCTGCTGGACCTGCCAGCACCCCTCACGCTGTAGCGGAGGAGGACGTGAACGCAGTCCCCGCGGCCCCGAGCGGCCGCGGCCCGACGAGAGGAGGAGAGCACGGTGGCTGGCGACGAACAGGCAGCGACTCCCGGCGAGGCTGAAGCGCCCGAGGGCGAGGGCGGCGGACGCCCGCGCGCCCGCGCCCGGGAGAAGCTGGAGCGGCTCGAGCGGACGCTGGCGGGCGGCGGCTCGCTCTACACCATCATCCGCAGCGCGCACGTGCACCAGCGGGCCGCTCCGGCGGACGCCACCGGCGACGGCTGGACGCCGCTGGGCCCGCGCAACGTGGGCGGCGCGGTGCGCTGCCTGGCGCAGGACCCCGTGCAGTTGGAGACGTTCTACGCGGGCACGGCCGAGGCCGGCCTGTGGCGCACGCGGGACCAGGGCAACACCTGGGAGCCGCTCTCCGAGGACGTCGTGGGGGCCACGGGCATTGGCGTCGTGCCGGTGGGCACCATCGCCGTGGCGCCCACCAACCGGGACCACATCTTCGTGGGCACGGGAGAGAAGGCGCGCTGGGACGCGGGCGGCCTGGGCCTGTTCCACTCCAGTGACGGCGGTACGACGTTCGTGCAGGTCGCCACCGGGAACGAGGGCGGCGGCGCCCTGGGTGCCGCCTACCGGTACACCCGCATCGTGGTGGACCCGACGACGCCGAACCGCTTCTGGGCCGCCAGCTCGAGTGGCCTGTGGCGCTTCGAGGGCCACGTCGCCCACCGCGAGGCGCTGGCGTACGCGGGCACCAACCGGATGGTCACCGACGTGGCGCTGGCGACGGACCCTGGCGACCCGAACAAGCTCTGGCTGCTGGCCGGCGTCCAGGACGAAGGCGTGCATCGCGGCGTCTTCGACCGGGTGGCCGTCAGCACGGTGTGGACGCCCTCCACCGGAGTCCCCCCGCCGCCCCCGGACGCGCCGACCGCCACGCGCACCAACCCCATCGGGAGGATTCGCCTCGCCTTCGCGCAGTCCAACGCCACCATCGCCTACGCGCTCATCGAGGACGACGCGACGACGGGCCCCTTCTCTTCCGGCAACCCCCTGCCCCTGCTGCGCTCCACGGACGGCGGGGTCAGCTTCGCGTACGTCCTCACGGGCGGCAGAACCACCTGGATGGAGCAGCCCAAGAGCCGGTCCGACGACAGTGCGGGACAGGCCTGGTACAGCATGGAGCTGGCGGTCCACCCCACCGTCCCCGAGGTCGTCATCGCCGGGCACGTGGACCTGCTGCGCAGCACGGACTCGGGTGCCACCTGGTCGAGGCTGATCGACTGGCGCAACTACATGGAGCATGACCGCCGCGCCCAGCACGCGGACATGCACGCCATCGTGTTCGACCTGTGCGAGCGGCAGTCGTCCAACCCCCGGCGGCTGTGGGTGGGCAATGACGGCGGCGTGTCCTTCACGGACGACCAGGGCGTGAGCTGGCGTAAGCGCAGCTACGGCATCCAGGGGTCTCAGTTCATCGACATCAGCACCCACCCCGTCTACCCGTTCATCTTCGGCGGGGGCATGCAGGACAACGGCACCTTCCTCACCTACGGAGGGCCCACCTGGTACCGCGTGGACGGCGGCGATGGCGGTGCCATTGCCATGCACCCCACGGACCCGCGCAAGTTCTACACGACGAGCCAGGTCCGACTGGACGAGACGAACATCACCTCCGACGGCGACACCTTCACCCCGCTGCGCGAGGTGCCCTCACCCGACGGCGTCGAGCCCGTGAAGATGCGGGTGACCAGCAACACCATCGACAGCTCGATTCCCTCCGCCAACGGGCAGCTCTTCCGCGGGCTCGTCCGGAGCGACCCGAGCACCCCGGGCCGGCTGCTGCTGGGCCGCAAGGGCGGTGCGTTCCTCACGAACAACGGAGGCTCGAGCTGGAGCCGGCTCGGCCCGATGACGTACACGCCGACGGCGGCCGGAGGCCCCGCGGAGACCAGCGCGCTCGTGTTCGGTCCCGGCGCGGACTCCGCCACCGACATCTACGTGGGCACCAGCACGGGTGACGTCTTCTCCACCTCTGACGGCGGCACGAGCTGGACGGCAAACACGCCCCTCAACACCGGCGGCGCCCTGGTGTTCATCTCCGCGTTCGCGGTGCACCCCGCGCACCCACAGGTGGTGGCGGCCGCCGCATACTCCTCCACCCGCAGGGTGGTGCTCTCCCATGACCGGGGTGTCACCTGGGAGGACGTGACGAACGGCGCGCAGCTTCCTCCGGGCGGTGTCACGGCGCTGGCGTTCCACCCCACGGACCCGCGCGTGCTCTTCGCGGGGACGCTGGTGGGCGTCTACGTGACGAGGGATTTGCCGGCCTTCACCCTGGGCACCGCGCTGGTGCCACCCCTCACCCCCACGTGGTCGACGTTCAACCGGGGGATGAAGCCGCTGGTGGTGAACGACCTGGAGGTGGTGCCCGAGGCGCTCACCCTGCGCTGCGCCACCTTCGCCCGGGGCTGCTTCGAGGCCAGCATCCGCGGGGCGCCCGTGGGCGCGGCGCCCGGTCCCTACGTCACGCCCGCGGCCTACCGCGTGCCTTCGGTGAAGCTGGGCATCCGGGACCACTTCATGGACGACGGGCGGACCTACCCGGCGGCCCATGTGCTGGCGGAGGACCCGCGCCTTCCCACCGGGGCCAACGCCAGCCACCTGGACGGCACGCACTCCATCGACATCAAGGTGAACGCGCCGGACCTGCTGGACAGCGACAGGCGCTTCCTCCAGTCCGAGGCCTATGGCAACCAGCCGGACGGCTCCGAGCTGGACGAGGAGTTCGTCTCCGAGCCGCCCCTTACCGGCGACACCAACCGCGTCTATGTGCAGGTGCACAACCGCGGGCACGCCGTCGCCAACAACGTGCAGGTGGCGCTGTACTGGGCGAACGCGGGCAACCCGGTGGTCATCCCGCCGCTGGACACCGCCGCCATCAACTTTCCCAATGCGCCCACGCCGGCCTCGGCGTGGCAGCTCGCGGGGATCCAGAACAACGTCACGGCCCGGCCCGGCCAGCCCGTGGTGGTGCGCTTCGACTGGGTGTGCCCGCTGAAGATCCGCCACAACGCGGCCCTCCTGGCCGTCTGTCAGCAGGTCGCCGACGATCCGCTGGAGGCGCCCCTGTCCGGCGATACGAAGGCCTATGTGCTCGCCCGGCGTCAGGCGGCCCTGCGCGTCACCCCGGTGGAGCATGCGGCGGTGTTCGTCCGGGATGGGCTGGACGACTTCGGCAAGCGCGGCTCCGTGGCGTGGGGTGGCCGGAGCCCCGACCTCCTCGTGCTCCGCAAGGCCGTCGCCGACGCCATTCCCGCCGCGGACCTGAATGCCCCGCTGGGTCCGCTCGGCAACCTGTTGGACCCGCGCCGTGGCGACCGCATCCGCATTGGCAATGACAACGCCATCTTCGTGCGCGTGCACAACCGCCACAACGTGCGGGTGCACGTGGACGTGGACCTGTACCAGGCCCCGCTGGTCCACCCCACCGTGGCGGGAGCCTGGACGCAGATTGGAGCCCGCGTCCAGGTGCGGGACCTGGACCCCGCGCACTGGAAGGTGGCGCGCTTCGACTTCACCGCCGCGGACCCGGCGCCCGCCCAGACGGAGCCCTGGGCCAAGGCCTTCGTGCTCGCGGCGGTCATCCGCGCCGTGGATGCCGTGGAGAACATCAACCTGGAGGACATGCCCGACATCAACACCGTGGCCGGGCCGGACGCCTTCTGGCTGTTCTTCACCCGCCGGCAGCAGGCCACGAATGCCGCACTGCGCGCGCTGCGCTTCGAGACGGTGCCATGACGGTCGAGTCCGCCTTCCTCGCCTCGGTGGCGTCGTACCTGTCCGGGCTCGGGCTGTCTCCCACGCCCAAGAGCGTCGGCGTGGCCGAGCCGGCGGAGACCGCCGACCTCCCCTGCGTGGTGCTGTCGCTGGAGGAGTCATCCCGGCCGCGCATCGGCCTGGGGGACCATGGCTCGGTCATCACCGGGGGCGCGCTACCGTGGACGGCGCGCATCGACCTGGCGAACCCCCGCCTGCCGGAGGACCCCTCCTTCTCGCTCCTCAGCGAGGACCGCTTGCGGCTCACCCTGCCCCATGGCGGGCTGGTGCAGGCGGAAGGCGGCGAGGGGCCACTCGGGCCGGCGGACCTCACCGTCACCGTGGGCGTTTCGCCGCGGACGGTGGTGGCCGGAGCGCCGGGCGCCAGCGAGGTGAGCGCGGACCCGACGGTGGGACTGCTGACCTTCGGCGCGCCGCTGCCGGAGACAGGGCTGGTGGTGGTGACGTACTTCCTGGGCCAGTGGGAGCGGCGCGTGGAGCGGCTCAACGGCGTGCTGCGCGTGGACACCTGCGCGGGAACCGCGCCCGCGGCGGTGCAGTTGTCGGACGCGGTGGTGGAGGCGCTGCTGGGACCGGCAGCGCGGAGCGCCGTGGCGCGACTCAGCTCCATTCAATTGCGAAGCCTGGGCAGCGTGGGCGTTCCAGAGGTGGCGGCACCGCAGGCCCGGCGCCGCACGGCGCGGCTGGGCTTCGAGTTCGAGCGGGACGTGGACAGGCCGGAGTCCTCGGGCGGAGTCATCCGCCAGATTCCGGTGGTGGCCGAGGTGGGGCTGCCTGGGAGCTGAGACGGGCACGCGGTGGCCGCGGGAAGGCGGCCCATCACGGAGTGAAGCGACGGCACAACGACGTCTGACGAGGAGCGCAGGATGAGCGAGACGATTGCAGAGATGGTCCTCCCCGGGACGTATATCGACGTCCGGGCGGAGGGGCTGATTGGAGTCGGCGGCATCTCCACGGGCAACGTGGGCATCGTCGGCACCGCGAGCCGTGGGCCGGTGAACGAGGTGAAGCTCCTCGGCAGCTATGCGGAGGCGCTGGACACCTTCGGGAGCTACGACGCGTGGCCCACCACGGGATCCACCGCGGGGGCGCTCAGCCTGACGCGCGCCCTGGAGCAACTCTTCTCCGGTGGCGCCTCCACCGTCTACGCCGTACGCGTGGCCAACGTGGTGGGCACCATGCCGTCCACGACGTGGAACCTCACGGCGGACGTCGGCGGCACCGACACGACGGTCACCACGCTCACGGCGAAGACGCCGGGCACGTGGGGCAACGACATCAAGGTCACCGTCACCACCTTCAAGAACCTGCCGGCGGACGCCTCCGACAACCGCACCCGACTGCAAGTCTCCCACGGGCGGGTGAAGGAGGAGTTCACCGCCGCCAGGGCTGACGAGCTGGCCGCCGCCGTCAACGCGGGCAGCAGCCTGGTATCCGCCAGCGCGGTCGCCGTGGCCGATGTCGCGCGCTTCGTGAACAAGGGGGCCCTGCCCACCAACGTCACGTCGAACGGCAACCCGCCCACCAACACCGAGTTCTCCGCGGGCCTGGCGCTGCTCGCCAACCAGCCCGTCAACCTCGTGGTGGTGGCGGGCGCCAACGCCAATGACAACGCCGCCCCGGTGCTGGCGCACCTGGAGGCCACGGAGAACGACAGCCGGGATCGCATCGCCGTCATCGGCGCCTCGACGGATGACCCGGCCGGCATCGGCAGCGCGGACGCGACGAAGGTGTCCAACGCGCGACTGGTGCTGGTGGCGCCAGGCATCGTCGCGGACGACGCGGCGAAGGCCGGCCAGGCCAACCCTCAGTCGAAGCTGCCGGCGGCCTACACCGCCGCGCTGGTGGCGGGCCGCCTGTCCTCGGTGGCGCCGCACGTGAGCCTCACCAACAAGGACCTGCCGGTGGGTGACGTCACCACCGAGTACACGCGCGCGCAGCAGAAGTCGCTGCTCGGCAACCGGGTGCTGGCGCTGAAGAAGGACCTGGGCATCCGGGTGCTCAAGGGCATCACCACGGACACGGGGGCCTTCAAGCAGATCTCCGTGCGCCGCATCGTGGACTACGCGAAGGCGGGCGTGCGCATCGGCTCCAACCCGTACATCGGCCGCCTCAACAACTCGCGCGTGCGCGCGGCCCTGCAGGCCACGCTGGACGGCTTCCTGTCCGGCATGGTGCTGGACGAGATGCTCACCAAGTACACGCTCAAGGTCAGCGCGACCCGCCAGCAGGAGATCAACGGCATCGCGCTCGTCGAGCTCACCCTTCAGCCGACCTTCTCGATTGATTTCGTGAAGGTCATCATGAACCTCGAGTGATGGGTCCGCTGACCGCGCGTCCCTGAGAACGGAGCAAGAGCATGCCTGGCACGGTATTTCGCGGTTCGGATGGAACCATCTCGGTCGCTGTGGACTCGGGACCGGAGGGAGACAAGGCGAAGGCCATCGCGGACCAGTACTCGCTGACGCCCATTGGCCGGTGCACCGGGGTGACGGTGCGCGTGACGAACGACGTGAGGCCCTTCCATGAGCTGGGGCAGCGCTTCGCCACGGAGCTGCGGCCCGGGAACATGAACGTCTTCGGCACCATCGAGCGCGCGCACGTCAACGGCGCGCTGCTGAAGCTGATGCTGGGAGACGCGGCCGACAACCGGCCCGCGGGCACCTTCGTCAGTCCGGCCTTCAACCTCAGCCTGCGGCTGGAGAACCCGGGACAGCCGGGGACGACGGCCACGGTGACGGTGGCGGGCGTCCGCATCGACGAGTGGGCCTACAGCCTGCCCGAGGACGACTTCGTGATGGAGAAGGTCAGCTTCAAGGCCCTCTGGGTGAAGGTCGAAGACACCACGGCGTAACGCGGGAAGGAGGAGGAGTCGGAAATGGCGAGCCTTACCGCCGAGGAGCTCCTGGCAGGCGCCGCGGGGACGTTCACCGTCTCGCTCCCCGCGAACGTCCTGAAGCCGGGCACAGGTGATTCCCCCACGGGCAGCGCGGGGGAGGTCGTCCTGCGCCCGCTGCAGATCCGCGACGTGGAGCGCGTGTCGCGGGCCGCGAAGGAGCAGCGCGTGCTGACCAGCGTCCTGATGGTGCAGCAGGCGCTGGTGTCCCCGAAGCTGACCGTGGAGCAGGTGGGCAGCCTGTCGGCGGGGCTGGTGCAGTTCCTCCTGGAGAAGGTCAACGCCATCAGCGGGCTCAACCTGGGCGAGGACGACCTGGACAGCGCGGTGAAGGCCCCGCTGGCGAAGGCGTGCTTCGTCCTGGCGAAGGAGTTCGGCTGGACGCCCGCCGAGTGCTCCGAGCTGACGGTGGGTCAGGTGCTGCTGTACCTGGAGATGCTCGCCCGTGACGGGCAGGACGGGAGCGCCTGACGATGGCCCGCCGCGTCCACCCCTCGTTCCGGAAGCTGTTCGGCCTGGCGGCGGCGCCGGGACGCACGCTGTCCACGCTGGAGCCCGAGTCCCGGCTGCTGCCCGCGCTGTCTCCGGAGCTCGGTGGCGTGGAGGATGGAATGCGGGAGCGGCTCGCGCCGCTGCTCACCCCGGCGTCGGTGGGGGAGCGGCTGGAGCGCGCCGTGACGAAGCTGGCGCCCGTGGAGGGTGACGGTGCCTCGGCACAGCCGGTGGTCCGGCGGAGCGTGCCGGGGGAGGCGGTCGCGGGTGGAATGAACGTTCCTTCCACCGGGGAACGTGAGGCGGGGGAGCCCCGTCGTCCGGTGTCACGGAGGAAGCGCGAGGCCGTGGTGGCTGGGTCGGCTCGCACCGGGGGGCCCGCGAGAATGGCCGTTCCGGAGCGCCGCGTGGACCCGCTGCGGCTCCAGGAAATGGCGGGAGTCCAGGAAGCAGCGCTGGTGACGCCTGCGTCGGTGGAGCGGCCCGCACGCGCCCGTCATGAGGCGCCCGCGGCTTCGACGGGAGGCGGTGGGCCCCGGCTTCCCTCGCGTGAGGAAGTCCGGGCGCGGCTCGTGGAACGGGCGCGAATCGCTGGAGCGACGGCGGCGCTGGAGACGCCTTTCGTCTCCCTTTCTCAGGAGTCGACGCAAGAAGTAGCGGCGGTGCTGTCGCGGAGCCTCGTGGCTTCGGAGCAGAAGCGCGGGGAGTCGCCTCAGACGGCTTCTCTGTCCGCGCCCCTGGAGCGGGCGCTGGAACGGCTCGACGCACGTGGGCCCTCCCGTCCGCGCCTCCCCTCCTCCGAGGTGTCGTCGCCCGGTGCGACTGCTCAGGCGGCCTCCGAGGTCGGTGGCTCACGGGCTCGCGCGGCGGAGGCTCGCGGTCGGCTCGGTGGACTCGCGGGCCTTGCCGCACGTGCGGAGGAAGCCCGTGGAGGGCTCGCGACGCGCGGGGAAGCAGCTCGCGGCGGCTCGACGGCTCGGGCGGACGAAGCTCGCAATGGACTCACAGGGCTCGCGGGCCTTGCCGCGCGCTCCGCCCAGGCATCGTCCGGTGCAGCCCAGGCGCCCCGGGCGAGGACGGAGTCGCATCCGCCTCCGACCCTGCTGGCGAATACCGCCCTGCCCTCCCCCGCCATCCCCAGCGTCCTCGCGGAGCGCATGGAGGAGACGAAGCTGTCGCAGCGGCTGGAGCGCCTGCTGAGGCGTGAAGCGGAGCGCGCGGGCGTGTCGCTGGAGGGGCTGGACCCATGACCCTCTCGCGCCCCAACGCCGTGCTCACCCTCTCCGGCCGGGATTACACCGCGGCCGAAGCGGCCCTCGTCCGGGTGCAGATCCACCTGGGCATGTCCGGCACGCACGACGCCGTGGAGCTCACGCTGTGGCCCGCGTCGAAGCTGGCCGAGGCCTCGCCGGGCGACACGCTGGAGATTGCGCTCGGCAACGCGGACGACGAGGAACCCGTGTGGGCCGGTGAAGTCACCAGCATCCTCGCCGGTCCGGACGGCACCCTGCTGGAAGGACTCGCGGCCACGGTGGCGCTGTCCCGTGCGCGCCGCTCGCAGACGTACGTCTCACAGTCGGTGGGCGACATCGTCCGGGACCTCGCGTCCGACGTGGACGTGGACGAGGTGGAAGGCAGCCTCCAGTTGGAGGCGTACAGCGTGGACGACCGCCGCTCGCTCTGGGCGCACCTGCTGGAATTGGCCACCCTCACCGGCGCCGACGTGGGCGCCAGCGCCGAGGGCGGTCTGCGCTTCGTCCCCGTCCGCCCCGGCATGGCCGAGGTCGACCTGCGCTACGGCGCGGACCTGCTGGCCTGGAAGCTGGGGCCCGGCCACGGCCCGGAGGCTCCCGCCGTCGTCGCCTCGGGCGCGGCCAGCGACTCCGGCTCCGACAAGTGGCACTGGCTCCAGCGCGAGCCCGCCAGCGGCGCCAGCGGCCCGGTGCGAGTGGTGCCCGCCTTCCGGACCCGGGACGCCGCGGACCAGCTCGCCCAGGCGCTGACGGACCGCGCCGCCCGCGCGGCCGTCCGTGGGCAGCTCACCGTCACCGGCCGTCCCGAGGTACGCCCGGGCACCCGCGTGGCCGTGAAGGACCTGCCCTCCGGAGATCCGGGTCCGCTGCGCGTGTTGTCCGTGGCGCACGTGCTGGACGCGCGCGCCGGCTTCACCACCACCCTCACCGTGGAGTCCGCCGGTGGCGGCGGCTCGCTGGGAGGGCTCCTGTGAGCGGCCTCGTCGCCACCCTGCGCGCCATCATCCGGGACGAGCTGTCCCGCGTGCGCCAGCCCGAGCTGGGCAGCGTCACGCTCGTGCACACGCACGACTCCGAGGACAGCCCGGCCAACCATCAGGTGGACGTGCGCCTGCGCGCCAGCGGCGTGGAGTTGCCGCGCGTGCCCGTGGCGGTGGGCCGCATCGGCTTCTCCGCGCTGCCCAACGTGGGGGACCTCGTGCTGGTCAACTTCGTGGGCGGAGACCTCAACGCGCCCATCGTCGTGGGCTGTGTCTACGACGACCAGGCGCACCCGCCGGTGGCCGCGCCGCACGAGGTCGTCTACCAGCCGCCCGACGAGGAGGACTCCGCCGTCAAGCGCTTCCACGTGGAGCTGCCCGGCGGCAGCACCGTCACGCTCCAGGACGAGGCGCTCACGGTGACGCTGGGCGAGACGTCCGTGGTCATCAACAAGGACGGCGACGTCACCATCCAGGCCAAGGGCAAGGTGTCCGTGCAGGCGCAAGGAGACATGGAGCTGGCGGCACAGGGGGACTTGAAGCTCTCGGCCCAGGGGGCGGCGTCCCTGAAGGGCAGCTCGGCCACCCTGGAAGGACAGAGCGAAGCCAAGGTGAAGGGCCCGCAGGTCGGCATCGCGGGCAACACGCAGTTCAGCCCGTCTTGAGGGAATGACCGTGCCAGGCCCGCCAGTCACAGTCGGTTGCAGCGTGGTGCTCACGCCCGGAGTGGCCGGGCCGCCGGACTCCGGCGTCATCACCACGATTACGCAGGTCATCGCCACCGCGGGCGGCATGCCGCTGGCCACCGCCGGCAGCCTCTGCAACATGGTGAACTCCGTCTCCGGGGCGCCGTACGTGCTGCCCATCGGCAACGGGGGTTCCACCGGCGTCGTCATCAACGGTCAGGGGCTGGTGCGCGTGGGCGACCAGATTCCGAGCGGGCCGGGTGTGCTCGCCATCATCGGCCCGCCGGCAGCGCCATACATTACCGATACGGGGGCTCCGTGATGAAGCGACGCACGGCACAGGATGTGGCCCCGTACATGGGGAAGGACCTGGAGCTCGACTACGCCTGGGGCCAGGGCTTCTTCGAGGACGCGGACCTGGCCACGGGCCGGCGCGGCGCGCTCAAGGACCTGGGCGTGGTGGAGGGCGTGGACGCGCTGACGCAGGCCATCGCCAACCGGCTGAAGACTCGCAAGGGCGAGTTGGCCCCGCTGGGCCACCCGGACTACGGCTCGCGGCACCACGAGTTGCTGGGCGAGCCCAACGTGGAGCGCACGCGCAACCTCATCAAGCTGTTCATCCTGCAGGCGCTGGCGCAGGAGCCGCGAATCGAAAAGGTCCTCAAGGCGGACGTCCGCGCCGAGCACGAGCCGCCCCGCGAGACGGTGCGAATCGAGCTGCTCGTGCGCGTGGTGGGCCAGCCGACGCCCCTCAACCTCGTCGTGCCCTTCTCCCTGGAGCCCCGGCCATGAGCTACGCCGCGGAGCCGTATGCGCAGTTCGTCGAGGACCTGCTCCTCTCGCTCACCGGCGGCGTGGCCCGCGAGCGCTTCGTCTTCCTGCCGGAGAACGCCCCCTTCCGACTGTCCCCACCGGGGCCCGTCGTCCCCAGCACCCTGTCCGTGTTCGGCCAGGTGGACGGGGACTTCTACCGCTTCGTCCTCGACACCGACTTCACGCTCGACACTGACGGCGGTATCGAGTGGCTGGCGAGCCCGGACGGCACGCCCGCCGCGGACGCGGTGTGGCCGGACGAGGGCACGGCCTTCTTCGCCAACTACGACCACCGGGGCCCCTCCGGCGCGGCGCCCCGGCTGAATGACCGCAACCCGGGCAGCGTGGTGCGCCTGCTGTCGGAGAGCTTCGCCCGCGAGTACGCCGTCGTCTCGCGGCAGCTCGAGGGCGTCTACGAGGCCGGCTTCCTGGACACCGCCACCGGGCGCGACCTGGACAACCTGGTGCGCCTCGTCGGGCTGGAGCGGCGAGATCGCACCTTCGCGACGGGCTCGGTGGTGTTCAGCCGCGGGAGCCCCGCACCCGCGGACATCTTCGTCCCGGAGGGCACGCGCCTGTCCACGGCGGAGCCTCCGCTGGCGGAGTTCGAGACCACCGAGGACCGCACCCTGCACCGGGGCAGCCTGTCGGTGGAGGCACCCATCCGCGCGCGAGACAGCGGCCCCCTGGGCGTGGCTCCGGCGCGCTCCATCTCCGTCATCCACCGGCCCATCCTCGGCATCGAGTCCGCGGCGAATCCGCAGGGCACCCGCCTGGACGGCGACCCGGAGACGGACGAGGCCCTCCGCGCGCGGGCCCGCCGGGCGCTGGAGACGGCGGGCCAGGGCACCGTGGGTGCGCTCAAGGGTGCGCTGGCCACGCTGCCGGGGGTACGCGAGAAGGACATCCTGCTGGAGGAGGATCCGCTCACCCGCCCCGGGCTGGTGACGGTGAGCGTGGCCGCCGAGCTGACGCAGGCGCTGGCGGAGCGCGCGGTGGACCTCATCGAGAGCACCCGGCCCGTGGGCGTGCGCGTGCTGCACCACCTGAGCGTCACGCCGCCGCCCGAGGTCGTCACCCCGAGCGCGAACCTCGTCTCGGAAATGGAGGGAGACCCGCAGGACAGCCTCGACGGCGAGGGCCTGTTCGCCCCGGTGGTGGCCCGGGTCATCCTGGTGCCCGGCTCCGCCCGGCTGTCCGCGCAGGACCGGACCGCGCTCAAGACGCTGGCCGAGGAGACCCTCCGCGTCACCGTGGCGGACGCGGGCGTGGGCGAGGCGGTGGTCTACAACCGCGTCGTCGCCGCGCTGATGGGAATCGACGGCGTGGTGGACGCGGCGCTGGAGCTGTACCCGCCCTCCGCGCCGAATGGGCCCCGCCACCGCAACGTCTTCCCCGGACGCACGCGGCGTCCGTCCGTGGCGACGAAGGACGGAGGCAGCATCGAGGTGCGCGTCGCCGGCGAGCTGCTGGGCCTGGAGGTCGTCGTGGGCATCACCTTGCTGGGCGCGGGCGCGCTGGGCGACACCGCCGCGAACCTGGACGCCGCGCGCTATCAAATCATGGCGCAGCTCCGGGACGGCGTGGGCTCGCTGACGAACCTGACGGCCGCCGCGCTGCGCGGGCTCATCACCCCGCCCGAGACGTTCACCGTGAATACCCTCAGCTACACGGGTGAGTACGTGACGGCGGGCGTGCGGCTCAATGGCGTCAGCCCGGCGCTCACGCTGACGCCCCAGGAGCTGGCCTGGATTCGCAACGTGAAGGTGACCTCACCGTGAGCACGCGCCCCCTGCAGATCCTCCAGCGCTTCCCCGCGCACCTGGAGGCCGCCCGGCCCGGCAAGCAGCTGGGCGAGGCGGTGGCGGCCCTGGCCGGCGGCCTGGATCTGCTCTCCTCGGACCTGGCCGGCGTGCGCCGCGCGCACCGGCTGGCGGACGCGGACACGCTGCGGGATCTGCTGCTGCTCGGTGGCCTGCACGGCATCGACCGCACCCAACTGGACCTCCTCTTCCTCCGCGTCGCGAAGGTCCTCGCGCTGGCGCAGGCGCTGGAGGACGCCGTGACGGCGGGCGACACCGCCGAGCGCGACGCCCAGGCACAGGCCCTCTTCGAGCTCTGGGGCACGGAGACGCCCGGCGCGCTGCTGCCGAGGTACGCGCCCCCGGCCCAGCCGGCGAACCTCAACGCGGCGGCCACGGCGCTGGCGGCGGCCGCGCGGCGCAGCGTGACGTTCCGCAAGGTGCTGGACGCGGCCCGCGAGCGCGTCCGGGAGATCTGCCGCATCCACGGCAACGGCAACATCACCGTGGGCTCGCTGCTGGAGGCCGCGACCAACGCGCTGGACCTGGAGGTGGACACCGCCCGGAACGCGCAGGTGCTGGCGCAGATTCGCGAGGCCGGCAGCACCACGCTCGACCTCACGCGCACCGACGGCTACTTCCACAGCCTGGACCGCTACCGGCACGTCACCTTCGTGAAGGACCGGCTCCGCCCCGAGCCCGTCCCCCGGGGCGGCAACCTGCCTCCCCTGCCCCTGCCCTACGCCGAGGAGATTGTCGGCGTGGAGGAGAACCCGCTGCGCCGCGAGGAGCGAGACCTGGGCCCGCGTCCGCATGCGGACCTCTTCAGCGTGTCCCGCCGCGGCTTCTCTCAGGCGGAGCTGGAGGTGCGCATCGAGGGCCTGGGCGACCACACGGTGGGGCCGCACCTGGTGAACCGCGACGAGGGCTGCGGCTTCGGCTTCGCGGGCTCGGTGCCGGACGGGAAGCAGCTGGTGCTCACCGAGGAAGGCACCCTGCGCCTGGACGGCGTGGACGTGACGGACCGGGGCTACTCCTGGAAGGGGGCCTGCTTCGCGGACGCCACCGCGCCGCACACGCGCGACTTCGTGTTCGCCGGGCCGGGCCTTGCGGAGGGCGCGCGTCCCCTCACCTTCGCCGTGGCCACGCCCCCGGGCACGCTGGACCGCGACGCGGTGTTCCCCCATCCGGCGGTGTCGCTGGAGGTGCCCGGCATCGGCGTGGGCGACACGCGCTTCGCCTTCTTCGTGCAGGAGGCCCACCTGTCCTTGCGCCAGGGCACCGCGCCGGCCTTCACCGTGCGCCGGGTGACGCCCTACTTCGCCATCGGCTTCGCGGACCGCTCGGTGTTCGCGCCGCCGCCGAATCCCCACCCGGACGCCGCGAAGCTGAAGCTGGCCTGGCGCGAGCACCAGTCCTACGTGGTCCGGGTGTCCATTCCCCCGCGCTTCGACGCGCTGGACACGCCCGAGGCCACCGCGCTGGAGCGGGTGGCTCGCGCACTGGAGCGCTTCCGCTCGGCGGGCGTGCTCATCGAAACGAAACTCCTGGACGACTCCTGGATCCTCGGCACGGGCGTACTGCCCCTGCCCGAGGGAGACCCGACACTTCGCATCCTGGGCGGGACCGTGGTGTCCCCCGTGCCGCCCGCATCCTGACGGACGAAAGGAATCATCATGGCGCTCAACCCCTTCATCGCCCGGCACGTCAACCCCGGAGAGCCACTCACCGCGCAGGCGTGGAACGACGTGGTCGACGGCGTCGACGGCCTGCACAAACACCTGGCGGCCTCCAGCCACGCCGTCCGGGTCACCATCACCACGCCCGGGGTGGACCTGGCCACCGTGCGCGTCACGGCCACGCGCACCGGCGCCCCTCCTGTCGAGGCCGTACGGCCGGTGTCGACGGACACCACGTACTTCATCCCGGGCCTCGTGCCCGGGGCCTACACCGTCCGCGCCGAGGCACCGGGCTACGCGGTGGCCACCGGCAACGTCACCATCACCGAGGCGGCGGGCGACGTCTCGCTGGACCTGGCGCTCACGGCCACCCATGTCCCCATGCCCACGGTGTTCGGCATGACCCTGACGCAGGCGCGCACCGCGCTGGGCGCGAAGGCCATCACCGTGTCGCGGCTGCTGGACACGCAGGGCAAGGACCTGCCGCCCTCGACGCCCGGCCCTGAATACGACTTGTCGCTGGTGCTGGTGCAGTCGCCGCCTCCGGGCACTCTGGTGCCGGTGGGTGGCAGCACGGTGGCGCTCGCCGTGGCGGTGGCGCCGAAGATTGAAACCACCGTGGAGGTGCCGTCGATGGCGGGCCTCACGCTGGTGGAGGCGAAGAAGGCCCTGGAGGCGATGGGCCTGGTGCTCGGCAAGGTGCAGAACCTTCAGAAGTGAGAGGCGACCATGGCGACCCGAAAGACAACGAAGACGCGCTCGGGCAGCAGCACGGGCGGCAGCGAGAAGACGCCCACTCCGGCCTCGCGGACAACGAAGCGCGCCACCACCGCGAAGCCCACGACAGGCACGCAGCCCACGGCGGAGCTGACGGCAGCGCCGCAGCTGGCGGCCGCCCAGCCCGCCGCCTCGGACACGAAGGCGACGGCAACCCGGACGCAGGTGTACACGGCGAGCCTCGCGGGGGCTGTCGAGGTGGGCTCGAAGGCCGCGGAGACCGTCATCGTCCGCGACGGCGTGGAGGTGAGGTCGCCGAGCCTGAACCTCACGCGGGTGGAGGCGTACGTCGAGCGGCTCAAGCCCGTCGTCGCGTTCAGCACGCCGCGCGTGGTGCAGCAGAGCGTGAAGCCCGGCACGCGCGTGGCCAAGGGCACCGTGGTGGACCTGGTGCTGGTGCCGCCCACCAACATCGAGCTGGGCCTGGTGGACCGGGCACACACCGCCTTCGTCCACCGCACCGTGGACCAGGTGGCGCCCATCGTCGCGCAGGCGCGGGACATCCTGGAGCGCAAGCAGACGGCCGCGGAGCTCAACGACAATGAGCGGCAGCTGATGTACAGCATCTTCAGCCAGGCGGAGATCGAGGTGAACGACGAGGAGCCCGCCCTGTCGCTGGACGCGGCGTACCGGGTGCTCCAGGGCGCGAAGGCGTACAGCTGACCCATGGCTGCCTCGTCCTCGAATCCAGGCGGCATCCTGGCTGACGTCGCGGGCGCCTCCGGCGTGGTGATGGAGGCGCAGCTGGCGGCGTACGCGTACTCGCAGCCGATTGCCATCATGGAGGTCCGGCTCGCGCCACAGCGCGTGGCGAACGGCACGGCGACCGCGGCCCTGGAGGTGAAGCTCCCGGGCAACGCGCTGGTGCGCGAGCTGGACGTGGTGGTGCAGGCCGACCGCGCCAGTTGGAGCTCGCTGGGCTCGGTGGGCCAGGTCCGCAAGCAGGAGGGACCGGAGAGCACCCTCTCCGTGGTGGTGGACTTCGGGACTCCGCGCACGGTGAGCGCGGTGGCGCTGGTGGGTGACAGCTACCTCGTCAGCCAGAACGAGCCGGGGGGCTTCCTCTCCATCGTCGGCGTGCGGACGTGGACGGGCAGCGCGTTCGCGAACAGCTATCTCTATCCTCCGCCGTACAGCGACGACGCGGACGACCCCAGCACCGCGGTGGCGCGCTTCACCGCCGAGGTGCGCACGGAGCGGCTGCTGATCGAAATCACCTCCAGCAAGCCCGCGGGCTTCACCGATGCCGTCGCGGCGTCGCGGCTGGCGGTGGAGCTGCCCTCGCTCCCCGGAGACCTGGAGCTGCGCATCGACGGAGGCGCGCCGGTATGGACGTTCCCCGGGCCGGTGCAGCCTGGGAGCGGGCCCGAGGACTTCAAGAAGGTGGGCAACGCCACGCAGCAGACGGTGTCACTGCGGGACGCCTTCGCGAAGCTCACGGGAGACCCGGACCACCCGGAGGAGCGCACCTTCCACCTGGAACTGCTGGCGCGGCAGCCCGGCCAGCTCTCGTTGGCGGCGGGGCCTCGCAAGGTGAGCTACCTGGTGCGCACGCCCCTGGAGCCCGAGGACCGCAAGGACCTGGTCTTCGCCACCGAGGGCGTGCAGGACGTGCCACTCACCCTGCCCTCCGGCACGAAGAAGGTGGAGGAGGTGCGGCTCACTGTGGCCGGCGCCCTGCCCTCCGAGCGCGGGCTGCCCCCGGTGGGCCCCGCCGTGGCGCCAGAGGCGGACCTGGTGCTGGATCCGGAGCGGGCCGCGTGCGTGCGCCTGACGCCGGCCGCGGGCTTCACGGAGCTGACCGGCGTGCGGCTGCCGCTGCGCGCGCGGGCCGGCGGCGCGGAGGTGCGGGTGCTGCTGCTCCAGCACCAGCCGGACGCGTCAGCCGGGGGCACCGCGGGCGCGGCGATGGAGGGCGCGTCCGCCAGCAAGCCGGTGGTGCTGGAGCCACCGGCCTCGGGCGACACGTCGGACACATGGACGCTCTTCGAGTTCCCCAAGCCGGTGGCGCTGCGAGGCGACGCGCCCTGGGCCGCGGTGCTGGTGGGCCGGGGCACCGTGGAGTGGGCCCTGGGACGCTACGGAACGGGCGAGACACCCCTGCCCCTTCGACGGGGAGGTCCCACGGGGCCGTGGGAGCCGCTTCCCGCGGCGCTCACCCTCTCCGGCACGGTGGGCGGGCGCGTGCATGCGCTGGGGCATGCGCGCAACGACTCGCCCGTCGCGCCGCCGGTGAGGCTGCTGCCCGTGCACACGGGAGCCGCCGCGCCCGTGGCCGGCACGCCGGAGGTGCGCACCACGCCCACGGCCCGAGGCGTCACCGCGCTTTGGCCGCCCGAGGGAAGCACCTTCGCGCTCGACGTCACCGGGAAGACGGCGAGCGTCCGCATCACCAGCCTGACCGCCGGCACCGTCACCGTGAGGGACCTGGTCGCCGTGGTGTCGAAATAACCGAGTCGCATCAGGAGCCCGTACATGGCCGAAGACGCGCGCAGTCGATTCCTGGAGGGGCTCCGCGTCACCGCGGACCACCTCGAGCACATGCAGAACCGGCTGCGGGACAGCGTGCTGGACCTGCGTCGCACGGTGGGCCTGGGCCGCGTGGCCTGGGGCTTCAAGGTGGAGGCCGAGGACGCGGTCGTCCTGTCGCCCGGCGTCGCCTTCGCGCCCGGAGGCGCGCGGCTGGCGGTGGAGACACAGCGGACGTTCCCCCTGCCCGTGGGCGACGGCCCGTGGCGTGTCGTGCTGCGAGCCCAGGAGAGCGACCAGGCCAACCTGCGCCTGGGCGGCGTGGCCACGCTGTTCCTGCTCACCACCACGGTGGCGCTGGAGCTGGACGACGAGGCGGACCTGGGGCCGGATGCGCTGGTGGTGGCGCGGCTGAGCAGCGGAGATGGAGTCTCGGTGGAGCAGGACCCGTCCATCTTCGCGGCGGTCGGCAACCACGCGCACAGCGGCGAGTTCGTGCAGGACGAGCAGGGCCACTGGCACTTCGACGGCGCGCCGCTGGATATCGAGCTGACGCCCGGCCCACAGGGCCTCCAGGGCGAAACAGGCCCGGCCGGCCCCACTGGACCGCAGGGCCTGAAGGGAGATCCGGGCGCGACAGGGCCGCAGGGTCTCAAGGGTGACGCCGGAGCGGCGGGACCCCAGGGGCCACAGGGCCTCACGGGAGCCACGGGCGCGACGGGACCCGCCGGCCCCAAGGGAGACACGGGCGCCATCGGTCCTTCCGGCACGCAGGGCCTCACGGGAGCCACGGGCACTGTTGGCCCACAGGGCCCGAAGGGCGACACCGGAGCGGTGGGGCCCACGGGCCCGGCCGGAGCCACGGGGCCTCAAGGCGTACAGGGGCTCACCGGAGCGACAGGCCCTCAAGGGCCCCAGGGACTCAGGGGTGACCCCGGGGCTCCCGGCGCCACGGGAGCGACGGGTGCCACGGGAGCGACAGGCCCCATGGGACCGATGGGGCCCACGGGGCCACAAGGCCCAGCGGGCGTCACCGAAGACTACCCGTGGATCGACGAGATCAACTGGCCGCACGACGCGACCGGCACCTTCAGCCTCCTCGAGAAGCTCCAGGTGAGCCTGAAGTCGGAGCTGGCGTCCCGATTCATCGAGCGCATGCCCCGCCTCATCCAGGTCTGGCTGGAGCCCCACTCGGATCCGTCGAAGCCCCTGGCTCCGACCCAGATCCTCACGCTCCACGGCACGGCCTTCGCCGACGGCCAGACCGTCTTGTCGTGGTCGATGAGCGATGACTCCACGCTGGTGCAGCAGGCCATCCCCCACGGATGCCGGGTGCTCATCCGCATCCACCTGGGGACCATCTGCGACTACAAGGAGCGCGTGTACTCCGCGTCGACGGAGAGGCTCCTCGGCGTGGCGACCCCACACCTGCCGGGTGGGGTCTTCGAGAGCTGGTTCTTCATCGCCAGGAAGGGCGTCGTCATCAAATAGCTGTAGCTGGCGAGGCGGCCGCGAGGGCCGCTCCGTCAGTGCTCTTCGTCGTGCGGGCCGTGCGCGTGGCCGTGCTCGAGCTCCTCGGCCGTCGCGGCGCGCACGTCGCGCACGGTGACGTCGAAGTGGAGCGTCTTGCCGGCCAGCGGGTGGTTGAAGTCCACCAGCACCGTGTCGCCCTTCACTTCCTTGATGAAGAAGTCCACCTCGTCACCGTCCGGGTCCGTGGCGCTGAGGACGCCGCCGGCCACCAGCTCCAGGCCCTCGGGGAACTCGGTACGGGGAACTTCCTCGAGGCCATCCGGGTCGTAGTCGCCGTAGCCCTCGTCGGGGGTGACGACCACCTGGAGGGTGTCGCCCTTCGACTTGCCTTCCAGCACCTTCTCCAGCCCGGGGACGATTTCCTCGTACCCTTGCAGGTAGACGAGCGGCTCTCCGGGCTCGCTCTCGTCCACCGCCTTCCCGTCACCGAGGTGGAGCCGGAAATCGATGGAGACAACGCTGTCCTTGGTAATTTTCATGGGGCCCTCATAGCGCACGGCGATGGCACATGCCTCAATGATGTGCCTGTCTGACAATGGGGCGAGCGTCCCTCCCCGGGCTTCTGTTCGATTCCAGCGATGGGGGAATGCCGGACGGGCTGCCCGGCCGATGCGCGGAGGGAATGCCCTGGAGTGGGACCGCGAGTCCGGCAGGCCCACCACACCCGGCCCCACGGTGCGAGTGCTTCGAGCCGCGCGGTGCGCGACTCAGGCCTCGGAGCGCTGGGGCCGCGCGGGCAGGTCCAGCGAGTACGCCCCGGCCATGCGCGCGAGCCGTGCCTCCAGCCGCGCGACACGGCGCCGGTGGTCCTCGGGCAGCTCGGCCGCCGCGGCGAGCCGCGCGTGCTGCAGCGCCCTCGGAAGGTCCTTGAGGGCGTGCTCGTAGAGCTTGGTCAACTCCAGGTGCAGGGTCGCGGCCTGGAAGCCTCGCGCGGCGTTGAGCGCCTGGTGCAGGTGGCCGGCCGCGGCCGTCGGGTCGCCCGCCTTGCGTGACAGGCGGGAGGCCAGCGCCAGGGCCTCGACACCCACCGTGCCGTTATCCCCCGCCGCCGCGGCCCGGGCGAAGGCCTGCGCCCGCGAATAGTCCCGGGCCCGGAGGGCGACCCCCGCGAACCCCAGCAAGTCACGTGGGTCCTCGCCCGAGGGCACCGAGGCCCCCGCGCTCCCCGCCCGGAAGCGCCGCACCAGCTCGCCGAGCAGCGCGGCCAGGAGCAGCAGGTCGTTGACGTTGTGCTCCAGCACGGGCGTCAGCGCCGAGCCGTCCCCTCCCCGCAGGAAGCGGAAGTACAGGTCGGGGATGAGCGCGCCATCCACGTCGCCGACGCGGCGGTGCCCGAGGACCTGTTCCTCCATGTGCACCAGCCGTGCGCCGGAGTTCCGGTGCTTGAAGACGCGGCGTGCGCAGTGCAGCAGGTCCAGGTGGGGAAGCTCGGCGGGCGCGGGGACGCGGTTGAGGACGAAGCGCGTGCGCAGCAGGGGCCAGTCGAAGCTCTTGCCGTTGAACGTGACGAGGCACGAGGACCGCGCCATGCGCTCGGAGAGCACGCGCAGCATGGGGGACTCCTCGCCCAGCCGGCGCAGGAAGAGCTGGTGCACGCGCAGCGAGCGCCCCTCGAACCAGGCCAGTCCCACGAGGAACGGCACCGTGCCCGTTCCACCGGCGAGGCCCGTCGTCTCCGTGTCCAGGAAGAGCATCCGCTGGAAGTCCACGCCGGCCAGCTCCGCTTGCAGCGCGAGGCTGGCGACGAGCTCGCCCTCGACGTCCAGCGCTCCCGCCAGCGGCGCGCTGCCGTGGCGGTGTTCCGGGGAAAGCACGCGCTCGGAGACATGGACGGTGCCGTGCGGCGTCGTGCGGGCCTCCACGGGCAGCGGGCCGGGAGGCGGCGGTGCGGGCACCGCGGCCCGGCGCGCGGAGGAGGTCTCCTGCCGCTGCGACCAGTCCGCGAGCATCCGGCGCAGGGCGGCGACGCGCGGGTCCTGGGGACGCGAGGGCTCGGCGGGCGCTCCGCTCGCTTCACTCGGAACAACTTCGGGAGCGGTGACAGGGACCGAGCCCGCGTTCCAGCGCGGCACGGCGGCAGGGGCGGAGCCCACGTCCTGGCGCGACTCACCCCGGGCAGCGATGGAGGCATTGCTCGTATCCGCGTGCGGCTCTCCCGTGGACGGGCTGGCACCTGGAGCAATGGCGGAAGCGGGAGTCACCTCCTGGCGCGACTCCGTCCAGCCAGCGGACGGCGCCGACGGACCGCCGCCCTGCTCCTCCGTCACGGAGGGCTTCGCCGGAGTCCTGCCCCCCGGGCCCACACCGTTCAGCCGTGCCAGCTTGCGCTTGAGGTCCACGGGCTCGCCCTCCGCCTACTGCATGCCCGCGACGCCGAGCGCCGAGAGGAGCTCCAGCCCCAACCGCTTGCGCGGGAAGGGCTCTACCGGCGCGTTGCCAGGCGTCGTCCCGGTGGCCGGACCGATGCAGGCCGGACACCCCTCTTCGCACGCGCAGGACTCCAGCAGCCGCCGGGCCCTCAGCAGCAATTCGTCCCGCTGGTCATACAGGCGCGCGGCCAGCCCCACGCCGCCGGGCACGTTGTCATAGAGGAAGATGGTCGGGTCGAAGCCCACGCCACCATCCTTGCGCGGAGGCCCCTCGGCGTCGTCCCGGTTGCCGAGCGTCTTGCCCACGTCCCTCGGGTCGATCATCAACCCCACACACGCTACGGTGCGCAGGGCGTTGGCCACGCCGCGAAGCGCGTCGATGACGGCGGGCCGGGGCGCGCGCATCGAGCGCACCACCGACTCCGGCACCGTCAGCCAGAGCGCCGTGGTGTGCATCTGCATCTCCGGCAGGGCCACGTCGCCGTAGCCCACGTTCTCGTGCGTGTGGAACTTGATCTTCTTGTAGCCCACCACCTTCTCGATGACGCTCACCTCGCCCATGCCCGCCTGGAGGTCCGGCCCCATGGGCGCGCCCTGATCCTCCTGGATGACGTGGACGCGCACGTAGGTCATCGCGTCGGTGAAGTAGTCCGGCGCCACCTTGCGTACGAAGGCCTTGTGGTTCTCGTAGTCGAACTTCTCGACCTGGAACTGCTCGCCCTCGTGCTGGTAGATGGCCTGCTCGTGCAGCATCGTGTGCGCCGAGCGGAAGTCCATCTCCGCCAGCGTCCGGTCCGTGCCGCGCTCGATGATGACCACGTTGTCCCATCCCACGCTGCGCAGGGACACGTGGTTGGCCGGGTACGCATCCGTGGACCAGTGGAACACCCGGCGGCCCGCCTCGCCCACGGTGGGGTGCACCACCTCGTGCTGCGCGAGGAAGCCGAGCGCCTCCGCCGTGGACTCGGGCGGCACGTCCCCGAAGGGCTCGCCTTCCTCGAACGGCAGCTCGAAGGACGCGCACTTGAGGTGCTGGACGAGGATCTCCACGTTGTCCGGGTCGATGCGCGCGTGCTCCACGGGCGCGCCGATGAGGAAGCGCGGGTCCGAGGCCATGTACTGGTCCAACGGCGCGCTCGACGTCACCAGGAGCGCCAGGCTCCCCGCGCCGCGCCGCCCTGCCCGGCCGAAGCGCTGCATCAGCGCGGCCACCGAGCCCGGGTAGCCCGCGCACACCACCGCATCCAGCGAGCCGATGTCGATGCCCAGCTCCAGCGCGTTGGTGGCCACCACGCAGCGCACATCGCCCGCGCGCAGCGCCGCCTCGGTGGCGCGACGCGTGCCCGGCAGGTAGCCGCCGCGGTAGCCCTGGATGAGGGACGGGTCCAGCTTCTCCTCGATGAAGCGATCTCGCAGGTACTTGAGCATCACCTCGATGTTGTTGCGCGACTGGCCGAACAGCAGCGTGGACACTCCCGCGCGCACCAGGTCAGCCGTCAGGCGCACGGCCGTCTTGAGGTAGCTGGCGCGGATGCCCAGCTCCGCGTTCACCACGGGCGGGTTGAACACCATGACGCGACGCTCGCCGGAGGGAGCACCGCTCTCCGACACCAGCGCCACCTCGCGCCCGAGCATCCGCCGCGCATGCGCCTGCGGGTTGCCGATGGTGGCCGACGCGGCGACGAACACCGGATCCGCGCCATGGAAGCGCGCCACGCGCTGGAGGCGGCGCAGCACGTTGGCGAGGTGCGAGCCGAAGACGCCCCGGTACGTGTGCAGCTCGTCGATGACGACGTAGCGGAGGTTGGAGAACAGGCGCGCCCAGCTCGCGTGGTGCGGGAGGATGCCGGTGTGCAGCATGTCCGGGTTGGTGAGCAGCACGCCGCTGCGCTCCCGGGCCGCGCGGCGCGCATCCGCCGGAGTGTCCCCGTCGAAGGTAATCGCGCCGTGGTTCAGGCCCGCCTCGCGCATCAGCGCTCGGAGGGCCTCCTCCTGATCTCTGGAGAGGGCCTTGGTGGGGAACAGGTACAGGGCGCGGGCCTGCGGCTCGCGGGCGAAGCGGTCCAGCAGCGGCAGGTTGTAGCAGAGGCTCTTGCCCGAGGCGGTGGGCGTGGCGATGACCAGGCTCTGCCCCGCGCGAGCCAGGCGATACGCCTCGGCCTGGTGGGAGAAGAGCTGGTCGATGCCGCGCTTCTGGAGGGCCTCGCGCACCTGCGGGGCGACGTCCTCGGGAATGGGCGCGAAGGAGCCGACCCGGGCGGGTGTGGCCTCGTCGAGCGCGAAGTTGGGCCAGAGCTGACGGTCCGAGCGCCACCCCTGGAGGACGGCGTCCAGCCCGCGAGGCGCATTCCACGGAGTGCGCCGGGACCCGCCGAAGGCGTCGGTTTCCTTCTCAGGCTTCATGGGTCGGGCACTGTACAGGCGTACACCGGGGCGGACAACGCGAGATGCGCGGCGGCTCCCCAGCAGCCGGGTCAAGGGTCCGTCGGGGAATCGGGACCCGGACGCGGGCGGGAGGCCAGCCGCCCCTCCTCGAGCGCCGTGGCGACCCGGAGGACATGAATGGAGTCCACGCCGTAGGCATCGCGCAGGGTGTCCTGGAGGCTTGCCTCCGCGCCCTTCTGTACGGGCAGTTTCTCGTTCAGGCTTTCCAGGAAACGTTCCAGCTTCTGCTGCACCCGTGCACACGACTCGTCGTTCAGGGTGGCGAAGGCCGCCGCGCCCTGCGCGCCTCCGACGAGCGCCACGGCCGGAGCCACCTGCCAGTCCAGGGCGAACAGCGCCTTGGCGAGCAGGATGCGGATATGGCGCTCGGCGGTCTGTCGCACCCCGGGATACTCGGGGTCGCGGCCGCAGGCGCTCATGTTGAAGCGGTGCTGACGCTGGAGCCCCAGGAGGTGGCGCTCCTCGTCGGTGAAGATCTGCCGCTCCAGGTGCTCACGGCTGGCCGGTTCTCGCGGAGTACTCACCGGAGGGCGTGCGATGTGCGGCCCTGGGGTGTGGTGCCGCACCTCCACTGCCTGCTCCGGCTCGGAACGCGGCGTGGACGCGCCCAGCTCCGGACAGGGAGTGATGACACTCCCCGCACTCACCTCGATGCACCTGCGCAGCAGGTATTCCAGCTCCCGGATGTGCGTCTCGAAGGGATGCCGCACCAGTGCGGTCACGAGCGAGGGAGAGAGGCGGGGATGACCATCCATCCGAGCGTTGGAGAAGAAGCGCTGCGCGAGGGAGGGCATGCCCGCGGCCATGCGCCGCAACAGTCCGCGAGCGATGAGAGGGATGTCCTCTGGGCGCGCATCCAGGCCCGGCAGTCCAAGACGCACCGCGAAGCGCGCCAGAACGTCGTGCCGAAGCACCTCGAGCGGGCGGTTGGTTGCCGCGAGCAGACGGAAGTTCGCCAGGCGCTGCCTGGACTCGCCCAGCCGCTGGTACTCCCCCTGGTCCAGCACCCGGAGAAGCCGCGTCTGGAGTGCCACGGGAAGCTCACCGATTTCATCGAGGAAGAGGTATGACCCATCCGCCTCACCGATGAGTCCGGGGCGCTCCGGCGCTCCGGTATTGGGGTAGTGGCGCGCGCTCCCGAAGAACTCCGCGTCGATCAGCGTTTCGGGAATGGTCGCCGCGCTGCGCGCCACGAGCGGTCGCTGGCGCCGGGGAGAGAGCGAATGGATGGCGCGGGCGACCAGTTCCTTGCCCGCGCCGCTCGGGCCTTGCACCAGGATGTGGGTGTCCTGCGCCGCAGCTGCGGCAAGCTGGCGGCGTAACGTCCAGACCGCACAGCTCTCACCGATGATCCCATGCGCATCCGCGTCTCCAAACTCGGGAGCACACCCTCCGGGAGCGTCGGGCTGCACGGGAAGGACCGCCGGACGCTGGGTGCACAGCAGCACGAGCTGCTGCTCGATCTCGATGACGTCTCCCTGCGAGACCTCCACCTCGTTGACCAGACGCCCCTGGTGCAGCAGCCTGCGCTTGCCGATGTTCCGAATGCAAAGAGTGCCCGGAGCCGGCTCCTGGATGAGGAGCTGTTGGCGCGAGATGCGGCTGGAGCGCACCGGACCGGCGAAGACCGACTCGCCAGGCCGCTGGCGCATGGGCTCCAGCCGCTCCCCCGGGTCTTCAGGTACCCCATGCCCCCGACCGAAGAGCCACGAGCGGTCCGGACTCCCCGGAGGGATGAAGAGAACCTCTCCAACGCGCTCAGGTTCTTCGGAGGACCAGAGCACGACAAGCGCCGGCCGAGGCCCGTGAGCCGAGAGCTCGCCGGCCGGGGCTCGTAACGAGCCTGTGGATAACGTCTGGGACTGATTCATGGGGGAGCGCCAACGGCTCCACGCGCGACGCTAACACGACCGCCCTTCGATGAACGCGGCTCTCACATGAGGATATCCTGTGCGAGCCGGGTGGCAGGATTCGCATGAGGAGGGGATGCCATGAGCAAGGAGAGCCACGCTGTCGATGGTGATGCCGCACGACAGCCTCAAGTGGAGCCGCTTCCCGATGAGACTCCCCTATCAGCCGATCCACCACAGGCCATGAGGACGGTGAGCCAGGTACCCACTCCTGACCAGGGGCTCGCCTGGGAACCCGCCGGATGGAGCCGGAACGAGCCCTCGCCCCAAGGTGCAACACTGCTTCCTTCCCGCTACAAGGAACTGGGGCTGCTCGGCCAGGGAGGAATGGGCGAAGTCCGGCGCGTCCACGATGCGTTTCTCGGCCGCACCGTGGCCATGAAGTTGCTGCGCCCCGACGTCACCATCCATGCCGAGAGCATGGCGCGCTTCATCGAGGAGGCCCAGGCCACCGCGCAGCTCCAGCATCCGGGCATTGTGCCTGTCCACGACCTGGGCCGCCTTCAAGATGGTCGCTGGTACTTCACTCTCAAGGAGATCTCCGGACGCACGCTGAGCTCCGTGATCACCGAGGTCCATGAGGCAATCTCCCAAGGCCGCTCGGAGGCATCAGCTTCGGGATGGACGTTCCGCAGGCTGATCGAATCGTTCCATCGCGTTTGTGAAACGGTCGCCTACGCCCACACACGCGGTGTGCTGCACCGCGACCTCAAGCCGTCGAACGTGATGGTCGGTGCCTTTGGCGAAGTGTTGGTCCTTGATTGGGGACTGGCCAAGGTCCGGGAGTCGTCGGCCTCCGGCGGTGGCGGCACGCCCCTGGGTACCATCCGCTCCCAGGAAACCGCGCTGGAAACCCAGGTCGGCCAGATCATGGGAACCCCCGCCTACATGTCCCCTGAGCAGGCCCGAGGCGAGCCTCTCGGTCCTTCGTCCGATGTCTATTCGCTGGGAGCCATCCTCTACCAGATCCTCTCTGGCCGCCCACCCTATGAAGGGCACGACGCGCTCGCGGTGGTGCGCAAGGTCCTGCTGGGCGCCCCTGCGCCACCTGTTCGCCGTCAGGCTGAAGTCTTCGAGGAGGAGACGGCGGAGTGCCTCAATGAGCTGTCACCCAATCGCTCACTGGAATTGGAGGAGGCGAGCCTTCCCATGACGATGGAGGGTGAATCGGCGCCTGCGGAGCTGGTGGCGCTGTGCATGCAGGCGATGAGACGCCAGCCCGCGGAACGCCCAGTGGACGCGAATGAGCTGGCGCGCTCCGTGGAGGCGTGGCTCGCCGGAGAACAACGCAGGGCGGAAGCACTGAGGCTCGTCGCACGTTCGGAGGCGATGGAGCCCGAGCTCGCTTCCCTGCGCGCCCGCGTGGCCTCGCTTCGCGAAGAAGCCCGAGGCCTGAGGCAGAACGTCGCCGGACATGGGCCGGTGGAGAGCAAGCTGCCCTCCTGGGAAAAGGAAGATGCCGCCGAGGAGCTTGTCCGACGGCACGACCTGCTGGTGCTCCAATACGTGCAGACCCTGAGCTCGGCGCTCAACCACGCCCCACACCTGGCGGCCGCGCACGAGCGCCTGGCCGACCACTATCGTGCCGAGCACATGGCCGCCGAGGAGACCCGGGACACGCGGGCCGCGACCCGCTTCGAGGAGCTCCTGCGCCTGCACGATGTGTCGGGCCGCAGCGCGCCCTACTTGAAAGGCGATGGCGCGCTGTCCCTGTGGACCGACCCACCGGGAGCCGAGGTTGAGCTCCACCGCTACGTCCTGCGGTCCCGGCGGCTCGTCACCGAGCCGGTGCGAATCCTCGGCCGAACGCCTTTGAACCGCGTCACCCTTCCCATGGGCAGCTACCTGCTGGTGTTGCGTGCCGAGGGCCGGGTTCCGGTGCGCTACCCCATCCGAATCCTGCGTCAGCAGCACTGGGATGGCATCCGTCCGGGCGGACATGAGCCCCTGCCCATCCACCTTCCGCTTCCGCACGAACTGGGTCCCGACGACCTCTATGTGCCTTCAGGGTGGTTCACGGGAGGGGGAGACCCGCTGGCGGGTGGTTCGCCGATGCCACTGCGGAGCTGCTGGGTGGACGGCTTCGTCATGCGCCGTTTCCCCGTCACCAACGCCGAGTATCTCGCCTTCCTCAATGGGCTGCTGGATGAGGGGCGAGAAGCAGAAGCCCTTCAATGGGCGCCCCGGGACCGGGCGCTCCGCCCAGAGGAACCTGGCGGCCTGCTCTGCTCGCGCGACGAGCACGGGCGATTCAAGCTGACCCAGGACATCAATGGAGAAACCTGGAGCCTGGATGGGCCCGTGGTCATGGTGGACTGGCACGGCGCGGCGGCATTCACCCGCTGGACGGCCGCACGAACAGGGCTCCCCTGGCGACTGCCGGGAGAGCTGGAATGGGAGAAGGCAGCACGCGGCGTCGATGGGCGCGCCTACCCCTGGGGGGACTTCCTCGATCCGACCTGGTGCAACATGCGTGAGAGCCGCCCGGGTCTGCCTCGCATCGAACCCGTTGACACCTTTCCTGCGGACGAGAGCCCCTACTTCGTCCGGGGCCTTTCCGGCAATGTCGCGGACTGGTGCCTCGACTCCTTCCGCGCCGAAGGCCCAGAACTGCAAGACGGGCGCTATGTGCTCGAGGCGCCCGGTGGCAGCCCCGCCGTGGTCATCCCGCGCGGCGGCAACTGGTACATGGACGCCACGCTCCTGCGTGTCGCCGCACGCATTGAAACCCAACCCGTCACCCGGGACTGGAGCATCGGCCTACGGCTGGCGCGTGGCGCGCCGGGTGCCGCCCCGCGTTGACCTGAGGACACTTCGCGATGAGGACTCCGGGCGCAAGGGGATCAGAATTGCGCCCTTCACGAAACCGCTGAGCGCATCCGCGTCCCAGGCCCCCATCCAGAGCTCGGCCACCCAGCGCTGGTTCATGTCCGGCTCTCGCCCCAGCAACGCTGGAACGCGGGAGCCCTTCTGGCCATCGAGCTCCACGCGGCGAATCTCCACCACGTTCAAGAAGAGCAGCCTCCGTTCGGTGAACTGGGAAGCCCCATTCTTCCGGGGCTCGGTGACCTCCAGTTCCTGGATGCGCTTGCGCAATGCGCACTGCTCGACCGCGTTGCCACTCTTCGCCAGGTCCACCCGCAGCTGCTCGAGTCGCCGTCTACGCCATGCAAGAGGATCCTGCACGCCTGCCTGGGCTGCGAAGAGGTGGCACTCGAAGAACTTCACGACCTGCAGCCGCCGCTTGGCCTGGTCCTGTTTATAGGTATCGAAATCGGGCAGTTTCGCCCGCAGCAGCTCTCCCTGGCCGGGGAGGGACACCTGGAGATCAAAGGGCATGATGGGCTCATAGGCCTCTTCGATGAGGATGCCATTGGCCGCGTCGAACACCGGTTTGCCGAGCAGATCGACCCGGGCTCCCACCAGGGGGTGGTTGAACGGCAGAGCCACCCCATCGACGAGCACCGAACGGACGGCCACGCCCACCTGAGGCGCATGGGAACGGGGATCCACCGGGTCGTTGAAGCGGATGATCCTGTCGAGATCCAGCTCGTTCGCGAGGGCGAACGTGTATCCCGAGACGCCCCGAGGTTCGTCCGCGGGATCGGGGTTGGTGGGAAGCCGGCACTGGAACCAACCGTCGAACAAGAGCGTGAGCATGACCTGTCACTTCTCCTTGAGTCTCACGCCCAGGTCCCTGGCGAGGCAGTCCAGATTCTGATGGACGTAGTTCATCCTCTCGAGAACGCCCGTGCGTCCGCACATCTTCTTCGACCGCTCGGCCAGGTTCGTCAGCCGTTCCTGGAAGATGGCCCACGCGGCCTTGGTGTTGTGGATCAGCGGTATGCGGCTGTCGATCTCGAAGGAGGCACCCGCCATCCACTTTCCATCCTCCGAGGCCGGCAGCTCCGTGAGCACTTCGCCCAGCGGACGGATGACCATCGTCATGATGGACCTGAGCGCGGTATCGCGGAGCACGATGAACTGCTTGGAGCTGTCCCGGCCCGCATCCGCATACAGGCGGACCAGCATCATCAGCATCGTCTCGTAGGCGTAGTTAAGCAGGAGGGCCACGTCTCTGGCCTCGTGCTGTTCGATGAAGGCAGCGCCTTCACGGGACAGGTCCTCGCGCGCCTGTGGATTGGAGCGCACGGGTCGAGCAGGGGTGAAAGCAGGCCCATGGGTCGCTTGCATCTGGATGAGTTCTTTCCGCGTCTGCAGGAGAAGCGCATGGTGGCCGCCTTCCTTCAGGGTCCCTTCCCCCTGCTTCTGGACGAACTGGATTGCCCCCCTTGCTGACTTGAGGTCCTTGATCTTCGGGAAGAACATGTCGTGGACGACCTGGCTGGTGGGGTAGTTGAAGCTCTCGTTGGTAATCTGTCCCTCGCCCCGGTTGACCAGGAGCTGGTTGGGTTTCGTCCCGGCAAGGAGCCCCAGTCCTACGTCAATCTTCTCGTAGAGGTCGGCGACGCTGTCGTAGCCAAGCAGCGGACGGCTGAAGCCGGCGTCCAGTGCCACCTTCGTGTGGAGTGGCTGCTGGCACCCCTTCCTGCGTGCTTCAATCGGCACCACAGTCCCGGGCTTGGCCTCCTTCAGGAACTCACACTGTCGGGCGGCGGTGAGCTCCCGGTTGTCGATGCGGATCAACTCGTCATCCGGGAGCAGTTCCTCCCCTTCGAAGCGAGTACCGGGCTCCACGGCGCAGATACTGACAGCCCCGGTATGCCGATCCTGCCTGACCTTCAGCGCCGGCCGAGGGAGCGGCACCGTCGGCTGTGGTGCGCCATCACTGTCCGAGTCACGAGGTCGCTCCACGAGGATGAACCGGTCGAGAGCCTCCTCGTTGAAGGGCAGCAGGTCGAACCTCTGATCGGGCATGAAGAGCGGCGCTGGCATCGGGAAGTTCGGCCGCTCCAGATGCGGTGCTCCTCCGACGACGCTGAGCAGGTTGCAGACGACCCCCAGGTGCACCATCTCCTGGCGGGCGAGCAGCAACAGGCGGCTCTTCCACTCGCGCACGCACTCCCAGGCGACGGCGTCACCTGGCCATTCCTCCTTGCGGGCCTTCAGCGAGAAGGCCGCGAAGAGGTACTGGCAGCAGAGCGTGTGCTCCAGCTCCGCGGCATCGTAGAGCGCGGTGACGAGCTGCTCGCGCTTCGTGATGGTCTCGGTCGGTGCCATGGTCATTCGTCCTCAGCCGAGGGCAGCACTCAGCCCGAGGCGCAGCACCATCTCGCTATCGACGTTGGGCTGCTCTCGGGGGGGGACGTAGAGCGTCCAGATCAGCTCCGCGTGCGTCCCCAGATCGGACAGGGGCACTCGGGTCAGCGTGGGCTCCTGGATGGGCAGCTGGGGGCTCTGGTAGCAGACCACCTCATGGCTCGTGCCGTAGTGGCTTCCAAGGACCTCCGCGAGGATCTGGATGCGTGCGCGGTCACAACCCTCGGGGCGGAAATTCCGCTCGCCAATCATGTGGACCTGCCACAGGACGAGCGGCACGGATGGATCGAACCGGCGTCGGCGAAGGAGGAAGTCCGTCGCTTCGTAGCTCTGACATCCGTGGGTCGCGGGGTCCACCCCGAGGTCCGCGAACAGGCAGTCCTCGGTGGAGATGCCTGGCAGCATGGTGGCCTCGTACCCCTTCGCACGAGCGAGTCGGATGGACTCGTGCGTCGGCCAGGCGAACACGCCTGGGTGCCCGTAGGCCGCAAGGCACACCAGCAACCCCTCCTCCACGGCTGCCACGGTGCGCTGGATCATCGCCCGGTAGGTCTCCAGGCGGCTCTTGCCCTCGGCATAGAGCCCCACGAGCGACTCCGCTCGCGGATTGAGCTCCCGGAGCAGTGCCTCGCTCACTGGATCGCACACGACATGGAACACCTTGTCGGCGCACCGGACCCAGTAGGCGGCTTCGGGGGTCAGGTGAGCACCGGTCCGGATCCCGGTCCCCACCACCACCAGCCTTCCCCCAGGAGTTGAATGCGAAGTCGGGTTGGCGATCATGGTCGCTCGCTCAGGCGCCGGAACCCTGGGAGTTGCCGCCCTTCTGGAAGGCGACGAGCAGCGGACCCTCCAACTGCCTGCCGAGCGCGTTTTCGACCTCGGTGATGATGCCTCGGGTCAGCAGCTCCCTATCGTGGGCCTCCAAGTCCACGGACTTGAGAAAGGCACTGGAGTCCGCCATGAAGCTCGCCTTCAACTGCTCGCTCCGGGCTAGGGCGTTGATGAACTCGGGGAGCGTCACCCGCAGATTTTCGTAGATGATGATCAACACCTTGTTGCCGAGCTTCTGCGAGATGGCCTTCCAGTTGTTGTCGAGCAACAACTGCTTGTCCTCGGAAGCAAGCGCCACATTCTCGAGTGCATGGGCGCGGAACTTCTTGAACATCTCTTCCTTCATGGGGTCCTGCGAAACCTCGATGAGATAGTCCAGCAGCGTCATGACGTTTCCGCCTCCGAGAACAGGCCCCCACGACCGAGGGCTTCGTTCGTGAGCATGAGCAAGCACTGGACCACCGGGCTTTCTTGAGCGCATTCGACCGACCCGCATGGCGCCGTCGTCGCAACCCCCCAGATTCCATGGGTCCGCAGGCGATGCCCGTGCCACGGGGCGCTCCCTCGGGGAGCCGCGCGAGACAACCGGGCAACACCGCCGCGACAGCCTGCCTGGCATTCGCACGACACCTCCACGACATCCCATGCAATTGATGGATGCGGCGCGGCGGCGGACTCTCGGATAGGGTGCCGCGCCCGTGGCCCTCGCTATCTTCCTGTTTACCTACGTCTTCATCGCCGGGGCCCGTCTTCCGTTCCTGAAGCTGGACCGGCCCGGCGGCGCGCTGCTCGGCGCCGTGCTCATGGTGGTCTTCGGCGTCGTCACACCCGCCGAGGTCTTCAACCACAGCGAGAATTCCGCCCGGCACGCCATCGACGGGGACACCATCGTCCTGCTGCTCGGGATGATGCTGCTGGCCGCCTACCTGTCGCAGGCGGCCTTCTTCCGCACCGCCGGAGCCTGGGCCGTGCGCAAGGCCCACACGCCCCGGCTGTTGCTGGTGGCCGTCACCTTCATCTCCGCGGTGCTGTCGGCCTTCCTCGTCAACGACACCGTGTGCCTGATGCTCACGCCGCTGGTGCTCGCCACGGTGGAGGACGCGCGCCTGCCGCCCGTTCCCTACCTGCTCGCGGTGTGCATGGGCAGCAACAGCGGCTCGGTGGCGACGTTTACCGGCAACCCGCAGAACATGCTCATCCAGGGTGCCTCGGGCCTGTCCTACGCCAGCTTCGCCGCGTACATGGCCCTGCCTGCGCTGATCTCCACCGCCATCGTCACCGGCGCGCTCGTCTATATCTTCCGGTACGACCTGCCCACGAAGCGCTTCGAGGCGCACCCTCCCCCGCCTCCGGTGGACCGGGGATTATTGGCACTCACCCTGGCCGTGCTCGTCGGAGTCGTGGCGGCCTTCTTCGCCGGCCTGCCCATGAGCTGGAGCGCCCTGGCCGGCGCCGCCCTGGTCATGGCCCTGTCCCGCCGCGAGCCGCGCGAGGCGCTGGAGCGCGTGGACTGGGTGCTGCTCCTCTTCTTCGCCAGCCTCTTCGTCGTCGTCTACGGCGTGAACAAGCACGGCTGGGCCGAGGACATCCGCGCGCTGTTCTCGCCCCTCATGGCCGGCCCGCCCTGGCGCGAGACGCTCGGCTTCGCGGGGCTGACGCTGGTGGCGTCCAACCTCTTCAGCAACGTGCCCTTCGTCATGCTCGCGCGCACGTGGGTGCCCACGCTGCAGAACGTCGAGCTGGGCTGGCACGTGCTCGCGCTGGGCTCCACGCTGGCCGGCAACCTCACGCTGGTGGGCAGCGTGGCCAACCTCATCGTCTTCGAGGCCGCGCGCGGGAAGGTGAACATGACCTTCCTCGCCTACCTGCGCGTGGGGGTGCCCGTCACCCTGGTCAGCTTCGTCGTCGGGCTGGCCGTGCTCCTCGCGGAGCACGCGCTGTTCTGAGCGCGAAAGCGGGCTACTCCGGGTCCGGGTCCGGCAGCTCCCCGGCGGGCAGTTCCTGCTCGGGAGGCTGCGACGGCGAGGGCTGGTCGGCAACGCCGGGCACCGAGTCCGGCGCGGCGGTGGTGGGCATGTCCGGCAGCGGCGGGCCGCCCCGACGGTCCTTCGGGGTGAGGTCCTTCACGAAGACCTCGGCCACCTCGTCCAGCATCTTCGTCAGCGCCTGGCGGAACAGGTCCGGGTTCTTTCCCACCTTGAAGGGGTCCAGGTGCTCGGCCTTCGCGGACACCTGGTCCACCTCGAACGGGCGCCGCCACACCTCCGAGCGCCCATCCAGCGTGAACATGCGCCCGTACCCGCGCACGTAGGCGCCGGCGCGGCCGTCCTGGCTGCGCATGCCGTACTCCTGGACGACGAACTCGACGATGGTGTCCGCGCCCAGCGGAGTGACCAGGTCATAGTCCGGCGCGTTGGCGGGCACCTCCTCCACGAGGAAGCTCTCCAGGACCGAGGCCACGCGGGCCGGGTCCACCACGCGCGTCCACGGGTACTCGCGCGGAAGCTGGGTCAGCGTGTTGACGCGGATGCGCTCGGAGATTTCAAAGCGCGTCACGGCCTGCTGCAGCTTCACCGTGAGCCGCCGGTCCGCCTCCACCGGCTCCAGCTTCTTGAGCTTGCCGCCGTACGCCGAGTCTTCGCGGAACACGAGGCTCTTGGGCCCCGCGCCTTCCTCGATGCGGGAGATGAAGGCGGGCCGCCGCACGCGGTCCAGGTCCGCGCCGGCCAGCCGCTGGGACGCACAACCGCTGGCGAGTACCAGCACGAGAGGCAGAAGGAGGCACCGTGTCATTCACCCGCAGTTGTATCGCAAGTTCCGCCTTCATGCTCCTACCCGGCCGTACCCTCACCCTTTGGGGCTCCCCGTCGTCGTCCACTGGTATGCTCCGCCGCCGTGAGTACGCCTACCCCGCCCCCTGTTTCCCTCCCTGGTCGCAAGCGCCGGCTCGGGGAGATTCTCATGGACGCCGGCCTGCTGACGGAGACGGAGCTTCGCTCCGCCCTCGCGGAGCAACGCAAGTGGGGCGGCAAGCTGGGGCTCACCCTGGTGCAGATGGGCTTCGTGGACGAGAACTCCATGGTCCACGCCCTCTCCCGGCAGCTCGCCATTCCCACGGTCGACCTGGAGGCCCACACGCCCTCCCCCGTGGCCCTCCAGGCGGTCCGCGCGGACATCGCCGAGCGCTACACCGTCTTCCCCACCGCCGCGGACCCGCTCAACAAGGTGCTCACCGTCGCCACGGCCGACCCCACCAACGTGGAGTCCCTCCAGGAGCTGGCCTTCCACACCGGCCAGCGCATTCAAGTGGTCGTCGCGGCCGCGTCGTCCATCGAGCGCGCCATCCGCCGCAACTACCATGGGGAAGTCACCTCTCCCACGGCCACCCCGCTCACGTTCGGCATGGACGAGCCCACCTTCGAGCTCGCCCCGCCCTCCGAGTCGGAGCCCCTCATCGTCACCGGGCGCGCGACGGCGCACCCCACGCCCGCGCCGCGTGAGAGCGAGCTGCTCCAGCGCGTCGACGACCTCTCGCAGCAGGTGGCCAGCCTGGAGCGCATGGTGGCGCAGCAGGCCCGCTCGCTGCGCGCGATGCTGGAGCTGCTGGAGACGCGGGGCCTGGTGACTCGCGACGACTACCTCGCGAAGGTCCGCTGACGCCGGAGGCCCTGCGCCTCACACCAGGATGAGATCCTCGTCGCCCTCCGCCAGGTCACCCTCGGAGGCCTCGCCCAGCACGCGCTGGGTGCGGCGCAGGCGCTCGTCGCTGAGCTCGGAGATGAGCACCAGGATCTGAGGGTGGCTGGAGATGAGCGCGTCGAAGTCCGCGCGCGGCAGCCGCAGCAGCGTGGTGTGCCGGGCGGCCGACACCGTCGCGGTGGCGGGCGTCTTCTGCAGCAGGGAGATCTCCCCGAACAGGTCACCCTCCTTCAGCCGCGTCAGCAGGTGGCCGTCCTTGCTCACCTCGACCTCGCCGGACAGCACCACGTAGAGGCCGTCCGTCTGGTCGCCGTCGCGGATGATGACGTCGTCGCGCTCGACGTCGCGCGCGCGAAAGCGCTCCACCAGCGTGCGCCGGTCCTTCCGGTTGAAGGGCCGGAACAGCGCCGAGGTGTTCATCACGTTGGTCAGCAGCCGCTGCCGGCAGAACTTCTTGAGGGCCTGGGCCACCAGCGGGTAGCTGCGGGACAGCTCGGCGAGCACCGGCGCGGAGATCTCCAGGAGCTGCGTGTCCTCGGACGCACCCTCGACGGAGGCCGTGCGCGCCGCGCCGGACAGCAGCGCCATCTCACCGAAGCACGCGCCGCCCTCCAGCGTGGCGAGGTCCTGGCGCTGGCCGCCCTCCGTCCGGAAGACGCGCACGGTGCCTTCGCAGATGACGTAGAAGGCGTCGCCGTGAGAGCCCTGCTCGATGATGCGCTCCCCCGGGCCGAAGCGGCGCAGCGGGCAGCGCTCGAAGAGCTCGATGAACGCGTCGCGCGGCAGGTCCGAGAACAGCGGGACGGTGGGCAGCTCTTCCACCGAGCGCCCGTCGGAGGCGACCTCCTCGGTGAGGCTGTAGACCTCTTCCTCGTCCGCGACGGGCGAGGCGGACATGGCGGCGCGCTGGCTCAAGCCCGCCTGGGCGGCGAGCTCCACCGCGTGCAGCAGCGAGTCGCCCTCCAGCTCCAATTCCGTGAAGGAGGACACCGCCGAGGCGCGAAGCGACGCCCCGAGCTCCGGGGACAGCTCGCGGAGCGGAAGCGCGGTGGCGCCAGCGGGAGGCAGCGGCTCGGCGCGGCGGGGGCGCAGGCCCGGGGGTGCAGAGGATGCGGGGGCCACGGACTCCGCGGGAACAGGCGTCGCGGAGCTCGGGGGGGCCGCGGCGCTTGAATCCGCGATGGGCGACGAGAGTGCCTGCCACTTTCCGCTGGGCGTCCGCACCGGAGGCAGCGCCTCGGCCAGGGGCGTGTTGACGGGAGGCGGAGGCGACTGGAGCGCGGCCGGCACGGCCACCCGCTGCGACGCGCGAGGCTGGAGGCCCGGTGGCAACGAGGTCGACGCGGGACGGGCTGCCTCCTGCGCGCGGACCGTTTCCTGCGCGCGGGCCGCAACCGCCGGGGGAACCGGTACCTCGGCGGGCGCGGAGGCAGGCGCCGAAGCCGCCATCGGAGCGCTGGAGTCCGTCTCCTCTGAGAGCCCCTGGCCCTCCACGACGGGCTCCGCCTCTTCCACGACCACGCCCATGAAAATGGGCTCATCACCCTCCGGCGCCGCCGGGCGCGCCTCTGCCCCATCATCGGGCACGAGGTACGAAAGCCCGACGCTCACGGAGTGGAGGACCTCCTCCTCCGCCCCCGCCGAAGCCCCCGGAGCCGCATCGACGGACAGCGACAGCTCCGCGGGAAGCTCGGAGGACAGGTCCACCGGCGTACCCCCGGCGACCAGCGACTCCGGAGGCTCGACGTCGACATCCAGGTTGATCTCCGCCACGGCCGCCCGGACCGCGTCGGGCAGGCGGGACTTCGCGACGGGCTCCGGGGCCGGAGCCTCGGCGAAGGCGCTGCCCATGGGGCCACGAGCCCTCGCCCCGGCCGGCGCCGCCCGCCGCGCGTACAGGTCCGCGAGCATCTGCTGCACGCCACGGTGCGCGGGGTCCAACTCCAGGATCAGCTTGCTCGCGGCAATGGCGCGCGGGAGGAACCCCTCCTTCGCGAAGCCCTCGGCGGCGGACTGGTACGCGGAGATGGCCCTGTCGCGTTGACCCGCCTTGACCCACGCGTCGCCCGTGCGCAGGCGCGACTGGTGGTCCTTCGGGTCGGCCCGGCAGTACTCCTCGTACAGCTCCGCGGCTTTGGAGAAGCGGCCCTTGGTGAAGGCTTCGGTGGCCTTGTCCTTGAGCTTGCGCAGCTCCATTAACGGGCCCCCTCGGCGGCGGTGCCATCCCGGGTCAGTGCCGCTCCCGCCGACTCACGCACGGTGCGGAAGTAGTCCCCCTTCAGCGCATCCAGCGACTCGGCCTGCGCGGGGGTGCCAATCTTCTTCAGCGCCGAAGCCGCGGCGGCGCGAATCTCCGGCAGGTCGTGGAACAAGTCTCGCGCCACCACCTCGGCGGCCTGCGTGTCGCCAATGGCCCCGAGCGCCAGCAGCACGTCCCGCCGCGCGACACTGTTCGGCTCGTCCAGCGCCTTGATGAGCGTGGGCACGGCGTCCTTCGCCTGCATCCGGCCTAGCAGCGCCGCGGCGAAGGCCGCTTCCGGGCCCCCCTCTCGCACCACCGTCTGGAGAACGGCCGACGCGGAGGCCGGCACGCTCCCGCCGCGCGTGAGCGCGTCCAGCACCAGCAGCTTCTCGCTGCCCATCTTCGGCAGCAGCTCCACCAGCGCGGCCTGCCCCACCTCACCCGCCTCCGCCAGCGCCTGGGCCAGCGTCTTCTGCAGGTCGCGCTCGGGCTCCAGCAGCCCCGTCTTCGCCACCGCGACGCCCTCCGGCCCCAGCCGCGCCAGCCCCACCAGCGAGGCCACGCGAAGGGCAGCGCTCGAATCCTGGGTGTAGCCCTTGAGCAGCTCCAACGCGCCCGGTGCCTTCAGGGTCCCCAGCGCGCGCAGCAGCGTGGCCAGCGGCGCGAGGCGCTCCGTCTCCACGTCGTCGTACAGCTCGGTGGGCACGCGGTGCTGCACCATCGTCTGGCCGGACTCCCGCGCGCGCGTCGCGTTGAGCGCCTTGACGCGTTCCAGGAGCGTCGCGTGCTTCACGGCCCGGTCCTCGGTACCCGGGGCGGCGGCGTGGACGTGACGGGGCTCGGCGGACGCGGCGGACGGGTCGAAGCCCTCGCCGTAGCGCTCCGGCAGCGGCTGCGTCACCCAGTCCGCGCGGAGGGACGCCAGCCCCTGCACCTCCTGCTCGTACAGCTTCTGCAGCGCGGGGACGACGGAGGCATCTCCCACCGCGGCCACCGCCTCGACCGCGAGCAACCGCAGCGACGCGTCAGGCTGGTTCAACCACGGCGTCACCCGGCCCAGCAGCGGCAGCGCCGCGGGTCCGAGTCCCATCACCGCCTGAAGTCCGCTGGCGGCCGTGGCTGGGCGCGCCAGCCGCTCTCCAATGGGGTCCACCGGGCAGCCGCCCCGCGAGCGCATGCTCCGGCCCGCGGCCAGCGCCTCGGAGGAAGCGCCGTCCATGATGACGGCGCACAGGGCCGCATCCGTCTGCGGCGAGCGGGGGAAGGCCAGGATGGCGTCGATGGCCAGCGGGCTCACCGCGCTCTTCTCCGCCGCCACCGCCTGAAGGCGCGGCGCGACGGCCGGGTCCTGCAGCTTCATCAGCGCGCTGATGGCGGCCTCGCGCAGCTCCGGGAAGCTCTCGTCCAGCAGCAGGGCGATGGGCCCCACCGCCCGCTTGTCTCCGGCGTCACCCAGGCCGCGCACCGCGGCGGCGGCGAGGATGACCTGGCTGTCGCGCACCAGCGGGAGCAGCCGGTTCACGGCCTCCGGACGCCCGCTCTTGCCCAGCTCCTCGGCGGCGCCCACGCGCTCGGGCAGCACGCCCTCGGTGAGGGCCAGGAGGTTCCGGTCCCACTGGGCCTTGGCCTCGGCGGCGACCACCTCCGCCATGGCGCCGGGGACGTTGGCGTTCTTCAGTGCCTGGACGATGACCTGCCGTGTGGCGCGGCCCCGCCGCCCGTACTGGAGCGTGAGGTAAGCCTTGGCCTTGTCGTTCTTCACCTTGGAGAGCGCCATGGCGGCGCGGCCCTGGACGTCCTCGTCGGAGTCCTCGAGCAGCTCACCGAGCAGGTCCACCACGCGGGGGTCCTGGCTCTCGCCGAGCGCCACGGCGGCCTCGGCGCGGACGATGGCGGCCAGGTCCTTGGCCGCGCGGGTGAAGAGGACGAGGTCGTCCGCATTGCCCTGGTCGGCCAGCTTCTTCACCGCGAGGGCACGGACCTCCGGGCGAGGACTCTGGAGATCGGCGAGCAGCTGGTCCCGGCTGCCATTGCAGCCGAGGACCAGTGCCAGGATGAGGAGGTAGGGGCGCGCGCCGGATCGCATCGTTCTCCGCTAGGGAAACGGTGGAAAAGTCGCTGCCGGTTATATCAACGAGCCCCTCCGCCCGCCCAATCCAACGGGTGTGACTTCAGCGGGGACGGCGGGGACCCCGCGGAGGGGGCCGGCCTGCTCCCCCTCGAGGTCCCCCACTGGAGAAGCGAGGCGACGCGCCCCGCTCCTTGAATCCCCCGGACTTCCCGCCCTCGCCCCTCTCGTCGGAGGGGCCACGGCGAGCGCCTGCCCGGACGACCCGCTCACTGGGGTTGCCGCGCGCGTCGGTCGGGCTCCACTCCTTGCGCTCGGGACGGCTGCCTGCCCCCCGAGCACCCGCGCCGAATCCGGGGCGACCCGGGCCACCGCGACCCCGAGGTGCACCACCCTCGGCGCCTCGCGGCGAGAACTCCCGGCGCTCCGGACGGCCCGCGCCACGCGGCCCGCCCGAGGCTCCACCCCGGGGGCTGAACTCGCGACGCTCGGGACGCCCGGCACCCCGGGGGCCGCCTGAAGCACCACCCCGGGGGCTGAACTCGCGACGCTCGGGACGCCCGGCGCCACGGGGGCCGCCTGAAGCGCCAGCCCGGGGGCTGAACTCGCGACGCTCGGGACGCCCGGCGCCACGGGGGCCGCCAGCAGCGCCAGCCCGGGGGCTGAATTCACGACGCTCGGGACGGGCACCGCGAGGGGCACCGCCCTCGTCACCGCCACCCCAGGTCTTGCGCGCGGGGCGGCCTTCGCTCCGCTCCGGACGGCCAGCGCCAGCGCCGGACTCGCGACGCTCGGGGCGACCCGCCCCGCCGACGCCATATCCACGCGCACGCGGCCGGGACTCGCCACCCGCGCCACCCTCCGGACGACCGGCGGCACCGGCACCGAAGCTACGGGCCCGCGGCCGGTCCTCACCACCGGCGCCACGGCTCCGGGGCGCTGCGCCCTCGTCGCCACCGGCGCCCCACGTCTTGCGCACCGGACGGCCCTCGCCCCGAGGTGCCGCGCCCTCATCGCCACCGGCGCCCCACGTCTTGCGCACCGGACGGCTTGCAGCAGCGCCACGCTCCACCGAGGCGTAGCCACGGCCACGCGACGTGTCCTCGCCACCCGCGCCGGAGCTACGGCCACGCGGCTTGTCCTCACCGCCAGCGCTACGCTCCGGACGACCCGCACCGAAGCTACGGCCACGCGGCTTGTCGTCACCACCCGCGCCGAAGCTGCGGCCACGCGGCTTGTCGTCACCACCGGCACCGAAGCTACGGCCACGCGGCTTGTCGTCACCACCCGCGCCGAAGCGACCACGCGGCTTGTCCTCGCCACCGGCGCCAAAGCTACGGCCACGAGGCTTGTCGTCACCACCGGCGCCGAAGCGGCCACGCGGCTTGTCCTCGCCACCCGCACCGAAGCTGCGGCCACGAGGCTTGTCCTCGCCGCCAGCGCCGAAGCGGCCACGCGGCTTGTCCTCACCACTCGCACCGAAACTGCGACGCGGCTTGTCCTCGCCACCCGCACCGAAGCGGCCACGCGGCTTGTCCTCACCGCCAGCGCTACGCTCCGGGCGACCCGCACCGAAGCTGCGGCCACGAGGCTTGTCCTCGCCACCCGCACCGAAGCTGCGACGCGGCTTGTCCTCACCGCCAGCGCTACGCTCCGGGCGACCCGCACCGAAGCTGCGGCCACGAGGCTTGTCCTCGCCACCCGCACCGAAACTGCGACGCGGCTTGTCTTCGCCACCGGCGCCCCACTCCTTGCGCACCGGACGACCGGCGCCAGCGGCACGGCCCCGAGGAGCACCGTCCGCGTCGCCACCGCCCCACGCCTTGCGCGGAGGACGCGCCTCGTCCCCACTGCCAGTGCGGCCGACGCGGGCCTTGCCCGTGCCACCCTCGGCAGCGGGCTTCCGCTCGCGCTTCTCGGGACGCGAATCCATCGCGCGAGCGGCCTTGGCCGCGACCACCATGGTCTTCGACGCCTTGCGAGGCGCGGGCGCCTCATCGTCCATCGACAGCTCGTCCTCGTCCCCGTCGAAGCCCGGAGCCGCGCGGCCATGCCGGCGCGGAGGCAGCTTCAGCTCCACCGCCGCGGGCTGCGCGCGTCCCTCGGACACCGCGCCCAGCTGCTCCACCTCGGACTTCTTCAGCGCGCGCAGCTCACCCGGCCGCATTCCCTCCACGCCGATGCCCGCGTAGGCCGGCCGGAACAGGCGCACCACCGGGTGGCCCACCGCCGCGCACAGGCGCTTGATGAGGTGCGGCCGCCCTTCCGCCACGACAATCTTCAGCCACGTGTTCCGCTCGGCCGCCTCGAACACGTCCACGGACAGCGGCGTGGCCATGCCGTCCTCCAGCCGCACACCGCCGCGCAGCTTGTCCAGCGTGGCCGCATCCGGGACGCCCTTCACCTTCGCCAGGTACATGCGCGGCACCTGGAAGCTGGGGTGCGTCAGCTTGTGCGCCAGCGCCCCATCATCCGTGAACAGCAGCGCGCCCTCGGCGTCGTAGTCCAGCCGTCCCACGGGGAACAGGCGCTTGCCCGTCTCTTCCACGTAGTTGCCCACCGTGGGCCGGCCCTGCGGATCCGACAGCGTCGTCACGACGCCAATCGGCTTGTAGAGCAGGTAGTAGGAGGACGTGTCCGGCGGCGTCACCAGCGTCCCGTCCACCGCGACCAGGTCCGTTCCCGGCTCTACCCGGCTGCCCAGCTCCGTCACCGTCTCGTTGTTCACCGTCACACGGCCTGCGGTGATGAGCTCTTCTGCGTGCCGGCGCGAAGCCACTCCCGCGCGGGCCAGATACTTCTGCAATCTTTCGGCAGCCATCCTTGCCTTCTTCCGTCATGCCCGTCACTCGGGCTTGGGCCCCTCTTCGCCCATCACGGGCTTCGGGGGCGTGTCCAGGACGCTGGAGCTGACCTTCTGTGTCCGGTCAGCGGCCTCCATGGCCTGCTCCAGCTCCTCTAGCGCGGCCTCGCTTGCCGCCGCGCTCTTCTCCATCCGCTTCGTAAAACCCGGGTCCGCCAGGGTGTCCACGGTCCCCGCCGCAGCCGGCGCCGGCTGCGTCTCCTTCTCTACGATTTCCCGGTGCTCCTGCGTCAGCTCGTGGAACTCACGAAGCGTCGGCAGGGCCGAGAGGTCCTTCAGGGCGAAGAACTCCAGGAACTCGCGCGAGGTGCCGTAGAGGATGGGACGCCCCACCTCTTCGCGCTTGCCCAGGATCTTCACCAGCTTGCGGTCCATCAGTGCCTTGAGGACCGCGCCGCAGTCCACGCCGCGGATGTCTTCAATCTCCGGCCGGGTCACCGGCTGCCGGTACGCGATGATGGCCAGCGTCTCCACCGCCGCGCGCGTCAGCCGCTGCGGCTTCACCCGCAGGTAGCGCCGCACGTACTCACCCGAGTGCGGGTCCGTCCGGAACTGCCACCCGCCCGCCACCTCGTGCAGCACGATGCCGCTGATGCCGTCGCGGTGGATGCCGGACAGCTGGTTGATGGCCTCGGCGATGAGCTCCCGGTCGATGCCCGTCGCCATGTACAGCTCTTCCACCGACAGTGGCCGCTCCGCGACGAAGAGCACGCTCTCGATGACGGTGCGGATGCGGTCCGGAGACAGCTTCCGGCTCTTCGAGATGAGCTTCTCGAAGGACGTCTCCAAATCGGGAGTGACGTCGTCGTCCGAGTCCTCTTCAATCGCGGCGGCTTCCACCTCGTCCAGCTCGTCCGCATCGCCGGGGCCGGTGACGGAGGCAATCTCGTCCTCGGAGAACGGGCCGGGGCCGCCGGGCGTGCCAGGGGCAGGAGTCTCGTCCTCGGGGCCGTTGCTACCGATAGTCACTTTCGTCGACCTCCGTGGGGGCCAGCTTCTCCAGGGCATCCCCGTTGGGAAGGAGCAGGATGGGCCCCATCGCCTCCTCCTGTACCACCCGGATGAGCCGCCGTTTCACCATTTCGAGGATGGCCAGGAAGGTGATGACGATCTCCTGGCGCGTGGGCGTGTCCTGCTCGGTGAACAGGCTGTCGAAGAGGACCTGTCCATGCGGCCGCAGGCGCTCGACGATTCGGAGGATGGCCTCGGACAGCGTCACCCGCTCGCGCACCACCTCGTGCTGCAGCTTGGGCTGCAGGCGCTCCAGCACCCGGTCCAGGGCCTCCACCAGCTTGAGGACGCTGAACTCCTGGAGCCCCACCTCCTCCTCGGGGATGGGCACCGCCTCCACCGGCACGTTGCGGGTGAAGACGTCACGGCCGAGCAGGTCCTGCGTCGCGAGCTGCTCCGCCGAGTCCTTGTACTTCTGGTACTCGAGCAGCCGCCGCACCAGCTCCGCGCGCGGGTCTTCCGCCTCCTCGGCCGCCGCCAGCGCCTCCGCGCCCTCCTGCACCGCCGCGGCGTCCTGCCGGGGCAGCAGCATGCGGGACTTCAGGTGGGCCAGCGTGGAGGCCATCACCAGGAACTCCCCGGCGATGTCCAGGTTGATCTCCCGCATCCGCTCCAGGTGCTGAAGGTACTTCTCGGTGATCAGCGCCAGGGGGATGTCGAAGATGTCGACCCGGTGCTCCTTGATGAGGTGGAGCAACAGGTCGAGCGGCCCCTCGAAATTGGGCAGCGCAACGCGGAAGGAGTCGCCCGGGGTACGGGGCAGCTCCCCCTCACGTAGGGCCTCGTCGGCCGGTGCGTGCCGTTCCTCACTCACCGGATGTCCTTGGCTGCCCTCGAAGGTGTGGGAAACGGCTCGTCATCGCGTAAAGGCCCGACTTTGCTTGGCCTGGGGCGCGAGTCGGGGGGACACACCTCCTTAGCAGTGCCCCCCAGGAGGGTCAAACAATCGGCAGTGAAAGCCCGTTCAGTCACTCCACCTCAGGGGATGCCCACCGCGCGGCGGACCTGCTCCATCAGCCGGGTGGCTTCCTGGCGGGCGCGGTTGGCGCCGTCCTGGAGGATGCTCTCCACCCCGGCCGGGTCGGCTACCAGCTCGGCGTACCGCTGGCGGGCCGGGCCGAAGGTCGCATGGTAGGCCTCCAGCAGCTTCTTCTTGTACTCGCCGTAGCCCTTCCCTCCCGCCTTCCAGCTGGCGTCCACGTCGCGGAACTCGGCCTCGGGGAGCATCAGCTTGAGCAGGTCATAGAGCGGAGCGTCGCTGACCAGCCCGGGCGTCGAGGGCGGCTGCTGGGGCACCGGCTTGGGCGCATCGACGGGGGTGGAGTCCGTCTTGATGGACATGATGCGCTTCTTGATTTCCTTCTCGTCCCCGAACAGGTCGATGGTGTTCCCGTAGGACTTGGACATCTTCTGTCCGTCGATGCCGGGCACCACGGCGGTGGACTCCTGGAGGCGCGCGGCGGGCAGCTTGATGATGCCGGGCGTGTGGCCCCGCTCCTTGCCCTCCGGGTCCGCCGGGTCGTAGCCGGGCACATACTGCGCGTTGAACTTCACCGCCCAGTCGCGCGCGAATTCAATGTGCTGCACCTGGTCCTTCCCCACCGGGACGATGTCCGCGCTGTAGAGGAGGATGTCGGCCGCCATCAGCACCGGGTAGGCGAAGAGGCCGAAGTCCGGGCTGATGCCCTTGGCGATCTTGTCCTTGTAGCTGGTGGCGCGCTCCAGGTTCGCCAGCGGCGTCACGGTGCCGAGAATCCAGTACAGCTCCAGCACCTCGCGCACGTCGCTCTGCCGGAAGAGGATGGCCTTCTTCGGATCCAACCCCAGCGCCAGGTAGGCCACGGCCGCGTCGCGCGTCATCTCCAGCGAGACCTTCGGATCCCGCAGGCTGGTGAGCGAGTGGTAGTTGGCGATGAAGTAGTACGACTCGCCCTCGTCCTGCAGCTGCACGAACTGGCGGAGCGCACCGTAGTAGTTGCCGATGTGCAGCTTTCCGGACGACTGGACGCCTGAGAGAATCCGCATGTCGGTTCCGACTCGAGTGACGGGTGGTGGACGCGGCTGGTTCGCACACCCGCCGCGCCCCTGCAACCTTCCGTTGAGGCTGCGGCGCTTCCGTCGACTGGTGGAAACCCGCACCCTCTCTCCCTGAAAATTTGCGACGAGCCAGGAAATCCCAAGGAAATCCGGGCACTTGCGGTTGAACAGGGGGCGGGTAAGACGCTACCCTGGCGGCACCACCTGCGAGCACGCGCAGCCCACCTCGTGAAGCACCTCGGGAGGACGCACCTCAATGGAGTCATTCAACGGAAGTCTCGCCAGCTATCGCCTGCAGATGGTGATGCCGCCGCTCTTCACCGCGCCCGGAGTGGAGGGCACGCTGCGGGTGGAGCGAGGGGCGGTGCGGCGGTGCTTCCAGGTGAAGGACGGCTGCCTGGTGGGCGAGAGCTCGAATGACCCGCGCGAGCACCTGGCGCAGGTGCTGGTGAATCTGCGCATCCTCGACGCGCCCCGGGCCGCGGCGGCCTTCGAGGCGGCAGAGGGCGCGGGCATCCCCTACGGCACCTTCCTGGTGCAGCGCTGCTTCGTGGAGCTGCCCCGGCTCATCGAGGCCCTGGAGCACAAGGCCCGCGAGGCCCTCTTCGACTGCTACGCCTGGGAGTCGGGCGAGGTGGAGTTCACCCCCGGGCTGCCGTCCTTCGGGCGGGCGGTGGGACTGAAGCTGCCCCTGTCCACGCTGCACCGGGACGCGGTGTCACGGCTGCGCGAGTGGGCGGTGTTCCGGGACATCTTCCCCCGGCAGGACGTGACGTTCCGCGTGTTCCGCGAGTTCGCGGTGGAGACGTTCTCCGAGGAGGAGGACGTGCAGCTGGACCTCGCGTCGAGCGGGGCCACGCTGGCGGAGATGCTGGCGAACGCGAAGGAGGGGCCGCTGTTCGCCGCGCGCTGGGTGCTGCACCTTTACCGGCGCGGGGCGCTGGCGCCGCAGCGGCCCAAGGGCCCCCGGCTGGGCGAGGCCGCGGAATTGGCGGAGCTGCTGAACCTGGTGAAGCGCTTCCTGGAGACGGGGAAGTACGACCACGCGGTGGCCCTGGCGGCGCAGGTGCTGGAGCGCGGCCCGGTGCCGGAGGCCCACGCGCTGTACCGCGAGGCGGAGGTGCGGCTGACGCTGGCGCTCAGCGACGAGCTGTTCGCGCTGGACGGGCGACTCGTCTTCGAGCCGATTCCCCGCCCCACCCCGCCGGACCTGACGGCGGATGACCTGTACCTGTACTCGAAGCTGCGGGGCAGCCGGAGCATCCGGCAGGCGCTGCGCACGGCGGCCATGGGCGAGCTGGCCGCGTCGCGCTCGGTGCACCGGCTGATGGCGTCCGGGCTCATCCACGTGGCCCCCCTGCCCGGCAGCGAGCGGGCCGCCTCACCCCGCCGCGCGAGCACGGACCCCTTCGGGATTCCGACGGTGGGCGTGGGGACCTGAGCCCCGCCTGACGGGTGAAACGGAAAGGGCCACCCCCGCGTGCGCGGAGGTGGCCCTTCCTCATTCAGGCGACAGCGATGGCGGCTACTGCTTCGCCGTCACACGCCACGTCACGCTCTCGGTGCTGGCACCCTTCCCGTCCTCGGCGAGGACCTTCCAGAGGAAGTCCTTGCCGGGCTCCAGCGACACCGTCCGGGCGAGCTCGCGCGTCGGCTTGTCGCACGACTGGAAGGTGAAGTGGGTGTCCACGCTCCAGACGCAGTGCCGGTAGAGGACGGTGTCCTGGTCCTTGTCGAAGGTGCCCTCCCACTGGAAGGTCATCGTCGCGGAGGCGATGGCCATGTCCCTCGGGAAAATCAGCCCCAGAATGCCGGGCGCGTTGTTGGCTTCGATCTTCTCGGACTCCACGAACGTGTGCGCGAAGATCGGGTCGCCCGTCCCCGCCACGTCCTGCGCGCACTGCATGCGCCGGTCTGCGTTCACGACGGACCGGCAGATCTCGAAGGCCTGCTCCATCGGAATCGACGGCAGCGCCTGCACGACCGGAACCCCGGGGGGCGCCTTGTTGACCTTGCACTCGTCCGCCTTGTACTCCGGCCATTCCTTGACCGTGTACGACGCGGTGGAGTACCCGGGCAGGTAGTCGAACAGCGACGTGGCGTTCGTCACCCGCCAGGAGTCCTCGAACTTCTCGTACAGCTGGATGTAGCGCTGGTACGGGTCCGTGGGGCGAGGCCCCAGCTGCGTCCCATCCGACAGCGTCGGCAGCCAGTTCCCCACGGCGATGGGACCGAGGATGCCCTCGGTGGCGCGCGCCTGCTGCACGCTGACGTTCATGTAATAGACCGAATAGTGCGCCCACCAATCGACGGTGATGATGATGCGCGTCCCACCGGGTCCCTCGATCTGGATACCACCCTGGGAGGGCGTCCGGACGATGCGCCCACCGCCGGCCAGCAGGAGCTCCGTGCCGAGCTGCACGGGATTGCCATTGACGCGCAGCTCCAGACCCTCTCGCCACTGGGGATTCAGGTGGTAGGTGATTCGGTTCGGACCGACGCGCACCGCCACCGCCGTCATGATGCTCACGCACGAGGTCAGCCCGGTGTGCGCGTCCGGCCCCACGGGCCCTTCCGTCTGGACGGGCATGTGCCGCGCCTGGATCTCCATGGTCGGATCGCGGAGCAGCACGAACTCTCCAGCGCTCTGGAAGTCGTAGCGCACGCCGTCGATGGTCGTGAGGTGCGGGTCACCCCACGTGGAGGGATTGCCACCCACGATCCAGCGGCGAATCGTGTCGATGTCCGCCTGGCTCAGCGGGGGCCCGCCACACGGCATCATGCCGCCCGGGCAACCTTCCGACACGGTGGTGATGCGGGAGTACAGCGGTCCCGCCAGGCTGGCGGCCCGGGCCAGGGCAGCGCCGTGCGACGCCGTGAGCGGATTCACGAAGGGACCGGACTGGTCCTCGGCGAGGTTCAGGCCCGTCCCGTAGTTCGAGTACGGCGGGTAGTTGAGCCCACCGTGGCACTCGATGCAGCTCTTGTTGAAGATGCGCTGCACGTCCGTGTACGTCGGCACGGCGTTCGCCGGGGGCAGCGACGCCAGCGTGGCGTTCACGAACGGAATCAGGGCGCTGCAGGCGAAGGGCGACGAGAGGCCGGGGATGGGGTCGGAGGTCAGGTTGGCCTGGAGCGCAGCCTGGAGGGTGCTCGTGTACGCGGAGAACACGTCGGCGAAGGCATAGGTGCGCGACCGGCCGCGCACGCCCATGGACCACTTGTCCACGGAGATGCCGAGCGGCTCGAGGAGATAGCGGTACAGGGCCATCGGCGTCGTGTTCTGGCTGTAGATTTCACGGTCGACCAGCTTGCCGCCCATGGACGTCGCGTCGGCGCTGCCCGCGTCGATGGGCCGGCGGAACGCCTCGCGCCGCAGCCGGGGGAAAGAGGTATCCGTCAACGAGCTGGTCGTGGCACCGTACTGCTGGACGAGGCCGTTCACCGGCGAGCTCAAGAAGTCCAGGTACAGGTCGCCGGTCCGGTCGAGGTTGAACTTCTCGATGTCCACCTTCCTGCGCGGCACGCTCTTCGTGCGTGTGTCGGTGTCGGTGCGGACGGCGTTGATGTTGTTGCCGCCGTGGCGCGCCGTGAAGAAGGCCTGATTGAACGTCAGGGCCCCGAAGGGGCTGGTGACCGCCCCCGCGCCGATGGTGAGGCAGCCCTTCGTGATGGCCAGGGCCACCGGCCGGGGGTCGATGAACACGTTGCCGGTCGCCCAGCGGTGGCTCGCGATTTCATCCGCGACGCGTTGCTGGTTGAGGGTGCCATCGAGGCCTCCGAGGAGGTCGAACAACTGGATGCCGCGCCCTTCGTCAAAGGTGAGGGGCGAGTGGTGGTGCAGCATGACGTAGGCCCCACCCGTGGGGACGCTGGTGGGCGCGCCCGCGATGGCGTTGTTGAACGTGTACGAGCTCGTCGTCGAGCCGGCGGTCGAGGGGACGGGCTCGGTCGTCACCGGAAACACCGTGTCGAAGGGAAGCCGGGGCGTGCCGTCGCCCGGACCGCCGCGGAAGCGGGTGATCTTGTCGCCGACGGGCGCACTCGGGGGCTGCAGGCGCAATTGCTCGATCAGGGAGCGGATGGGGTGGCTGTTGCGCCACGTCCAGGGGTTGTAGAGCTTGCGGTACGCGGCCGTGTCCAGCGAGCCGTTGTACAGCCGGTCCCGGTTGAACGGAACCATCCCGCCCCAGCTGTCATACGGGTCCCAGTTGGGCTTGTTCTTCGTCTTGATGATACCCACGGGCATGCCGTCCGTGCCCGGGAGGGTCGACTGGTTGACCACGTTCCGCGTCGAGTGGCAGTTCGAGCACTTCAGGTCGTCGACCGCAACCATGCGAGTGCGCGCCGGGATGACGCCCATCGGCGGGATGGGCTTCAGGATGATTTCGTGGAAGCGGAAGTTCTTCGTGGGTGCATCCCACTGCATGTACTCGATGACGTCCGGATGCGAGCCCGGGTACGCGGAGTGCAGGACCGGCCCGATGGAGAAGACGGACTTCGCGTTGATGCTCGACAGCAGGATGCGCGGGAACTCGGCGGTGCCCGTCTGCAGGCTCTCCGAGCGCGACATCATGATGGGGCTGTACTTGAACGGGGCCGGCAGCGCGGCGATGAACTCGGCCACGGTGTCGACGCTGGGGTTGGCCGTCAGGTACGTCTGGATTTCGGTGGGCGTGATGGCGGTCGGGTCCGCGGCCGTGAGGGCCGGGATGGGGGTCGAGAGATTGAAGACCGGTCTCACGGACTTCGCCGTGGCCATGTTCAGGACGCAGGTCAGCGCCATGCCCGTGCAGTCCGAGGTGGACGCGGTGTCCCCATCGACGTCGGTGTCCCACCCTCCGAAGGTGGACCCCGCGGCGGGCGTGGCGGTGAGCGTCACGGAGATGGAGCCATAGGACTCTTCACAGTCGGGACTGGGACTACTGGTTTCACTGCAGTTGATGCCCGCCACGGACGAGGTGACCGTGCCCGAGCCGAGCCCCATGGTCACGACCTTGAGGGCAGCGGCTTCCGCCGTCACCGCGAACAGCGAGGACGCGACGAGCAGCGCGCCCAGTCCTGATCGACAACTGGGTTGTAATGAAGACGGGATGAGTCTCTTGAGTCTCATTCAGTGAGCTCCGGGGGTGTGGACATCTGCTGAGCGTGAGGCGGTGAAGGCGCGAAAATGCTGCAAATCAGTGGCCGCACCGAACCGCGCGGAAACACGGCGCGACACGCAGCCGCTGTAGCACCATAGGTTACAGGACTTCACTGACAGTAACTTTCGCGGTAACACTGGCGCACCGCGCGGCCCGGCCAGGGCGTCCAAGCGCGTCCCTGGAATGACGCGCTCGCCCTTCCCTACGTCCCCGTCTTGCGCTTCTTCGGCTTGGGGACGAACACGTCGCTGCGCGGGTGGAACTCGTCGTAGACCGACCTCAGGCGCGCGCTGTTCACGTGGGTGTAGATTTGCGTGGTGGCTAGATCCGCGTGGCCGAGCATCTGCTGCACGGCGCGCAGATCCGCGCCGCGCTCCACCAGGTGCGTGGCGAACGAGTGCCGCAGCTTGTGCGGTGAAATGGGCTTCAGGATGCCCGCCTTCAGCGCATAGCGCTTGATGAGCTTCCAGAAGCCCTGCCGCGTGAAGCCTCCGCCCCGAGGCGTCACGAACAGCGCCTTCGACTGGCGCTTCCCCAGCAGCGCCGGCCGCGACAGCCCCAGGTACGCCTGCACCTTCTCTATCGCCACGCTCCCCAGCGGGACGAGGCGCTCCTTGGCGCCCTTGCCCTTGGCCACGAGGTAGCCCGCGGTGAGCTGGATGTCATTGAGCCCCAGCCCGCACAGCTCGCTCACGCGCAGGCCCGTGGCGTACAGCACCTCCAGCATCGCCTTGTCGCGCAGGCCCGTGGACGTGCGCTCGTCCGGACTGCCCAGCAGCTGCTCCACCTCCTCCAGCGTGAGGAACGAGGGCAGCTTCTTCGCTGAGCGCGGCGTGTCCAGGTCCTCCGTCGGGTCCTTGTCCGCCATCCGCTCGGCGACGAGGAAGCGGTGGAAGCCGCGCAGGGCCGCGAGGTGGCGCGCCTGGCTGCGCTTGCCCACGCCTCGCTTCCCGAGCGCCACCAGGTGCGCGGACACGTCCTCCTGCTTTGCCCGTGTCACGTCGTCGAGGCCGCGCGCCCGCAGGTCCTCGAAGTACACGGTGAGGTCCGCGGCGTACGCGTCCACCGTCTTGCCGGACAGCCCGCGCTCCGCGCGGATGAAGGCGATGAACGCGTCGAGCAACCCTTCCATGGCCGCCACCGTACCTCAGCTCCGCGGCGCCGCGCCTCCGTCCGCCGAGGCCGCCTCCAGCGCCTGCACCACCCATGGCCACCCCACCAGGATGTTCCCCGGCGAGCGCAGGCACGCATCCGCCACCGCCAGCACCTCCGCCGGCCGCGAGCGCACCGCCAGCGCCAGGTGCCGTCCCAGGAAGGGGTGCGGCAGGTAGCTGAGGTTGTGGTGGCGCACCGGCACCCAGGTCAGCGTGGGCTTGCCAGTCCACTTCTCCACCGCGTACGCCACCGCCGAGGCCAGCACCTCCACCGCGTACAGCGGCAGCCGGAAGGCGCTCAGCAGGAAGGCCACCAGCGAGCTGGCCGCCACCGCCCCCGCGAAGGACATGTTCGCCGTGCCGCTCCACACCAGCATCGGCACCACGCTCGTGACGATGGCCGCCACCTGCACCCGCACCACGGATGGGCCGCGCCCTCCGGTGATGCTGGCGATGCTCCCCGACGCCAGCCCCGCCACCACGCCCAGGCACACCCCCACCACCACGCCGGCCGCGCCTCCCAGGAGCGGCCCGAAGGCGCCCCCGGCCGTGGCGTGCAGCCCCACCAGCATGGACAGGCTCGCCAGCGTCCCCAGCAGCACGCCCGCCGCCAGCCCCGACACCAGGGCCAGCATCAGCCCCGCCGCCGAGCAGCACAGCGCCGACATCCACCACCCGCCGTGCAGCGGAATCCCCGCGCGCTGAAGCAGCAGGCCCACCAGCCCCGTCATCAGCGGCGAGCCCACCACCAGCAGCAGCAACAGGCGCTTCACGTAGAGGCCCGCGGCCCGGCCTCCCTCGGCCTGCTCACGCCAGAGCTGGCCGATGCGGCCTCCCGGCGCGCGGATGCCCGCGGTCCTCAGCCGGTAGTGGAGATCCACTGGCCGGAACAGTAGCAACAGTAACAATCTCAGCAGACCGGGCACCTGCTCAGGTGCATCCACGGGTCCTGGCGCTGTTCCCCCCTGTGCCAAGGCTTCCCCCCTTCCTTCAAGTTCAATCCCCTAGCCTACCCTTGCCTTGCCTCAGGATTTCAAGCGTATCGCCAATGAGTGAAATCACCGTGGAGGGTTCGTTGAGTGTCACGCCCCCGTCAAGGATGAGCTCCAGCCCGTGTCCGAGCTCGGTCTTGATGTCCTTCGCGTCGGTGAGCGGCACACCCTCCGTATTGGTCGCCGAGGTCGTCACCAGAGGGCGGCCCAGCGCCCGGGCCAGCTCGCGCACCAACGGAGCGTCCGGCACCCGGATGCCCACCTGCTTCTGCTTGGACATCATCAAATCAGGCACCAGCCGCGTCGCCTCCATGATGAAGGTGAACGCACCGGGAGTGAGCCCCTTCATGGTCCGGTACGCGAAGTTGCTCACGTGCGCGTACTTCGCCACGTCCGACAAGTCGGGGCACAGGAAGGACAGCGGCTTCTTCTTGTCGCGGCCCTTGAGCTGGTACAGCCGCTCGATGCCCTTCTTGGAGCTGAGGTCGCACCCCAGGCCGTAGTACGTGTCCGTGGGGTAGGCCAGCAGCCCGCCGCGCTCGAGCACCTCCACCGCGCGCTGCACGTGGCGCGGCGACGGGTGCTCCATGTCCACCTCGAGGATGGGTGCGGCCATGTCTCCGTGTCTCCTGTCTCGTCCCGTGAGTGCCCGGTGAGCTGCGGACCAGCCTACGCCGTTCCAGCCGCCTCGTCCGCGCGGACTTCCCCGCTGGCGGCCAGCGCCCGCCGCGTGAGCACCGGGCCCACCAGCTCGTGCGCGGTAATCATGGCGACAATCAGCACCTCCACCTGCGGCCCGAAGGTGGGGAACGTCCGGGACACCAGCGCCGCCAGCCCGAAGGTGACGCCCGCCTGGGAGATGAGCCCCATCCACAGGTATTCCTTCAGGCGCGGGTCGTCCGCGGGCGCCAGGCGCTTGCACGAGAACCAGATGGCCACGCCCCGCAGCGCCACCAGCAGCATGGCCACCGGCCCCACCGTCACCAGCGCGTCCAGCTTCAGCCCTGCCCCGGCCGCCGCGAAGAACAGCGCGAACACCGGCAGGCCCGCCTGCTGAATCGCATGGTGGATGCGCTCCCCCGCCTTCTCGTCCAGGTTGGCGATGAGCGCCCCGGCCGCCAGCGACACCAGCAGCGGGGACAGGTGCAGCCGCGCGCCGCCCTCGGCCGCCGCGAAGGACAGGCCCACCAGGAACAGCGGCAGCTCCCGCTTCACCCCGCGCATGTAGACGAGCACCACCATCGCCAGCACGCAGCCCACGGCCACCGAGCCGAACAGCTCCCACCCCACCGAGCCCAGCAGCCCGGTGACGTCCAGCCCGCCGCCGAAGCTGGCCTTCGTCACGCCCGCCGCCAGCGCGAAGGCCACCATGACGAACAGGTCGCCGATGATGACCAGCGCCATGAGGAACTCGGTGAAGGTGCCGCGCGCGCTCGTCTCCTGGACGATGGCGATGGTGACGGTGGGCGAGAAGGACACCACCACCGTGGACACCAGCGCGCTGACCGCCAGCGCCTGCGGCACCGTCATGGACGCCATGAAGGGCAGCAGCGGCTTGACGGCGAACGTCGCCCCGAAGCACGCCAGGAAGGTCAGCCCGCACACGCCCGCGCACAAGATCGCCACCCGCGCGCCCACCCGGCGGATGAGCCCCAGCCGCAGCTCCGTGCCCGCCACCAGCGCGATGAGGCTCACCGCCAGCCCCTTCACCAGCTCCAGCCCCTTCACGCCCGCGTTGGGGATGAAGCCCAGCGCGTAGGGGCCCACCGCCACGCCCACCAGCAGGTAGCCCGTGAGCCGCGGCAGCCCCAGCCCCTTGGCCACCTTGCCCGCGAACAGGCCGCACAACAGCAGCGCCCCGGCCGCCAGCGTCACCGGCGTGCCCGCGTCCGCGCGCAGCACCTGGGCCCGGCTGATGACCGCCAGCAGCCCCATCAGCAGCAGCAGGCGGATGACGGCGCCCTTCATGCCGCCACCTCCAGGTCTTGCCGAGCAGGCGTGGCCGCGCGCGGGGGGCCCAGCACCTGCCGGAAGGCCGGGCCGGCGAGCAGCTCGTTCAGCACCGCGCCCACCACCACCACGTCCAGCACCCGCTGGGACAGCCCGCCGGGCACCAGCATCCCGTACTCGGCCACCAGGCACAGCGCCAGGCCGCCCTGGGCAATCAGCGCGTAGCCCAGCCTCGGGGGCAGCTCCAGCGCGCTCCCCACCAGCCGCTGCGCCAGCTTCCCGCCCAGCACCTTGCCCAGGAAGCGCAGCCCCACGAAGCCCGGCACCAGCGCCCACGCGCCCCAGTCCCGCGCATGCACGCCGCAGCCCACCAGGAACACCAGCACCAGGAAGGCGGGCCGCTCCACCCGCCCGAGCGCACGCGCCACCCGCTCCACCGTGCGCCCGCCCACCAGCGCCAGCGTGGCACCGCACGCCACGCCCGCCAGCAGCGCGGACACGCGCAGGTACGCCGCCGCGCCGCCCACCAGCGCCACCCCGCCCAGCGTCACCGTCGTCAGCTCCGCCAGGTCCTTCAGCGAGTGCGTGAGGAAGGCCAGCAGCGCGCCGCACATGACGCCCAGCAGCAGCGCCAGGCACACCAGCCCCAGGCCCTCGCCCACCTGGGTGGACGCGCCCAGCACCAGCGCCAGCGCCAGCACGCCCAGGCCCACCGCGTCATCCAGCATGGTCAGCAGCGCCACGCCCAGCCCGCGCGCCCGGTCCATCCGCCCCGAGCGGTACGCCAGCACCGCGAAGTGGCCGGAGGACAGGCTCGCCGCCGCGCCCAGCAGCGCCGCCGCGCCCACCGCCGCCTGGGGAGACAGCCCGGACGTGAGGAGGATGGGCGCCACCAGCGGCACCGCCACGAAGAGGAAGGCCGTGCCGGCGTGCGCCAGCGCGGCCGAGTACACCGGCCGGGGCAGGAGCCTCAGCAGCCGGGGCTCCAGGTTGAGGCCGAGGATGACTCCCGAGGCACCCAGGCAGAGCGCCACCACCGGGCGCAGGCCGTCCAGGTTGCGTGTGGAGAGCAGCCCCGCCACCGACGGCCCCATGAGCACGCCGAAGATGAGGAACAGGAAGCCGCTGGCCGCCAGCCTCGCCAGAGCCGGGAAGCGTCCCGGATCCAGCGCGCGACTGGAGGCAAGCAGCGACAGCGCCGCGATGGAGAGGAGGACGAGCAGCGCTTGCACGAGCTGTGCTTACACCGCTCCGCCCCCCCACGTCACGAGCGGCGGTGCGTGGGCGCCGAGATCACCGGCAGGGCGACCAGCCGGCCCATGGGCGGGTCGTCCGCATCCATCTCCAGTTGCACTCGCTGCACCAGCCGCTCCAGCTCCTCGGCGGGCAGCGCTGGCAACAGGCTCACCAGGAGGACACGGTCCTCGTCCGCGCCCAGCGCCAGGCTGCGAAGTCCCGCGAACACGGGCACCTCTGCGGACAACGCAGCCGCGGCGCTCCGGGCGCGCACCACCAACGGCTCCGGGATGCCAAACTCCCGGAGCCGACGGATGGCCCGCTCGGTGACTTCCAACTGTTCGAGGAACGTGATGACCAGGTACACGCGGCCCGTCTTACCGGGTCCGCGCCCCTGGCGCCACGCTACTCGTTACCCTGGCCCTGGCCGGCCGGCTCGGAAGCCGGAGGAGCCGCGGGAGCGGAGGGCGCCGCGGGAGCCGTGCCTTCCGGCGTGCCTCCCTCGGCGGCCACCATCGCGGCGCGAGCCGCGCGCTTGCCCTCCTCGATGAGCTTCTTCACCTTCTGCCCGCCCTTGCGGCCGATCTCCTCGTAGAAGTTCGGCCCGCGGGTCGCCTTGACGCGATCCCCGCCCTTCTTGCCGATCTCCTCGTAGAACTTCGCGCCGCGCTCGGCCTTCACCGTCTCGCCGCCCTTGCGGCCAATCTCCTCGTAGAAGGAACGACCGCGCTCGGCCTTCACCGTCGCGCCGCCCTTGCGGCCGATGGTCTCGTAGAACTCCCGGCCTCGCTCGTTGCGGACAGTCTCGCCGCCCTTACGGCCCGCTTCGGCCACCGTCATGCTGCCCTTGTTGTCCTTGTCCGACATATCGCCATCTCCTCTCGTGACTGCCACCCGTCCCTCGCCTCGGTGCCCCTTGCCTGAAACCTTGGGACGGAAGCGCCCCGATGCAAGCAAGCTCCGTACACCGCCAGCCGTTCGCGCCTGACACACCACACAAAAACCTGAGTGATTCCAGGCTGTTGAGGTGCGCCTGCCGAGCATTCGTGCCGGGCGACGGCACGTCCGCCAGGACGCTCCTATGTTTGAAACACCGCACTGCACATTGCCGATTCCCGATAGGCCCCTACCTTCTGCCAACGGCGCGTCCGGCGATCGGGCCGCGAGGGGGAGGCACGGCGTGGCGCAGTCGGCGAAGACATGGCTCCGGGTACTGGCCCCGATGCTCGTGTCCGTGGGAGGCCTGGTGATGCTCCGGTTCCTCGGACCGGACTTCATCGACCAGCAACACATTGCCGCCGTCCTGGAGCCTTTCGGGAAGGCGGCTCCCCTGGCGTACATTGCCTTTCTCACGATCCGCCCGGTGACGCTGCTCCCCGGTCAGCTGCTGACCGCGGTGGGCGGGATGATGTTCGGGACGCTCGCAGCGACCCTCTATTCACTAACGGGCAGCTTCCTGTCTGCCATCCTGCTCTTCGGGGTGGCGCGAAAGGTAGGCACCCGGCCCATGAAGCGCCTGGCTGGCGGCAAGTACCCCGCGCTGGTGCGAGCCGCGAAGCGCCATGACTTCCTCTTCGCGCTGCTGGCCTGCATCAACCCCCTGTGCCCCACGGACGTCATGCTGGTGGCCGCGGCGGCGAGTGGCGCGAGGCTGTGGCCCTCCCTCGCCGGAATCATGATCGGCACGATTCCCGGCACCTTCCTCACCGCGCAGTTCGGCAGTGGGCTGGCGCAGGGCCGCACGGTGATGACCGTCGTCTCCGCGGTGGGGCTGGGCGTGTCGCTGGTGCTCGGTGTGTTCATCGGCAGGCGCTTCTACAAGGAGATCAACGACGCACCCGAAGAAGACCCGAACGCGCCGGCCCACGCGTCGGGGACGCCGCCGGACAAGGTGCCGGTGGCGCGGGTGCGGCCGGAGCCGTCGAAGCAGGACAGCGGTGTTCCCGCCACCTGGTAGCGACCCGGCGCGACTGTTCAACGGTTGGACGCACCCACCCGCTGAAAGGTTCCCGACTCCGTGCGGCCCCCGGGTCGCAGCTCCTCCGACAGCAGCTGCAGCAGCGCCTGCACCCGGGGCACGGCCTGCCGGCCGGGGATGCACAGCGCATGCACGGGCGGGCCTTCCGCCGAGTATTCGGCGAGCACCTCCACCAGCCGCCCGTCCCGCGCGCGCGCGTCGAGCATGAAGTCCAGCACCTGGCACAGCCCGGCGCCGGCGGCGGCGAGGTCCAGCAGCGCGGGGCCGTGATTGACGTCCATGGCCAGCTGCGTGCGCACCGCCTCCGGAGCGCCGCCGGGCTCGCGCAGGAACACCCAGTCCCGCGCCAGGCCGCGAGGGTCCACGAACTTCAGGCACGGGTGGCGTGACAGCTCCGCCGGGCTCGCGGGGGTGCCATGGCGGGCGAGGTGCGCGGGCGAAGCCAGCGTCACCCACCGCGTGTGGAGCAGCCGCCGCGCCACGAGGCTGGAGTCCTCCAATTCACCCACGCGCAGGGCCACGTCGATGTGCTCGTCCACCATGCGGCTGAAGCGGTCATCCATGCGGACATGGAGCGTCAGCTGCGGATAGCGGGACTGCAGCCGCGCCAGGCGGGGCAGCACCACGGGGGCCAGGATGTACGACAGCGACACGGTGAGCGGGCCCCGGGGCGCGCGCTGGGCCTGGGCCACCGTCTCGCGGGCCGCGCGCACCTGGGCCACCGCCTCCCGGGCGCGCTCGAGGAACTCCGCGCCCTCGGGCGTGAGGGCCACCTGCCGGGACGTGCGCTCCAACAGCCTGGCGCCCACGTCCTCCTCCAGCCTGCGCACCGCCTTGCTCACCGCCGCCGTGGTGACACCGAGCCGCGCCGCCGCCTTCCGGAAGCTGCGCTCCTCGGCCACGTGGACGAAGGGGATGACACCCGCGAACAAATCCATGGCCCACATTGTCAACCTGGAGTTGACGATGGTTCAACCCCCGCGTGCTCGATGCGCGTGGAGTTGACGGTTAGGGTTGGCCCAACCCCGAAGCACGGAGAACCTCATTCATGAAAATCGCAATCCTGGGCACCGGAGTGGTGGGCGAGACGCTGGGCACGAAGCTGGTGGAGCTGGGCCACGAGGTGCGCATGGGCTCGCGCACGGCGAACCACGAGAAGGCGGTGGCCTGGACGCGCAAGGCGGGCGCCAGGGCCTCGCAGGGCACCTTCGCCGACGCGGCGGCCTTCGGGGAGCTGCTCTTCAACTGCACCGCGGGCACGGCCTCCCTGGAGGCGCTGAAGCTGGCGGGCGCGGAGCACCTGAAGGGCAAGGTGCTGGTGGACGTGGCCAACCCGCTCGACTTCTCCAAGGGCTTTCCCCCCACCCTGTCCATCTGCAACACGGACTCGCTGGGCGAGCAGCTCCAGCGCGCCTTCCCGGACGTGAAGGTGGTCAAGAGCCTCAACACCGTCGCGGCCGACGTCATGGTGAACCCGGGCCTGCTGCCCGCGCCGACGGACATCTTCGTCGCCGGCAACGACGCGGGCGCGAAGAAGCAGGTGACGCAGGTCCTCACGGAGGGGTTCGGCTGGAAGCGCGTCGTCGACCTGGGGGACATCACCACGTCGCGTGGCACGGAGAGCTACCTGTTCCTGTGGCTCCGGCTCTACCAGGCGCTCGGCACCCCCCACTTCAACGTGCAGCTCGTCCGGGCCTGAGCCGGAGCCCCACCGGCTCACCGCCTCTTCAGCAACCAGCCCGAGACGAGCGAGCCCGCCGCCGAGGCGAACGTGGTCCACGTCAGCCACACGCTCGCTGTCAGCTGCAGGCTGCCCACCAGCAGGCCCAGGACGCCGAGGCCGAAGAAGACGCGCCGGGCCAGCCGGCGCCCCCGGTAGTGCCAGCCCGCCGCCACGGACAGGATGAAGGCCGCGAAGTTCGACCAGAACTGGCCCGCGGTCACCAGCGCCGAGGTGCTCCGGACAAAGTCTTCCAGCCAGGTGCGCTCCGCGAACCGCCGCGTCCCACCGGCGAGCACTTCCGCCATCATGGGATGGTAGTCGGGCCCGGACGAGGCGAAGAAGATCTGCGCGACGAAGGCGAAGAACAGCGTCACGGAGATGTTGAACCATGGCACGGGAGGCGTCGTTGGCCTCCAGCGGCGCAGGGCCTCCAGCTGCTCCGGCGTCACCTCGAGCGCATGCGGGTAGCCCAGGTCCAGCAGGGTCTGCGTGGCCGCGATGCTGGCAAACTGCCCCTCCTCGTCCGCCAGTCCCTCCAGGCGCCCCGCCGCCAGCAGGCGCTGCAGCACGGCCGAGGCTGCTCCAGCGTCCACCTCCGCGGGCAGCCGTGCCAGCAGCGCGTTGATGGCCCCCACCATTCCGGGCTTCTTGAGGTCCGTCGCGGTGTGGACCTCCTGGACGAGCACGGTGAGGGTATCCAACAGGGGCTCGCCCCGGAAGGCGACGGGCCCCCCGGTGGAGACCGGACCGCTACCCTCCACCTGGGGGACGTCCAGGGAGTCGTGCTGCCGCGGCTCGTCCTCGCGTGGCGCGGCGGGAGGGCTCCGGGTGGCAACCTGACTCATGGTGTTGGCTCCTCTGCGCTGCGCTGAACCCGGGCGAGAAATACTTCACGGTGGGTTAACCTCTCACGCCACGAGCGGGCACGCCGCCCCATCCTACCGAGGGGGAACCACCACCATGCAATGCCTGTCCTCACGCGGGTGGATGCTCGCGCTGGCGCTCGCGGCGCTGGGCGGCTGTGCACCGAAGCGGGTGGAGCCCCAGCCCCAGGCCCTCGCGCTCCGGGCCCAGGGGTGCGACGGCCGCTCGGACTTCCAGGTGGGCACGGGCGTCTACGACGTCACCGGCCCGGCGGCGCAGGTGATGATGATGGGCTACGTCAAGGCGGGACAGAACACCTCGGGCATCCACCTGCGGCTGCGCTCGCGCGCCTTCGTCATCGCCTCGCCGTGCAATGACAGGCGGGCGGTGTTCGTCAGCGCGGACCTGGGGATGATCTTCCAGGCGGTGAAGCTGGATGTGGTGCGGAAGCTCCGCGAGCGCTACGGCGAGGACCTGTACTCGGACGACAACGTGCTGCTGAGCGCCACGCACACGCACGCGGGGCCGGGCGGCTACTCGCACTACGCGCTCTACAACCACACCTTCCTGGGCATCCCCATCATCGGCTTCGTGCCGCAGAACTTCGACGCCATCGCGGAGGGCATCTTCCAGTCCATCGTCCGGGCCCACGACAACGTCGCCCCCGGGCGCATCCTCCTGGCGACGGGTGAACTGCCCGGAGCGAGCGGCAACCGCTCCGCGGGCGCGTATGGCCTCAACCCCCGGGAGGAGCGCGCGCGGTACTCGGGGGACGTGGACACGGCCATGACGCTGCTGCGGCTGGAGTCCTCCGCATCCCCGGAGCCGGGGCCGATGTCCCCCGTGGGGATGCTCAGCTGGTTCGCGGTGCACGCCACGTCCATGAGCAACCGCAACACGCTCATCAGCGGCGACAACAAGGGCTATGCGTCCTATCTCTTCGAGAAGCGCCAGGACACGGACTACGGCTCGCCGAAGACCTTCGTGGCCGCCTTCGCCCAGAGCAACGAGGGCGATGTGACGCCCAACATCTACGGCGGTGGAGGGGGCCGGGGCGAGGGGGACCTTTCCGCCACCGTCGAAGCCGGCCGCCGGCAGTTCGACCTCGCGTGGCGCCTCTTCGAGGACACCGCGAGCGCGCGGCCGCTCACGGGTGGCGTGGACTACCGGCACACGTACGTGAAGATGGACGATGTGAAGGTGGCGCCCGAGTGGGCGGACGGTCAGGAGCGCCGGACGTGCAAGGCGGCGCTGGGCATCTCCATGCTCGCGGGCACGGAGGACGGCCGGGGCGTGGGCAAAGAGGGCGTGCGCTGTGGCGACCCGCTGGCGGGCTTCTTCTGCGGCGTGGACAACGACCCGTGTCAGGCGGAGAAGCCGGTGGTGCTGAAGCCCGGGGACATGTGCCCCATCATGAGCCCCAACGTGCTGCCGGTGCAGCTGGTGCGGCTGGGCAACCTGGTGCTGGTGGCCGTGCCCTTCGAGATGACCACCATGGCGGGCCGGCGGCTGCGCGAGACGGTGCGCGAGCGGCTGGCGCCGGTGGGCGTGGAGCATGTCGTCATCGCCGGGCTGTCCAACGCGTACTCGGGCTACCTCACGACGCGCCAGGAGTACGCGAAGCAGGACTACGAAGGGGCCTCCACCCACTTCGGCCCGTGGCAGCTCGCGGCGGTGCAGCAGGAGACGGCGAAGCTGGCGGAGGCGCTCGCCTCGGGAGCGGAGGTGCCGAAGGGACCGAAGCCGAAGTCCCCCAGCGGCCTCGTGAAGGAGACCCGGCTGTCCCATACGTACGACGAGGTGCCACGGGGAGATCCTCGCTTCGGCAACATCACCTTCGGCGCCGTCGTCTCCGGCCGGGACGTGGAGGGCACCTACCCGCGCTGTGGCACGGCGCGCGTCACCTTCTGGGGAGGCTACCCGCGCAATGACCTGCGCACGCAGCGCTCCTATCTGGAGGTGCAGCGCCGGCAGGAGGACGGGAACTGGGTGCCGGTGGCGTACGACTGGGACTGGGAGACGAAGTACCGCTGGAAGAGCTACCCCTGCCCTCCTCGCGGCGCGTGCTCGCAGGTGACGGTGGAGTGGGACATTCCCGAGGACACGCGTCCGGGCACGTACCGCATCCGCCATGATGGCGATTGGCGCCCGCGCCCGGACGATGCTCCGCGCCCCTACAGCGGCATGTCGCGTGAGTTCTCCGTCACGGAGTCCGTCGCTGACCGCTGCCCGCCCGGCGCCGCCCGCGCGCAGGCCGTGTCGGAGGTAGAGCCCTCTCCCGCAGCGCCGGCAACAGCCGCCACGCGGTGACGGCATACGTTGGCCGGCCCACCTCTCCCGGCCACGCAAGCCATCGCTCCCACGCAGTGGCCCTGTCGGTGCGCGGCGAAGCTCAACATGGCTCGTGCTTGCACCGCGTTCCACCGGCCACACCTCGCGTCCCGAGGACCACGGACTGCTGCCACATGGACGCAAGAGACGATGTACGACTCGTGCCGCCAGCACGTCGCGTCCCTCACGTACGGTTCGCGGACTCATCAGCGTGCAGGGCGGTACATGACCGGAGTCCTCGGCACAGCGCCTCCACTCATGAACGAAGCCGTGCCACCTCCGGGTCCTGACCTTGCAGGCAGTCCGGGCCATGCGCATCCAACGTATCGCGGTGCTCCTGTTCCTCGCCGCCTGTGGGAGCGGGATCCGGCAGACCGCATCGGGGCCGCCGCCCTTCAAGGCCATGACGTACAACGTGCTCTACGACTCCTCATTCGAAGGCGTGGAGAAGTCCGTGGACGTCATCGAAGCGGCGAAGCCAGATGTCCTCTGTCTGCGCGAGCTGACGCCCCGCTTCGCCTGGGCCTTCGAGCGACGACTGGGCAAGGAGTACCGCCAGCGACGCTTCGTCCCTCGCACTGGGACCTGGGGCGTGGGAATCGCCACCCGGCACCGGCTGCTGCGCACGGAGGTCTTCCGGCAGCGGCCGCACCGCATGCCTGCCATGGAAGCGGAGGTGCTCGTGAACGGGCGTCGGCTCAAAGTGGTCTGCGTCCATCTGATGGCACCGGGCGCGAGGCACCACAAGGATGACGGCCTGCTGGAGTCCCTCCCGAAGAACGCGAGCCTGCGAGACAAGCAGGCCCGGGCGCTCGTGGACCGCTATGCGAAGGAGAAGATGCCGCTGCTGCTGCTCGGGGACATGAATGAGGAGCGAGGGGACGCCGCGATGAAGTCCTTCGCCTCCGCGGGCTTCGCCCATGCCTGCGACGGACCGGACGCGAGCTGCGGACCGACGTGGCCCGCGCGACCCGCGCTGGCCTTCAGGTTCATGGAGATCGACCACATCCTGGGACGAGGGCTCAACCTGTCCGGAGCACGGGTGCTGGACGCGGGGGACTCGGACCACTGCCCCGTCGCGGCCCACTTCGACTTCGCGCCCTGACGGTGCGACACGGGCCTTTGGTGGAAGCGCAGCGTGCCGGAGAACATCCCAGGCGAGACCGCCCTTTCCCACATGCGGCCTCCGCGTATCCGCGCCACATGCAAATGCCGCGAAGCCTGCACCTGGAGCCCTCGGTGGTCGCCCGGGCCCTGGAGGGTATCTCCCGCCGTCCCTCCAGCGTCCTTCGGAAGTGACGACCCTGGAGGGCGCCCGCGCGGCGCATTTGGCGTGACGTCCCGGGTCTACGCGCGCAGTGCCTGAATCAGGGGCGGCCGAGTTGCGCCCCATGTCAGACCCGCCCGGTAGACAGATGCTGGCGGAAGGAACGTTCATTCCGGCCGGCAGCCGCCCGGGGGCGGGAGGGGGAAGGAGTTGTTCCTTCCAGCCAGCAGCCACCCGGGGCGCGAGGGGGACGGGGGATGTGGGTTCTGGAGATGATGCACGCCGAGGCCATGTACGCGGCGGCGGCGCTGCTGGCGCGGCGGGGGTACGACAACGTGCAGGCCTGCGAGTTGGCGCGGGCCATGCGTTTCTCGGTGGGCACGCTGTACCGGCACTACGGCAGCAAGCAGGGCCTGTCGCTGGCGGTGCGCGACTACGCCGAGAGGGAGCTGAGCTACCAGGCCGACGTCGCCTTCTTCATGAAGCATGTGCAACCGGGCGTGGACTTCGGCCGGGCCTTCTACGCCTTCTGGTGGGAATTGGCCGGGTGGGCACTACGGCACCCGGACCTCTTCAGCTTCACCTTCCTGCACTGGCATGCGCATGAGTATGGGCCGCGGTCCACCCCTGCCCCCGGTCCCCGGATTCCGGGCGCCCTCCTGCCACAGTCGAACGGAGGAGCCACCCGCGCGTTGGTGCGCGAGGTGTTGGAGAAAGGCGAGCGTGAGGGAGTGCTGACGCCGGGCTGCACCCGGATGGGAGAGGGGCTGGTGTGGGGCACGCTGTTGGAACTGGCGCGCGCGGCGTGGCAGGGAGCGCAGGTCGGCGAAGCGGAAGTGCTCACATCAATCAATGCGCTCTGGCGCGCCCTGGTCCGCTCAGAAGACTCTGGCCCCCGAGATCCTGGCACGCCCTCTCCAGGTGCGAAGGAGCCCTCACCCGGAACGCCCGGTGGCCTCGCGGCAACCCTCACGCCTGCTCTGCTGAATGAGCCCTCCACCGGGACGCCGGGGGATGGAGCGCCCGCCCTCGTCGCTTCCCCAGCGGTGAAGGCGCGCCTACGCGTGGAGCGGGGGCACCGCGAAGGGCCCCACCTGCGGCGGCATGACCTCGCCCGGGCCCACACCTGTGGGCCGCATGGCGGAGCGGGCCATCTCCTCGCCATGCCGCATGCGCATGCGGACCATCTCCGGCGAGAAGTCGAGCGTGTCCCCCAGGGGCTTCGCCGGCTCGATGACGGTGATGCGGCAGTAGCGGTAGGGCACGCCGTCCGGCCTCCGCAACGTCAGGCCCTCGTCGTACGCCTGCCGGACGATGTCGTTGATGCGGACGAAGGCCTCCACGTCGTTGAGGAGGATTTCGTTGAGGGTGATGTCGACGAGCCCGCGCTTGACCACATCCAGGAGGTTGACCGGGGGCTTCGCCGCCTCCAGCTTCGGCGAGGCACAGGCGATGACCACGATTTCCGTCGGTCCGAACTCCAGCGCGTCTCCCAGCGGGGTGTTGTTGCGCAGCCCGCCGTCGACGATGGCGTTGGGGCCGATGGGCTCCCAGATGATGGGCATGGTGGCGCTGTGCCACACGGCCTCCAGGAAGTCCTTCGAGTCGCTGGGCACCAGCTCGTACTGGCCGGACACCAGGGACACCCGGCCCACATGGGCGGGAACGACGAACGGGCGTCCAGCGACCTTCCGCTGGATGAAGTCCCGCAGCGGCGTGCCGTCATACAGCCCGAGCTTGCGGAGCAGGCCCAGCCGGAGCGCGATGACGGGCCAGGCGAACTTCCGGTACACGTCGGCCTCGCGGATGTTCAGCCAGATGTCGTTCAGTTCCCGGTACGCCTGCTGTGCCAGGAGCGAGGCGTTGAGCGCTCCCACGGAGACACCGAAGACGCGCTCCCAACGGAAGCCGTGGACCTCGCGCAGGACGCGCTCCGCGCCCACCTGGAAGGAACCCTTGGCGCCACCACCGGAGAGCACGAGCGTTGCGGGACGGTCCGTCATGGCCATGGCACACCTCAGAGAAGGACGACAGGGATAGGTGCATGGGCGCGACGCGGGAATTGCCTCCGGGCGCCTTCGTGTGTCCACCCCGAACCATCGCTCCCTCCCTCGCGTCCGGTGATGCGATGCTCCGGAGTCAGAACGAACTCCAGCGGACGTCCCTGCCCTCGGGAGGTGGCCCCTCATGCGCGACGACGACCTCGAAGAGACACGGCGCGGGGCCCGGCCGGACGACCTCGCCTCCCTCCGACGCCTGGATGCCGCCCTGGTGCACTCGGGCTTCCGGATGGAGGGCAGGACGGTGCGCGAGTGGATTGCCGACTTCGCCCAGGTGCGCGCGCGGTGGTTCGACTCCAGCGAAGCCGTGGGGCGCGTGCTCGAAGCCGGGCTGGGGGCGGTGCCGGCGCTCGTGGACACGCTGCGGACGCCGAGGCTGGACGTCCCGCCGAAGGCGGACGCGAGCGTCCGCGCGCAGTGCATCGAGACGCTCGGACGTCTCGAGCCCCTGCCCACGTGCGCGGTCCCCGCTCTCCTGGAGGCGCTGCGCCTGCCGAGCGCGCGCGTGCGGTGGATGGCGCTCACGGTGCTCATCCGGATGCGCCCCCGCGCCACCGCCGCCGCCCTCCGCGCTCTCCTCCCCTGCCTCCAGGACAAGCATGACGCGCGGCTAAGGAGCCTGGCCGCGCAGGCGCTGGCGGTGGTCGACGGCCCCCTGCCCGACGTCGTGCGGAGCGTGGCACTGACGCGGCTGGAGGACTCCGACCCGCACGCGCGCCGCAATGCCCTCCAGTTGCTGGGCCGCTTCCCGGGTGACGCGGAGGTCGTCACGGCCCTGGAGGAGCAGTCCATCCTGGACGACGCCAACCGCCTCGAAGCGCTGCGAATCCTCGCGACGCTGGAGCCGGTGCGAGCCATTCCCCTGCTGCTGGAGCTGGCCCGGAAGGCGGCGGAGAACCGACCCGAGGATGCGCGCCTGGGACAGCGGGACGCCTTCTTCGTATTGCTGAGTCGGCGCGAGGAGGGGCTGCGTGCGCTGCTCACCCTCGGCCGGCTGGGCGTGCGGGGCCTGCCCGCCATTCCAGGGCTCCTCGAGCTGACGGCCCTCTCCCTTCTGGCCCCCTACGTGGACGCGGCCATCGACGACATCGCCCGCGACGTGCTCCGCCGCCGTGCGCCAGCCCTCGCCCCGGGGCAGGTCCAGGACCCACGCGTCACGGCGCTGCTACGAGCGCTGCCGCCACCCCGGGAGCCCTCCGAGGCCCCGGCGAAGAGCGTCGCGCACTGGGCCGCGGGGCTGCGGGAGCTCGGCCCCGAGCTGACCGTTCGTGTCGCCCTGGCCGCCGCGCGCCGGGTGCTGGGGCTGTGGGAATACCAGCAGCCGAGCAACGACGGGGCCCGGCGGGCCGTCATGGCGATGGACCGGTGGGTATGTCAGCCCTCCGAGGACCACGTCCGGAGCGCCCGGCATCACGGGAACATCATTCCCAGTCAGATGTCCTCGCCGGACGCCTTCTCCGCGGCCTGGTCGGTGACGTACGCCACCCTCTGCCTCCCTTCGGAGGAGCCCGCCTCCTCCCAGCAAGCGCTGCTCGAGGAGAGCGAGGGAGGCGCTCTCGCCTCGTGCGTCTACGCCGCGAGCCGCGCGCTCAGCCGCGAGTCCGTCATCACCTGGGCCCTGGGCGGAAGCCAGGAGTCCCCCACGCCGCTCCAGCCCCACCAGGCGACGAGGGAGCTCCGGCAGGCCATCCTGGACGAGGTGTTGCCCTGGGCCCTGGGCACATGGGATCCCGTGAAGGACACGGTCCGCCTCGCGGACGCGCTGCGGGCCCGCGACGGGAAGGCCCTCCCGACCTCGTGACTCAACCCATCACCCGCGCGAGCACCGCCTCCAGCTCGTCCACGCGGAAGGGCTTGATGAGCCGCGGGTTCTTCACCTGCTCCAGGAAGCGCTGGGCCCCGTCCGTGAAGGCCCCGCCCGTCATGAAGACCATCCTGAGTGCCTGCTCGGGAACCGCGACGGACACGGCCTCGAAGAGCTGCTCGCCGGTCATCTCCGGCATCATCAAGTCACAGAGGATGACATCGAACGGAGGCCCCGCCTGGATGCACTCCAGGGCCTCGCGGGCCTTCAGGGAGCGCGTCACGTCATGCTCCTCCTCCAGCAGCATCCCCAGCGTCAGGACCAGCTTCGGCTCATCATCCACGATGAGGATGCGTCCCCTCCGGGTGGGCCGCTTCGGGAGGCGGGGTGAAGGCAGCTGGGCAGGCGGGCCGGACACGGCGGGCGCCGCCGGCAGCCGGACGCGGAAGAGGCTGCCGAGTCCCGGCTCGCTCTCCACCGTGAGTTCACCGCCCATGCGCGTCACCAGGCTGTGGCTGATGCTGAGCCCCAGCCCCAACCCCTGGCCCTCCGGCCGGGTGGTGAAGAAGGGGTCGAAGATGCGCTCCAGCCGCTCCGGCGGAATGCCCTGGCCGGTGTCGCGCACCTCCACCACCACCGAGCCCGGCTCATCCCGGATGACGACGCGAATCTCATGCTGACTCGCATTTCCCACAGGAATCGCACGCGCCGCGTTCACCAGCAGGTTGAGGAACACCTGCCCCAGCCGGCCCTCGTTGGCCAGCACCCGCGACACCTCCGTCTCGTCCCGAACGAGCCTCGCGCGATGGCGGATCTCCCCCTGGGCCATCCGGACGGAGCGCCCCAGCACCTCGCGCACGTCCACCCGCTCCTGACGTTCCTCCTCCGCGCGGGCGAAGGTGTGCAGGTCGCGGACGATGGAGCGCAGCTGCTCGGTGCCCACGGCCGCGTCCACCAGCAGCTCCTGGACCTCCTTCTCCACGGCCCCGGCGGTGCGCTCCCCCATCCGGAGGCGGGCCAGCTCCAGGCACTGGCCAATGAAGGCCAGGGGGTTGTTCAGCTCGTGCGCCACCCCTGCCGCCAGCGTGCCCAGCGACGCCAGCCGCTCGGCGAGCTCCAGCCGGGACTGCGCTTCGCGCAGCTCGGTGAGGTCGACCAGGGCCACCCGGCACACCTGGCCGCCTTGCGGCGCTCCGCTCGGAAAGGGCGCGGTGTGCAGCCGGACCTCCGCCCGGCTCCCCGCGAGGCGCAGCCTCACCTCCAGGCTCCCCACCTTCCCCTCCACCGCGCAGTGGCGCACGTGCTGGAGGAACCGGGCCGAGTCCGCCCCCTCGACGAAGGGCGTGAAGGGCTGGCCCAGGAGCTGGGGGCGCTCCCGCTCCAACATCGCCGCCGCCGTGAGGTTCAGCTCCTGGATGCAGGCCCGCGCGTCCAGGGTGAGATACGCCACGGGGGCGAAGTCATAGAGGTCCACGTAGCGGTGGTGGGACTGCTCCAGCGCCTGCTGGGCTTCACGCAGCGCGCGGTTCTGCATCTCCAGCTCTATCTGGTGGCGTTGCAGCTCCTGCACCGTGGCGGTCAGCGCGTCCCGAGCGACCCGCACCGGCTCCAGCTTCTCAAGGGCGCGAACCAAATCCGCCTTGGACATCTGTGCGAAATGGCTCATCCATCCCCCCAGGGCAGGAACACCCGCTACCGGTGTACTCTCACCTGCCCCCGAGTGCCATCCGCCGGGAGCGATCCCGGCCGCACTACGTCCTGCCCGTGACATCCTCGATGGACAGGAGAATCCGCCCCGGGCGCGAGGCATCGCCGACGAGCTTCCGGGCGTTGAGGAGCATCCGCTTCGCGCCGATGTGCTCGAAGACGTGCTCCACGGAGAAGTCCCGCAGCTGCAAGTCCCGGGGGAGGAGCTCCTCCAGGAGCTCGCGAAGCCGGAAGATGTTCCACTGGCCGTTGCCCAGGTCGTAGACGCGGTGGCCCTCCGTCTGCTCCCGCGTCACCTGGAACGCCTGGTAGAAGGCGGGGTTGGCGGAGACCACGCGCAGCGAGGGGTCCAGGAGGAGGAACGGCTCTCGCTGCGTGTCCAGGATGGCCTGCGCCAGCTCCCTCGCCTGCCGGGCTTCGTCCAGGCTGCGCTTGAGCCTGTCGATATCCAGCACCGTCATCACCGCGCCGTCGATGCGCCTGTCCGCCGTCTTGTAGGGGCGCAGCCGGAGCTGGAACCAGCGCCCCCCGGCGTCCTGGACCTCGCGCTCGGTGGTGACGAGCGTCTCTGTCACCTCGGCGATGGCCGCTCCCAGGTCCGCGGGGAACAGCGGGGACTTGAGGTCCCGCAACGGACGGCCCAGGTCTCCGGATGACAGCTTCAGCACCGACTCCGCCATGGGAGTGAAGCGGCGGATGCGCAAGTCGCTGCCCACCATGACGGTGGCGATGTGGGCGCTGCCCAGCAGGTTGTTCAGGTCGCTGTTGACCTGGCTCAGCTCCGCGTTGCGGTTCTCCAGCTCCTCGTTGACGGTGGTCAGCTCCTCGTTGGTGGCCTGCAGCTCCTCCTTGGTCGTCTCCAGCTCCTCGTTGGTGCTCTGCAGCTCCTCGTTGGAGGACTGCGCCTCCTCGCTGGCGGCGCGCAGCTCCTCGTGCGCGGTCTCCTGGTCGTCCAGGAGCGCCTGGAGGTGCTCGCGCGTGGTGGCCAGCTCCTCGCGCAGTGAGTCCGCTTCCGAGGCGTCCCTGGGCGACGCCTTCCGACCTCGCGTGGCCCTGGGGGCGGGAGCCGGCTCGTGGACCTCCTCGAAGAGGATGAGGAAGTAGCGCTCGCGGGTGCCGGAGGAGGCCCGCAGCGGGCGCACGTCGATGTTGACCCGCCGCTCGCGCTTTCCCTCGGTCAGGCGGACGCGCTCGCGGCGCACGCGGCTGCCCTGCCGCTTCGCCTGTCTCACCGCGGTGCGCAGCTCCAGCGTGAGGTCCTCGCGCGCCATCTTCAGGAGCTGGAGGCTCGCCGCGCCCGGCAGCGGCTCGAGGTAGTCCCCGGTGTGGCCGCGGAAGTTCACGATCTCCAGCTCGTCGTTGACGATGACGCCGGGCGGCCCGTAGTGGGCCAGGACGATGCGGTCCGCTTCCCGCTGCGGGTCGGGCGGCGCCAGCATCGGCTCGCGGGCGAGCAGCAGTCCGTCGTGCGGATGGGCCCGTGGCTCCCTTGGGGGAAGGAAGGACCCCGCGCGGGAGGCGACGGCCTTCTTGCGATAGGTCTTGTGCCCCTTCTCGTGCAGGGAGAACAAGTCGGCCGCGGCGCCCACCGACTCCGAGGAGCCGAGCAGCAGGAAGCCCCTCGGCTTGAGCGCGTAGTGGAGCGTGGCCAGCACCTTCCGCTGCAGTGCGGGGCCCAGGTAGATGAAGACGTTGCGGCAGCTGATGAGGTCCAGCCGTGAGAAGGGCGGATTGCTCACCACGTCCTGCCGGGCGAAGACGCACACGCTCCTCACCGGCTTGGCGACCTGATAGCCGCCGGGGGCCTGGACGAAGAAGCGGCGGAGGCGCTCGGGCGAGACGTGCTCGGAGATGGACTCCGGGTAGACGCCGGCGCGGGCGCTCTCAATGGCGGCCTCGCTCAGGTCGGTGGCGAACACCTGGAGCCCCGGTGGCGAGGGCACCGTGGCCAGGACCTCCAGGAAGCAGATGGCGATGGAGTAGGCCTCCTCCCCGGTGGCACAGCCGGGCACCCACACGCGCAGCGGCTCGTCCGGAGAGTGCCTGTGGAGCAGCTCGGGGATGAGGTCGAGCTTGAGTGACTGGAAGGACTCCGGGTCCCGGAAGAAGCTCGTGACGTGGATGAGCAGATCCTGCCGGAGCGCGTCCATTTCCGCGGGGTGTGCGTCCATCCAGGTGACGTAGTCGGAGAGCCGCTCCATCCCGCACTGGGCCATCCGCCGCGACAGGCGGCGGAAGATGGTCGTCGGCTTGTACTGGGCGAAGTCCACGCCGGTGGCGACCTTCAGCCGGCCAAAGAGCTGTCCCAGCGCCTCGGGCTCGCTCGAGAAGTCCGGTTCGGCGGAAACGGAGGTGGGCAGCGGCGCCTCCGGAGGCTGGCGCAGGAACAGGAGGGCCTGCCCGAGTTCCTTCAGCGGCAGCGCGCGACCGACGGCGCCCTCGGCCGACGCGCTCTGGGACATGCCCGGGAAGCGCGCGGAGTCCGGGGCCTGGGCCAGGGTGATGCCTCCGGCGTCCTGGATGGCCTTCATCCCCTGGGTGCCGTCCGAGCCCGTCCCCGAGAGGATGACCCCCACGGCCCGGGGGCCCTGCTCGCGTGCGAGCGAGCCCAGGAAATGGTCGATGGTCCGGGGTAGCCCCGGGCCATGCGGACGGGGGACGAGCCGCAGCCTGCCGTCCTGGAGCGAGGGGAGCACCGCGGGCGGAATGACATAGACGTGGTCGGCCTGGACTTTCTGGCCGTCGCTCGCCTCGACGATGGGCAGGGGACTGACCCGCGCCAGCAGGACCGTCAGGTTGCTCTCGTGGGTGGGTGACAGGTGCTGCACCAGCACGAAGGCCATTCCCGACTGTCTCGGCAGGTAGCGCAGCAGCTCGCGAAAGGCCTCCAGCCCGCCGGCGGAGGCGCCGATTCCCACCACGGGGACGCCTTCCGCGGGGGCCTTGCGACGGGTGCGCCTGGACGTGGCGGGAGCTGCGCGGCCCTTCTTCTTCACTGGCTTGCGGCTGCTCAAGGGGCGCTCCGGGGTGCGGTGTCCGGCGAGGCCTGGCGACCGTCCGTGGGCGCAGCATACGCGCCGGGCTCCCGGCGTGACTGCGCGAACCCGACTCCTTCAGGTGAGCACGCTGACGCAGGTGTGCCATAACGCGTGCGGACCTGCCTGCCGGGCAGCCCTGCCTTCTTCCGGAGCCTTCATGACGCGGACCCTCGGCTGTGTGGTGGCGTTGCTGCTCTCGTTCCTCTCGGCGCCCGTCCTGGCCCAGGAGGCCGCCGCGCCCGGTGGCGCGCCTCCGGACGTGGAGGCCACGCACATCGCACTGCGAGCCCTCAAGCAGGACATGGAGGACGCGCTCAACAAGCAGGACGTGGACCGGATGCTGACGCACCTGCACCCGGACGTCGTCTTCACCACCATGAACAACGACGTGCGCGTGGGCAAGGAGGCCATCCGCGCCTACTACGACGAGATGATGCGCGGGCCGAACCGCGTGGTGGAGAAGGTCACCGCGAAGTTCGAGGTGGATGACCTCACCCGCCTCTACGGCAACACCGGCATCGCCCGGGGCTCGTCCAAGGACCACTACGTGCTCACGGACGGCACGGACATCGTCATCGACAGCCGGTGGACGTGCACCATGGTGCGCGAGGGCGACCGCTGGCTCATCGCCGCCTTCCACTACTCCACCAACGTGTTCGACAACCCGCTGCTCTCGAAGATGAAGAACTACGGGGCGGGGCTGCTCTCCATCGTTGCGATTGGCGCGCTCCTCGCCGGCTTCGTCATCGGCCGGACGCGGCGCCGGAAGGCCACGGCCTGAGCCGGGCCGCGTCGCGAAGGAAGGGCATGCGGCGGGGGAGCCGCTTCGCCCAGAAGCTCTCGATGGAGCGGTGAAACAGCCGCAGCAGTGGCACCCCGGCGCGCCCTTCGAGGGCGGCCAGCTCCACCGAGCAGCAATCCAACAGCGTGCGAGCACGGGCGTACTCCCCCACCACCCACGCGCGCCCGGCGGCCGACGCGAGCAGCGCGTCGCAGTCCGAAGGGTCCGCCCCCTCGGTCCTCACCTCCTCCGCCACCTCGGCCGGCACGTTGTAGAGCCCCTGCGCCAGGTCCTCGCGCAGGTCTCGCAGGCTGGAGCACCAGCCGAACGCGTCGATGAGCGCCGGAGCATCCGAGGCACGCACTCCCGCCCCGGCCACGTGCAGCATCAGGTCCACGGAGAGCCGGAACGTGTCCCGGTGCTGCGCACGGAGCGCCTCGGCGCCGAGCCACCGCCGCCCGAGCACCCGCTCCCGGTCCGCGCGCATGGTGCGCATGAGCTGGAAGACGTGCCCCCGCGCCTCCCGGTCTTCCAGACTGGCCAGCAGCACCCGTCCCAGCGTGGCCGCCGTCCCGGTGTCCTGCGCGCGCCCCGTCTCCAGCTCCACCAGGAGCGCGTCCACCCAGTCGAGCGGCTCGCCCTCGATGCGCCGGTCTCCGTCCAGCACGTCGTCCACGAGCTGGAGGAAGCAGAACCCCACCCGGGCCACCCGCGCGGCGCGCCACCACCGGCCCAGCGAGTAGCGATAGAGCGCCAGGGCAATCAGCGCGTAGCGCAGGTGCCGCCGGGAGAAGCGGAACAGCTCCCGGGCACAGAGCGCCTCCACGTGGAGCGCATTCAAGAAGTCCTCACGGCGGGCCCGGGGCGCGACGAGCCGCCACGTCCACCAGGCCAATAGCGCGCCCGCCACCACGTCCACCAGGTGGTGCTCGTGGATGAGCAGCGTGGACGCGGCGATGCCCGCCGCCCACAGCCCGAACACCGTCCGCGCCAGCCAGCCCGAGCGCTCCGCATATGCCAGCGCGGCGGTGCACGCGAAGGCCACGTGGAGCGACGGCAGGTAGTTGCGCTCCAGGTTCATCGTGTCGGCCAGGAAGAAGACCTCGGCCCAGCCGCCGTGCACGACGCGAGCGGGCCAGGCGACCTCCACGGGCAGCACCAGGAAGCCCACCGCGCCCACCACCGTCTCCACGCACAGCGCGAGCGCGAAGGGCACCATGTCCCGCCACGTGCGGAAGACGAGCAGCGACAGCAGCAGCAGCACGTCCATGCTCACGTAGACCGCCGCCCACGCGGGGACGAACGGGATGTGCCGCTCGAACGGCAGCTCCACGCGGAGGCCGCCGGAATAGAAGCCCGTCACCCAGCTCGCGCCGCCGTACACGGCGAGGAAGAACAGCGCGAAGCCCACGGTGAGCGAGCCGGTGAGGACCAGCTCCTCCCGGCGGGGCAGGCCGAACAAGGCGGGGCGCGGGCTCATCGTGTTTCCACCGAAGCGGGAAGCGGCCTGCGCTGGGGCAGACCGAACAGCACTGAGCGCTGGCTCATGGCTCCTCCACCGTGACGGGCAGCGGCCGGGGCCCGCGCCACATGGACAGCCAGACGCGAAGGTACGACGGACGGGGCACACTCGAATCCACGTAGCGCTCCAGGTGCAGCCACGGCACATGGGGATGCCGGTGGTGCGCGCGGTGGTAGTGGTAGTTGAGGAACAGCCACCGCACGGGCGCGGCCACCCGCAAGTCCCACGCCCCATCTCGGACGTGCAGCGGAGACCACGCATGGTCCGCGTACTGGAGCCCGCTCCAGTTGACCGCGAAGGCCGCGTAGCACAGCGCCCACCCCGTCACGGACAGGTCCAGCGCCACCATGAGCCCGGCCTGCACTGCCACCGCCAGCAGCACCTCCCAGCGGATGGCGGCGCCAGGCGCATCCTCCAGACGGCCCAGGTACGCGTCCGCGCCGGTCTGCTCGCCATAGCGGGTGCCGGTGCCGCGCAGCCGATGCAGCAACCCCGGAACGAGCGCGAAGGCCACCGCGCCCACCGGCACGAAGAGCCAGTAGAGGCCGCTGAGGATGGAGTACCACTGCGCGCGCTTCAGGAAGCGGTTGTCCCCGGGCCGGAAGTAGTCGAACTGCTCCAGCCGCGTCCGGTTGTGGCGGTGGTGGTTGAGGTGGAAGGCCCGCTGCATGGTGAAGGACGTCGGAAACAGCGCCGCCGCCACGCGCCCGAGCCCGTCATTCACCCGGCGCGATGGGTGGAGCACCCCGTGCGTCGCCTCGTGGAGCAGCGAGAACACGGTGTTGTTCACGAAGGAGAACCCCACGGCCGCCAGCAGCCGCACGGCCCACGTGTCCGCGTGCGAGGCCAGCCACAGGCACCCGGCGCCCACGGTGAGCGCGGAGGCCAGGAGCACGACGTTGAGGGTGGCGGGGATGGACGTGTCCCTACCCTCGCTCGTCATCGCGGTCCTCGGGCAGGCTGGCGGTGAAGTCCAACAACTGCTTCAGGACGGGGTCCTCCGCGGCGCCGACCGCGTTGAAGCGCATGTCATGGAGCACGGACAAGTCCCGCCGCAGGAAGGACGTGAAGAGCCACCGGGACACCGCGAGCGACAGCCTGTCCATCCCCGGAACCCGTCCCCGGCGCGCGGCGAAGGCCAGCCGCACGGACAGGCCCTCGGGCGTCTTACGGAAGCCGGCGACCAGGGCGCTCCGCGTCCGTCCCAGGTCGCTCTCCACGGAGAGGAGCGTCCCGCCGTGCAGCGTAATGGTGACGCCGATGCGGTTGCCGGACAGCGTCTTCATCAGCCAGTCACTCGGCCCGGAGCCGGTGACGCGCGAGGTGTAGCGCAGGCGCAGGGTGAACGGGTCCGGCCGCTCCACCACCGGAGCCTCCCGCAGCTCGCGGTGGTGCACGGTGCGCAGGTGCTCGATGTCGAAGGAGTTGGCCAGGACGGGCAGCCAGTCACAGCGCACGGTGACGGCGGGCCCGGCACGCCACATCAGGTCCGCGGCGCCGAGCTCCGGCGGTGGACAGAGGACCACCGGCCCGTTGAAGACGAGGATGGCGCCAAAGCGCTCCACCACGGGGAACGGCCGCTGCCCGGACCTGGCGCCCACGTCGGCCTGACAGGCGCCGCTGCCGTCGAAGCGCCAGTGGTGCAGCGGGCAGCGGAGGCAGTCCCCCACCACGGTGCCGCCCGCGAGGTGGGTGCCCATGTGGGCGCAGTGGGCGGACAGCGCATGCACGCCGCCGCCCTGTCCCCGGAAGAGGACCAGCTCCCGCCCGCCGAGACTCCAGCCCATCACCTGCCCGCGCCGGAGCGACTCGGACGGGCACACGAGGTGCCACGCCCGGAGCCGTCCCAGCTCGGGTTGACGGACCGGATCCGCCCACGCCACGACATTCACCGCCATGCGGAGAGGCTATCGGACGGGGCCCTCCGGTGGCCACCCACACCGTGACTGTCTGTCAGCGCGCGCTCACGCCGCGGGACGGAACATTCCTTCCAGCGCGGGCTGCCACCGGGAGCGGAGCGCCTCGACGGCGGGAGCATCCAGCCCCCAGGTGAGCAGGCAGACCCAGACCCGCACCTCGCCGTCGCACCCGTTGATGTCCACGGTGAAGCGCGCGTCGTTCCAGTTCTTCACGGTGATGCCGAGCGCACGAGGCGGCATCCACAGGTCCACCTCCCCTTCCAGCGCCTCGCCCGTGACGGAGCGGGCCTTGAAGGTCCGCTCGCCGGTGCGCTCCAGGCCGAGCACGCCCGGCCCCAGCAGGCACTGCCACGCCTGTTCCAGTCCGACGTTCCCCACTGGCACGGGCACCATCACCTGCTGCCCGGGAGCGCCCGGATGCCGCTCCAGCATGTGCTTGAGGTTCTGGAAGAACACGGACCAGCCGCGGTCCAGCGAGTCGTACTCGGCATCCCAGTCCGCGCCCTCGCCAAAGCCGGAGTGCACGAGCCGGAGCGTCGTCTCACCGCCCTCGCCTTCCACGTACCAGTCGGTGGCGACTTGAGGCCGGGCGGGGTTGCTCGTCCGGAAGTGCGTCCCCTGCTCCCAGACGTCGATGCGCTCCTCGCCCGCCATGCCCGGCCAGCTCAGCCACACGAAGCCGCCGACGCCCGGCTTCACCTTCGCGTCGAGCGCGAACCAGCGGACAATCTGGTCGGCCTCGGTAATCGCGCGCCAGACGGCGTCGCGAGGGGCCTTGATCTTCACCTGCTTCTCGAGACTGCGCGTCTTCTCCTGGCTCACTCGGGGCTCTCCTTCTCGGGGGCGGCTGCGGGGTGGACGCCGAGGAAGAGGCGGTAGTGGCGCCCTCCCTCGACTCTTTCATCGTGGTAGCGGGCGACGAGGCGGCCGACGGTGTCCGCCAGCTCCTCGGCGAAGGCATGTCGTGCCTTCGCGTTGGCGAAGCGCACGTCGGCCTGGAGGGAGAAGGTCGGCAGCGTCTTGCCCGCCTGCTGCGCGCGCTCTCGCAGGGTGGCCACCTCCCTCACGCTCCGGGCCGCGACGGCGATGAGGTAGGCCGACGAGAAGCGGTCCACCGCGGCGGCGGGGTCCGGGGCCAGCGAGGCCAGCGCCTCGGCGGACACGAGGTACGCGCGCGAGCTGGCCTTCACCAGCCGCTCCACCACGTTGCCCTTGCGGCGCTCCTCGACCAGCTCGACCAGGCCCTGCTGCTCCAGCTCGCGCAGGTGGTAGCCCACCTTCTGCCGCGACGTGTCCAGCTCGCGCGAGAGCGCCGCCGCCGTGGTGGGCGTCGCGAGCCGCTCCAGGATGCGCGCCCGCATGGGCCGGGCCTTCGCCGCGCTGCTGTCCTTCGCCATGCCCGACTTCTAACGCCGACAAACTTCCTTGGTCAAGACAAAGAAAGTTTGTCGGTGGGCCACGGACTTTGTCGGGGGTGGGCTGGATCCGGAGCAACCGGCCTGCTGTCCTACGCGCCATCCGATGACGGTTGGCTTCGGGAGCTGGAATGAGACGGAAGACACTCGCTCTGGTGGCTGTGGTGGCGGTCCTCGCTGGCCTCGGGCTCTGGTGGGCTGGCGGCACGGACAGCGGCGGCCCGGCGTCACCCGGGCCCGCCCAGACGGCCTCGACGTCGGCGCCTCGGAGCCCCGCTCTCCAGAACGACGCAGGCGGCGATGCGCAGCGTGGCGCGACGCCCGGCGACCTCGCGAAAGACGGAACCCCGCGCATCGCGGAGCCGATGCGCGAGGAGGAAGGCACCCTTCGCACCGAGGTGCTCACCGCCTCGGGGCCACGGGCGGGAGCGCGGGTGACGCTCTACCTCCGGGAGCTCGTTGCTTCCCGCGCGGGACGGCCCGACTGGTTCGTGGCGGGCACCGGCGTCACCGATGCGGCGGGAGTCGTCGTGCTCCCCGCGAGACCGGGGCACTACCTCGTCACCGCCCGGGCGGACGGCCTCGCCATCGCGCGAGCCCACGTCACCCGGCCCCGAGGCGAAGCCCTGACTTCGGTGCGGCTCATGCTCGACGCGGGAGTCCTTCTCGAAGGCGCCACCGTGGAGCGGGGCTCGCGGACCCCCGTACCGCTGGTGGAGCTCACGTTGACGCCGCGCTCGTCCCGCCATGACGTCGTGCAGCCCACCGCGCTGTGGATGGGGGCGTCGATGCCGGAGGAGGAGCAGCACGCCACCACCAGTGACGGCCGCGGCGACTTCCGCTTCCAGGGACTGGCGCCGGGCGAGTACCAGCTGGACGCCCGGGCGCCGGGGCGCGCGCCGAAGCGGCTCGGGCGTGTGCACGTGCCCTCCTCCGGGCTCACCGTCGAGCTGGAGGGCTCGGCCTTCCTCGAGGGGTTCGTGGAGCTGCCCGACGGAGAGCCGGCCCTCGGGGCACGGGTGGTCGCCTCCGGCACGGGAGACGCCGTGCAGACCGACACCAGCGAGGGCGGAGGCTTCTCGCTCGACGTTTCCCCCGGCGTGTACCAGGTCTCCGCGAGCCAGGGAGCGCTGACGGGCGCGGCACCGTCGCGAGTCGTGGTGGGTGCGGGAATGACGGCCCGCGACGTCCGCATCCGCCTGGGGGCAGCGGCCTCACTCACAGGCCTCGTGCGGCGCAAGGGCTCGGGTGAGCCCATCGGCGGTGCGAACATCTCCATCACCCCGGGCGCCCTCACCTTCAGCCTGGACGACACCCAGGCCGAGGTCGCCAGCGCCGTCTCCGGAGCGGACGGACGGTTCGAAGCGGGAGCGCTCGCGCCGGGGCTGTACTCGGTGACGGTGCGGGCCCGGGGCTTCAAGACACTGATGCGGAGCGGAGTGAGCGTGCTGGACGGCCAGCGTTTCGACCTGCTTGCCGAGCTGTCCGCGCACGGTCGCATCGAGGGCACGGTGGTGGACGGGGACGCGAAGCCCCTGGCGGGCATCCAGGTCACCCCGGAGACGCGCTGGCGCATGGCGCCGCTGGAGGGCGCGCTCGTCACGGTGACGGATGCGCAGGGCGGCTTCGTCCTCGAAGGGATGCCCCCGGGAGAGGTGTATGTCGCGGCCCGCCGCCCCGGCAGCGAGACGCATGTCCGCGAGCCAGTGAAGGTCCTCCCGGGAGAGACGAGCCGCGTCCGCCTCCAGCTCACCGGGGAGGGCCTGCTCGAAGGCACCGTCCGGCTCCGGGGAGGCCGGGTGCCCCCGAAGCCCGTCACCGTCTCCGCCCTGCGGGCGGGCGCCCCCTACACCGAGGCCGTGAAGGTCGCGGCCACTCCCGACGGCGCCTGGTCGATGCGAGTACGCGCGGGCCGCTACACGCTCACCGCCTGGATGGCGGACTCCGCCAGCCAGAATAGCGACCAGGAGAAGGTCGTGGAGCTGGAGGCCGGAGGCTCGAAGCGCGTGGATTTGGAGGTGAGCGAGCCGAGCAAGCCCATCGTCGTCACGGTGCTCGAACCCAACGGCGCGCCCAGCGTCGGCGCCACGGTGATGGGCAGCGAGCCCGGCAAGTACGAGGTGCTCCTGGAGGACGTCACCGACGCCTCCGGACAGGTGACGATGGTGGCGGACTCCATCGGCGGGCCCGCGGTGCACTTCTGGGCCACCAACGGCGGACGCCGGGGAGACCTGCCCTCGGTGCCGTCGACGCGCACGGCCGTCACCCTCCAGCTCACGGCAGGAGGACGCCTGACGGGCACCGTCCGCTCGGGAGGAGGCCGCGCCGTCGAGGGCTTCCGGCTGGTGGCCACCGCCCTCCGGAGCGACGACGACTTCCTCACCCGGCAGGAGCTGGACTTCGCGGGAGACCGCTTCGTCGTCGAGGACATGGTGGCGGGACGGGTGGCCCTCACCGCCACGCTGCCGGACGGCCGCGCCGGGAAGGCGGAGGCCACCGTCACCGCTGGCGCCACCGCCCAGGTGGACCTCGTCGTCGAGGCGGGAGGCAGCCTCTCCGGCCGGCTGGTCGACGCCTCAGGTGCGCCCCTCGCGGGCGGCTTCGTGGACGTGGACGGAGTCTTCTCGCCGCAGGTGGGCGCGGATGGGCGCTTCCGGGTGGAGGACCTCGCGCCGGGTCCGCACCGTGTCATTGCGTGGGGCCGCGGTGGGCAGCTCGCGGACCGGCAGGTGACACTCACGTCCGGCAAGGCGGAGGACCTGGGCGACTGGCGCATGGGTCCGGCCCGGGTGGAGCCTGGGCGCCTGGGGCTCCACTTCGCGATGAGCGGGGACGACGTCACCGTGAGCTGGCTGGCGGAGGGAGGCCCGGCCGCGTCACTGCGCCTGGGTGACGTGGTGAAGGCCATCGACGGGGCCTCCGTGCACGACCCGGGCGAGGCCCGCCACCGTGAGCTGGGCGCGCCGGGCAGTCCGGCCACGCTCCTCATCCTCCGCGAGGGACGCGCCACCCCCGTCACCCTCAACCGCGCGCTGTGACTCGTGGAGCGGCGGTGTGCGAGAGCGTCGCCGCCGCACCGCACCAGGACGCGGCGGCCCGGCGGGACGATGGACGACAACCAGACCGCGTGGCTGGCTCCGAATGAATTGAAGAGAGCTCACCCGTCCAGGAGCCATCATGTCCACCAGTACCCTCGCCGCGCCGCAGCTCGTCCTCAACAGCCGCATGCTCTATTCGAGCTGGATTCCCGCCGACCGCAGGGCCGCCGCCGCGCTGCTGCCCAGGGGGCTGTCGCCCGCGGCCAACCGCGCCATCTACATGAACCAGTACGTGGTGGACTCGGCGGACCAGACGTCGGGCTTCGGCGCGTACTCGCTGACGTACCTGGGCCTGGACCTCGCGGACCACACGGCGCCGGACGGCGTGACACCGGGCCGCTTCTTCACGCACTACCTCAACTCGTCGCAGACGGTGCGCGACTACGTGAGCGAGCGCGGCGTCCCCGCCTCTGCGGGCACCACGACGCTGGACCTGGAGGACGGCCGGCTGGTGGCGGTGACTCGCGTGGACGGCATCCCCATCATCCGCGCCGTGGCGCGGGTGGGCCAGCAGGTGGCCTCGGTGGCGCGCGGTCAGCTCATGTACGTGACACAGGTGAAGAACAAGCTGATGGCGGGCAACTACCCCTACGTCGGTGACATTGCCGCCGGCTTCGAGCTCCAGTCCCTGGACTTCCTGGCGCCGGACCACCCGGTGTACGCGCTGCGGCCGGCCAGCCCGCTGCAGAAGGTGGAGGCGTGGTGCTGGTACGCGCCCCGCGACTCGTTCGTCTACCCGGGTGGCGAGTACGAGCTGAAGGCGAAGTAGCCGCGCCTTCCGTCCGCCACGGCGTGCCTGCCCGCTACGACTTGTCGCCCTTGTGCGGCAGGAGCTGCTCCACCATGCCCTTGATGGACTGCTTGATGATGCCGCCCGAGTCCACGTCGCCCTTGAGCAGGGCCTGGGTGTAGTTCTTCGCCTGGTCGAGGGTGATGTGCGGCGGGAGCGGCGGCACGTTCGGGTCGACATAGGCCTCGAACACCACCGGCCTGTCCGCGCTCAGCGCCTCTTCCCAGGCGCGGCCGAGCGCCTCCGGCCGGTCCACGCGGATGCCCTTGAGGCCCAGCGACTCCGCGTAGCGCGCGTACGGGAAGTCCGGCAGGTCCTGCGTGGCAGGCAGCTTCGGGTCTCCGGCCAGGATGCGCTGCTCCCACGTCACCATGTTCAGGTCCCGGTTGTTGAGGACCAGGACGATGAAGCGCGGGTCCTTCCACTCCTTCCAGTACTTCGCCACGGTGATGAGCTCGCTGTTGCCGTTCATCTGCATGGCGCCGTCCCCCACCATGGCGATGACGGGCCGGTGCGGGAAGGCGAACTTCGCGCCGATGGCGTACGGCACGCCGCAGCCCATGGTGGCGAGGTTGCCGGACAGCGACGCCATCATCCCCTTCCGCACCTTGATGTTCTGCGCGTACCAGATGGTCCCCGAGCCCGAGTCCGCCGTGAGGATGGCCTCGTCCGGAATCCGGGGGGACAGCTCCCAGAACACGCGGCGGGGGCTGACGGGGTCGGCGGCGCTCATGGCCAGCGCCTCGGCCTGCTTCCACCACTGGCGCACGCCCTTCTCCACCGTGTCGCGCCAGCCCCGGTCCTGCTTGCGCTGGAGCAGCGGCAGCAGCGCGCGGAGCGTCTCGCGGCTGTCCCCCACCAGCGGCACCTCCATGGGGTAGCGGATGGCGAGCATCCGGCCGTCGATGTCGATCTGCACGCCCCGCGCCTGCCCCTCCTTGGGGAGGAACTCCGAGTACGGGAAGCTGGTGCCCACCATCAGCAGCGTGTCGCAGTCAGACATCAAGTCCCAGCTGGGCTTCGTGCCCAGCAGGCCGATGGTGCCGGTGACGAAGGGCAGCTCATCCGGCAGCACCGCCTTGCCCAGCAGCGCCTTGGCCACGCCCGCGCCCAGCAGGTCCGCCACCTGCACCACCTCGTCGGCGGCGTTCATGGCCCCGGCGCCCACCAGCATGGCCACCTTCTTGCCCGCGTTGAGGACGTCCGCCGCGCGGCGCAGGTCGGCGTCCTGGGGCAGGACGCGGGGCACGCTGTAGCCCACGCTGGAGTGCAGCGTGCCGTGCGCGCGCTCCGGCTTCTGGTACGGCTGCTCCTGGACGTCGTTGGGGAGGATGACGCACGTCACGGTGCGCTCGTACCGGGCGATGCGCATGGCCCGGTCCACCGCGTGGCGCACGGCGGAGGGGTGGGTCACCATGGTGACGTACTCGCTGGCCACGTCCTTGAAGAGGGACGCCAGGTCCACCTCCTGCTGGTAGTGGCCGCCCAGCGACATGCTCGACTGCTGCCCGACGATGGCCACCACCGGCTGGTGGTCCAGCTTCGCGTCGTAGAGGCCGTTGAGCAGGTGGATGGCACCCGGGCCGGAGGTGGCGAGGCACACGCCCGGCTCGCCGGTGAACTTGGCGTGGGCGCAGGCCATGAAGGCGGACATCTCCTCGTGGCGCGACTGGACGAACTGGAGCTCCGTGTTGCGCCCGAGCGCCCCGAGGATGCCGTTGATGCCGTCGCCCGGGTAGCCGTAGATGCGGCGCACGCCCCACTGCCCGAGGCGATAGAGGAGGTAGTCGGCGACGGTGGCGCTCATCGGTTTCCCCGGGGTTGGAGCCAGCAGGTTCAAGCTGGGCACCCCTCGGGTGCGGGGAAAGGCCGCCAGCCAGTCAGCCGGCCCCTCTCCCGCCATGTCCCGGCCCGGGCGGGCCGGCCTCGTGTCACTCCGCCTCGGCCACGTCCTTCTCCAGGCCGACGTTGGTGGCGGCGCGGTTGTAGACGGCCTCGTCGAGCAGTCCCTCCTCGCGGGCCACCAGCACGGGCACCAGCATCTGCCCGGTGACGTTGGTGAGCGTGCGCATCATGTCGAGCACGCGGTCGATGGCGAGGAGGTAGCCCAGCCCCTCCAGCGGCAGGCCGGCGGAGCTGAGCACCACGGTGGCCATGACGACGGCCGTGCCGGGCACGCCCGCGGTGCCGAAGCTGCCCAGCACCGAGGCGAGGAGGATGATGAAGTACTGGGACGCGGACAGCTCCAGGCCGAAGTATTGCGCGACGAAGAGCGAGGCGATGGCCGGGTAGATGGCGCCGCAGCCGTCCATCTTGATGGTGGCACCCAGCGGCACGGCGAAGGCGGCGTAGTCCTTGTTGACGCCGAGGTTGTGCGTGACGCTGCGCAGGGACACCGGCAGCGACGCGAAGCTGGACGAGCTGACGAAGGCCACCTGCATGCCGGGCGCGGCGCCGCGGAAGAAGCGCAGGGGGTTGAGCCCGTGCGCCAGCAGCAGGCCGCCGTAGACGAAGACGACGTGCAGCGCGCACGCGAGGTACAGCGCGAACACGAGCCGGCCGAGCGGCAGCAGGCGCTCGAAGCCGTAGGTGCCCACGAGCGCGGCGATGAGGCCGAAGGTGCCCAGCGGGGTCAGCTCCAGCACGAAGCGCGTCACCTGAATCATCGCGTCGCTGGCCTCGCGGACCAGCTCGCGCAGGCGAGCAGTCTTCGCGCCCAGCTTGACGAGGGCGAACCCGAGCAGGCCCGCGAAGAAGATGACCTGGAGGATCTTCCCTCCGGCCAGCGCGGCGAAGGGGTTGGTGGGCACCACGTCCAGCAGCACCTGGATGGGGCCCGGAACCTCGCGCGGCGTATAGGACTCGGCGAGCTGGAGCTGGCCCACGCCGACGCCGGGCTTCAGCACGGTGCCGGTGCCCAGCCCCACGCCCACGGCGAGCGCCGCGGTGATGGCGAACCAGAGGAACGTCTTTCCGCCCAGCGCGGCCACGCTCTTCTGCCCGTGCAGCGCGGCCACCGCGTTGATGACCGCGAAGAACACCAGCGGCGTGGCGATCATCTTGATGAGGTTGACGTAGAGCGTGCCCAGCGGCTGGAACCACGGGCCCGCGGCGGGCCCCGCGAGCCAGCCGGCCAGGGCGCCGAGCACGAAGCCCCCGAGCACACGCTGCCAGAAGGGAATGCGGAACCAGGCGGAGAAGAGCGTCTTCACGGGAGCACCTCGGGGGGACGGCCGGCGGACGATAACGAAGAGCCCCGAAGCGCGCAGGAGTTCGCGAAGCCGGACTCCCGTGGATTCGCGGGAGGAGGACTTGAAGTGTCCACGGATGGGGACACCGCCTCTGGAACGGGATGGCCCCGAGTCCCGAGAAGCGCGAAGTCGCGGGTGGAGCGGGCTCCGGCCGCCCGGCCCGCCACTTGCTGAAGGGCTCCTGGGGAGATTGACGGCCCGGGCCGAGCGCAGCACGCTTCACGGCATGGGACGGCACACGAACGGACGTGGAGAGGCCTTCCCCCGGGCCCCCACGCAGGCGGAGTGGGACGTGATGGGACCGGAGGAACGGGCGAGGGTGGTGAAGTCCCTGCCTGATGAGGTGACGGACGAAGAGCTGGCGATGCCGGAGGGCGACCTCCACTTCCACGCGAAGGTGGAGACGCGGGACGCGCTCCTGGGCTACTTCGGCCGCAAGAAGCGCAAGGTGTACGTCGGCTCGGAGCTGCCCATCTACTATCCGGGTGAGCGGCGCTTCGCGCCCGACCTGCTGGTGGTGCTGGACGCGGAGCCCCACATGCGCGGCAAGTGGGTGGTCAGCCACGAGGGCAAGGGGCTGGACTGGGTCATGGAGGTCCACGTCGGCGGCGACCGGAAGAAGGACGCCGAGTACAACGTGGAGCGCTACGCCCGCCTCGGTATCCCCGAGTACTTCATCTATGACCGCTCGCGGGAGGAGCTGTTCGGGTACCGGCTGGCGACTTCGAGGGCGCGGACGTACACGCCGATGCCGCCGAGACAGGGCCGCTTCGCCTCGGAGGTGCTGGGGCTGGAGCTGGAGGTGGTGAACGAGAAGCTGCGCCTCTGGGCGGGCGAGTCCCTGGTGCTCGAATCGGCGGAGCTGCTGGAGCGGATGCAGGAAGAGGTGGAACGCATCCAGCGCCGTGCGGACGAGGAGACACGGCGGCGCGAGGAAGCCGAGCGGCGTGTGGCCGAGCTGCAAGCGCAGCTGGCGCGGCTCCAGCAGCACTGACTCGCCACCTGGCGGTGGGCTCTGCTCGGGCCCTCCGCCAGCCTCCTGGGTAGGATAGAGGCTCCCCACGTCCTGTCGGGCGCCCGCCCCCCTGGCTGTCCTTTCTTTCCAGGGTCCTGCCCGTCCAGGCCCCTTCTTCCCCACGGAGCCCCTCCCCTTCGGGCCCGAGGAGCGATACACCTTGGCCCACCATGGCCGAGACCTCTTCGCTCAACATCCCCACTGTCGACCTCGCCGACCTCGCGTCGGAGGACCCGGCCCGCGTCGAGCGCGCCGCCGCGTCGCTCCGCGAGGCGTTCGGTGTCTTCGGCCTCGTGTACCTGAAGAACCACGGCGTCGACACGCAGGCGCTCAACCGCTACTACGACGCGTTCGCCGCGTTCATCGCCCAGCCCGCCGAGGTGAAGAAGCCCTTCGGCCGCGCCGACATCTGGTACCAGCGGGGCTGGACGCCGCCGAACACCGAGGTCGCCGTCGCGGGCAACGGCCAGCCGGACTTCAAGGAGTGCTACTTCGTCGCGCCATACCCCAACGACGAGCAGTCCGCGATGGAGTTCCCGGAGCTGTACCCGGAGAACGTCTGGCCCGAGAGCGCGCCGCCCTTCTTCCAGGAAGGCATCATGCAGCTGGGCCGCTCGCTCCATGAGGCCGGCCTCAAGCTGCTGCGCGGCTCCGCGCTGGCGCTGGGCCTGCCCGAGACGGTGTTCTCGGACCTCTGCCAGCGCGCCCCCCACGTCACCCGCGCGCTCCAGTACCTGCCGCTCACCGACGCGCAGGTGAACACGGACATCGTCTGGGGCGAGGAGCACACGGACTTCAACCTGCTCACGCTGCTGCCCGGGGGCCGGTTCCTCGACCCGGAGCGGCGCCCGGCGCCCGCGCCCGACAGCAAGAGCGGCCTGTACCTCCGCACGCGCGCCACGCCGGAGGACCCGCAGGGGAAGATGGTGCGCGGCACCGCGCCCGCGGGCTGCATCGTCGCCCAGGTGGGCCAGCAGCTGGAGATCCTCACGGGCGGCACCTTCCTGGCCACGCCCCACGTCATCACCGCCCCCGGAGTGCCAGGCTGGCAGCGCCAGTCCGCCGCGCACTTCATGCACGTGCACACGAGCACGGTGCTCTACCCCCTGCAGAAGTTCCGCACGCCCGACGCGGTCCGGAACTACGCGCCGCCTGTGCTCGCGGGCACGTACGACATCAAGACGCTGGTGGACATCGGCCTCGCGCCCCCGGGCGCGCTCGACAAGCTGGGCTACCGCCACTACGACCGCCTCAACCGCCAGCGCGCGGGGACGTAGTGCTCGCTGGCGGGGCCGCCGGCGACTGAAACACAGACACAGCCAAAAACCTCAATCACAGGCAATGACAATCAATATCAACAATATTGATTGTCATTGCTTGCATTTACGTCTGTCCATGCCCGGTCCCAGTGGCCTGCAAGGGATGGCGGAGAGCCTGCCGTCGCGGGCGCGGCCATGCCCGCCCACGTCCGCGACTGGCTGAAGGTTCGTTCATGTAGGCACGGCCCTTTCCGGCTCCCCGCACGGCGGCCTGGAAACTGGCTGAAGACTCGTTCAGGTAGGCACGCCTCCTTCCCTGCACGCCCCGCGAGCGCCTGAAAACTGGCTGAAGGTTCGTTCAGGTAGGCATTGCCCTTCCTGCCCGGAGCCGTGAGTTCCGTCCCTTGCCTGGATGTCCGACGATGTAGGCATGGGCTTCCCTGCCCCGTGCGCAGGCGGCGCGGCGAGCCTGGCGCCCCTCCGGAAGAATGGCTGAAGCCTTGTTCAGGTAGGAACTGTCGAATGAGCGTCACCCGCGCGCGGTTCAGGACAAGGGCCGGGCCTTCGGCGTCGCAACCGCCGACAGCACGGTTTATGGAGGGTGCCCCGCTCTGCCCGGTGCTCCCAGTGACACCGGAGTGCCCGCACCGCGATGCTCGACACCATCGACTTCAAGCTGCTCTTCGAGGCCTCCCCCAATCCCTACATGGTGTTGGACCGCGAGCTGCGGTACGTCGCGGCCAACCCGGCCTACCTTCGCGCCACGGCGAGCCGAATCGAAGACCTCGTCGGGCGGTACGTCCTTGAGGCCTTCCCGAATGATCCGGACGATCCCAACAACGCCAGTGCACTCCTGCTCCGGGCCTCCTTCGCCCGGGTCCTGGAGCGGCGCGCCCCGGACAGCCTCGCGCTGATTCCCTACCGCGTCCCCCTGGAGACGCCCGAGGGAACAGTCCTCAGGGAGCGTTACTGGAGCGCCACCCACACGCCCATCCTCGACTCCCGGGATGAGGTCGCCTTCATCCTCCAGCACACCGTGGAAGTCACCGAGCGGTCCCGGCTGGCCCCGCCGGTGGAGGCCGAGGAGACGGCGCGAGGTCTGGCCGTGGTCTCACGGGAGCAGGTGGAGGCAGGCCTCTTCCAGCGCGCTCAGTTCGTCCAGGAGGCCAACGTGACGCTGGACGCGGAGCGCCGCCACCTCCGGCGGCTCTTCGAGCAGGCCCCCGGCTTCATGTGCTTCCTGCGCGGGCGCCAGCACGTCTTCGAGCTCGTCAACGTCGCCTACTACCAGCTCGTGGGCCACCGGAAGATCATCGGCCGCCCCGTGCGCGAGGCCCTGCCAGAGGTGGCGGGCCAGGGCTACTTCGAGCTGCTCGACGGGGTCATCACCACGGGGAAGGCCTTCGTCGGCCAGGGGATGAAGGTCCTGCTCCAGCGGAACCCCGACGCCCCGCTCGATGAGGCCTATGTCGATCTGGTCTACCAGCCGGTGGTCGAGCCGGACGGGAGCATCTCCGGGGTCTTCGTCCAGGGCCACGACATCACCGAGCAGAAGCGCGCGCAGGACGAGCTGCGCGGGTACCGCGAGCACCTCGAGAACCTGGTCCGCGAGCGCACCCGGGCGCTGGAGGACAGCGAGGCCGAGCGGCGCCAGACAGAGGCCGCGCTGCGGCAGGCCCAGAAGATGGAAGCGGTGGGCAAGCTCACCGGCGGCGTGGCGCACGACTTCAACAACCTGCTCCAGGTCATCGGAGGGAACCTCCAGCTCATGGACCGGGAGCTGGGCGGCAACGCGCAGGCCCGGCGGCGAGTGGCCACCGCCATGGGCGCCGTCGACCGCGGCGCCAGGCTCGCCTCCCAGCTGCTCGCCTTCGCGCGGCAGCAGCCGCTGGACCCCACCGTCATCAACCTGGGCCGGCTGGTCCGCGACATGGATGACCTGCTGCGCCGCGCCCTGGGCGAGGACATCGAGCTGGAGACCGTCATCGGCGGCGGCCTCTGGAACACGTTCGCCGACCCCAACCAGCTCGAGAACGTCATCCTCAACCTGGCCATCAACGCCCGCGACGCCATGGAGGGCGAAGGCAGGCTGACCATTGAGGCCGGCAACGCCATGCTCGACGACCACTACGCCCAGCTTCACCCGGACGCGGCGGCCGGCCAGTACGTGCTGCTGGCCATCTCCGACACTGGCTGCGGCATGCCTCCCGAAATCATGGAGCGCGCCTTCGAGCCCTTCTTCACGACCAAGCCCGAGGGCCGCGGCACGGGACTCGGGCTGAGCATGGTGTATGGCTTCGTCAAGCAGACCGGCGGCCACATCAAGATCTACAGCGAGGTGGGGCACGGGACGACCATCAAGATCTACCTCCCCCGCTCGCTCCAGGTGGAGCTGCCGCGCTCCGAGCCCGTCCCGGAGCAGGTCGAGGGCGGCACAGAGACGCTGCTGGTGGTCGAGGACGACGCCGAGGTGCGCGCCACCGCCGTGGAGCTGCTCACGGAGCTGGGCTACCGCGTGCTCAAGGCGTCCGACGGACAGAGCGCGCTGGCCATCATCCAGAGCGGCATCCCCATTGACCTGCTGTTCACCGATGTGGTGATGCCGGGCCCCGTCCGCAGCCCCGAGCTGGCCCGCCATGCCCGGACGCTGCTGCCGGACCTGGAGGTGCTGTTCACCTCGGGCTACACCGAGAACGCCATCGTCCATGGCGGCCGGCTCGACCCGGGCGTGCACCTGCTGAGCAAGCCCTATCGGCGGGAGTACCTGGCCCGGAAGGTCCGCCAGTTGCTCATGGCCCGCCAGCAGCGCGTGGCCGAGCGCGAGGCGCACGCGAAGCTGGCGCGGCCCGGAGGGGAAGCGGCGCCCAGGGTCCACAAGGCGCTGCGCATCCTCCTCGTGGAGGACGACGAGCAGATCCGCCTCCCGGCCAGTGAGCTGCTGGAGTCCCTGGGGCATGACGTCGTCGCCGTCATGAGCGCGGAGGAGGCCCTGGAAGTGCTCGCCTCGGCGCACGTCGACGTCCTGTTCACGGACGTGAGCCTCCCTGGCATGTCGGGCGTGGACCTGGCCGTCCGGGCCGTCCGGGCGACACCCGAGCTGCGGGTGATTGTCGCCTCCGGACATGGCCCCGAGGTGCTACGCGGCGGGGGCGAGGCGCTGGCGGAAGCCGTGGTGCTCTCGAAGCCCTATGACCTGCCCCGCCTGGAACAGGCGCTGGCGAAGGTGGCGCGCGCCTGATGACTGACAAGGCGCGTCAAAACGGGTCCGGAAAACCTCCTCCGGGCGCCCGTATCAGAACCTGAATGGTGATTCATAACTCACGGTCCCATGCAAGGGGGCTCCACCCGCTGGGTAATGGCCGGGGCACTTGCCCGCCGGCCCGCAAAACCCCTTAATTCCGACCATGAAATTCCTGAGAGATCTCCGCTCGGTCCTCAACCTGACCGTCGTGGTCGCCGGGCTTGGGTACTTCGTCGACCTCTTCGACATCACGCTGTTCGGAGTGGTGCGGCGGGCGTCGCTCATCGACCTCGGCATCACCGACCCGGCGGAGATCCTCCAGAAGGGCCTGTTCATCTACAACGCGCAGATGGTGGGGATGATGGTCGGCGGGCTCCTCTGGGGCGTGCTCGCGGACAAGCGCGGGCGCCTGTCGGTGATGTTCGGCTCCATCCTCCTGTACTCGTTCGCCAACCTGGCCAACGCCTTCGCGTGGGACGTGACGAGCTACGCGGTCTGCCGCTTCCTGGGCGGCGTGGGCCTCGCGGGCGAGCTGGGCGCGGCGATTACGCTGGTCGCCGAGTCCCTGCCCAAGGAGAAGCGCGGCCTGGGCACCACCGTCGTCGCGACGCTGGGCATGCTCGGCATCGTCGCCGCGGCCATCGTCGGCCAGCACCTGTCCTGGAAGACGGCCTACATCACCGGCGGCGTCATGGGCCTCGCGCTGCTGTTCGCGCGGTTCAAGGTCTCCGAGTCCGAGCTGTTCTCCAAGAAGAGCGACCCGGCGCGCGCCAACCCCTTCCTCATCCTGCAAGGGGGGCGCTTCCTCAAGTACATCTGCTGCATCCTCATCGGCGTGCCCATCTACTTCACCACGGGCATCCTCTTCACCTTCGCCCCCGAGCTCACGGCGGGCCTGGGCGTGACGGGCACGGTGACGGCCGGCAATGCCATCCTCTACGGCTCCATCGGCCTGACGCTCGGCGACCTGCTCGCGGGTGTCTTCAGCCAGTGGCTCAAGAGCCGCAAGCGCGCGGTGGCCCTCAACCTCACCGCCGGCTTCCTGCTGATGCTCGTCTACGGCTTCGCGCCGGGGCTCACCAGCACGGGCGTCTACGTCCTCAGCTTCTTCATGGGCATCACCGTGGGCTACTGGGCGGTGCTGGTGACGATGGCGGCCGAGCAGTTCGGCACCAACATCCGCGGCACCGTGGCGACGACGGTCCCCAACTTCGTGCGTGGCTCGGCCGCGCTCGCCGCCAGTGGCTTCGCCTGGCTCAAGGGCCTGGAGGGCGTCACCGTCGCCAACGCGGCGATGATGGTGGGCAGCCTCTGCTTCGGCCTCGCGCTCCTCGCGCTCCTGCGCATCGAGGAGACCTTCCACCGCGACCTCGACTACGAGGAGACGGCCGGTAGCACGGCGGCCGTCCCCCAGTCCCAGTCCAGCACCTGAGGCCGCGGCCTCAGGCCACGGGCCGCACCTTCACCGGCAGCCCGCCCTTGGGGACGAAGGTGAGCTTCGTCTCCCACTGCACCGGGCGGGGGCTCGCGTACTCCACGTCCAGGTGCTGCAACATCATGGCGAGCGCCAGCACCGTGTCCACCATCGACATGTGCTGGCCCACGCAGATGCGCTGTCCCGCGCCGAAGGGCACGTAGGCGCACTTGTGCATTCCTGCCATCCGCTCCGGCAGGAAGCGGTCCGGGTCGAACGTCTCTGGCGACGTCCAGTAGTCCGGGTGCCGGTGGATGGCATACGGGAACATCAGGATGTTGGAGCGCTCGGGAATCATCACGTCGTTGACCTGGGTGGTCTCCTTCGCCTCACGGAGGATGGCGAAGGCCGGCGGGCACAGCCGGTTGATCTCCTGGACGACGCGGGCCGTGTACGGAAGCTTCGGCACGTCCTCCAGCGTGGGCTCCGCCGTCCCCACCGCCCCCCGCACCTCGTCGCGGATGTTGCGCACCACGTCCGGGTGCTGCGTGCAGGCGTGGACCGCCCAGGTGATGGACGTGGCGATCATCTCGAAGCTGGCGCCGAAGAGGTTGACGATTTCGTCGCGGACCTCCACGTCCTTCATCCCCTCGCCCGTGTCGCGCGCCCGCGCCTCCACCAGCATGGACAGCAGGGTGATGTCTCCCTCCTGCGTCCCCCGCTCGCGCCGGGACGCCAGCCGCCCGTAGATCCACTCGTTGACCTGCCGCACCGAGAAGTACACCCGCTTTCCCATCGGGTTGAGCCTCGGCACCACGGAGTACAGCAGGGAGAAGTACGGCGAGGGGCGCTTCCCGAAGATCTCTATCGCCTGCATGATGCCGTGGAAGTGCTTCTCGGACGGCTGCTCATCGAAGCAGGTGCGCCACATCACCCCGAACATCATCCGCGCGGCCTCGTGGTACATGTCGAAGCTCTCGCCGCGCGCGCCGAACTCCTTCCAGCGCACCACCGCCTTGCGCATCTCGTCCGAGAAGATGCCCGCCCACAGCTTGACCTTCTCCTTGCTGAAGAGCGGCTGCACCATGTGCCGCTGCCGCTTCCAGAAGTCGCCGCGGCTCACCGTCAGCCCGTTGCCGTTGAAGGGGTTGACGATGCGCGGCTTGGGAAAGGTGGCGGGCTCGTCGATGAGCACCCGCTTCACGTCCACCGGATTCCTCAGGAAGGCCATCTTGAAGCCGGCGATGGGAAACACCACCGAGTCCCCGTAGTCGGCGTGGAGCCGGTTGGCCAGGGCGAGCGGCTCTCGGAGCATGGGGAAGAACATGCCGAGCCGGGGCAGTCCCTTCGGCCCCGGGTTGGAGCGCAAGGGGGGTGCAGTCACTGAGGTGTCCATGCGTCCGATTTCCACCTGCGGACCTCACGCCGTCAAGGCCGGGGGTGTTGTATCAGCGCAGTAAAGCCGACGTTCCGCCCGGGAAGGGTTGCGCCGTGGCTCGGGGAGTGACTACAGCGCGCGGGATATGGCCATCCCTGCCCTGACTCCCATCCAGAAGGTGCTGTGCGCCAACCGCGGTGAGATTGCCATCCGCGTCTTCCGGGCCTGCAACGAGCTGGGCATCCGCACCGTCGCCATCTACAGCGACGAGGACCGCACCCACGAGCACCGTCACAAGGCGGATGAGGCCTACCTCGTCGGGCGCGGCAAGCGCCCCGTGGAGGCGTACCTGGGCATCGATGAAATCCTCGACGTGGCCCAGAAGGCCGGCGTGGACGCCATCCACCCGGGCTACGGCTTCCTGTCGGAGAACGCCGACTTCGCCGAGGCGTGTGAGCGCCGGGGCATCCGCTTCATCGGCCCGCGCTCGCCGGTGGTGCGAATCATGGGTGACAAGGTGGCCGCCAAGCAGCTGGCCCAGAAGGTGGGCGTGCCGGTGGTGCCGGGCATCACCCTCGAGGGCGACGACGCCCGGGTGCTGGAGCAGGCGCGCGCCTTCTTCGCCCAGCACGGCGGCCCCATCCTGGTGAAGGCGGCGCACGGCGGCGGCGGCCGGGGCATGCGCGTGGTGCGCGAGGAGAAGGAGCTGGAGTCGGCGCTCGCCTCCGCGCGCTCCGAGGCGAAGAGCGCGTTCGGCTCGGCGGCGGTGTTCCTGGAGAAGTTCCTGGAGAAGGTGCGCCACATCGAGGTGCAGCTGCTGGGCGACCTGCACGGCAACCTGGTGCACCTGCACGAGCGCGACTGCTCCGTGCAGCGCCGCCACCAGAAGGTCATCGAGATTGCCCCCGCCCCCAACCTGTCCCCGACGCTGCGCGCCTCCATCTGCGACGCCGCGGTGCGGCTGGCGCGTGAGGCGCGCTACTCCAGCGCGGGCACGGCCGAGTTCCTCGTCTCCGGCGACGCCTTCTACTTCATCGAGTGCAACGCGCGGCTCCAGGTGGAGCACACCGTCACCGAGCAGGTGACGGGCGTGGACCTGGTGCAGAGCCAGCTTCGCATCGCCGAGGGCTACCGGCTGGACTCGCCCGAGGTGGGCATCCCCTCGCAGGAGGCCATCGTCCCGCGCGGCTACGCGGTGCAGCTGCGCGTCACCACCGAGGACCCGGCCAACAACTTCATGCCCGACGCCGGTGTCATCACCGCCTGGCGCGCGGCCCACGGCTTCGGCATCCGGCTGGACGGCTCCAACGGCTACACCCAGGCGCACATCTCGCCGTACTACGACTCCATGCTGGTGAAGGTCATCGCCTACGCGCCGACGTTCCAGGGCGCGGTGATGAAGGGCCAGCGCGCGCTGCGCGAGTTCCGCATCCGCGGCGTGAAGACCAACCTGCCCTTCCTGGAGAACGTGCTGCGCCACCCCGCCTTCCAGCAGGGGCAGACGTACACGCGCTTCATCGACGAGACGCCGGAGCTGTTCCAGCTGGAGCCCCGGCGGGACAGGGCCAGCAAGCTCCTCCAGTACCTGGGCGACGTCATCGTCAACGGCCACCCCACCATCAAGAAGCACCAGCGGCTCAAGCCCACGCAGTTCCTGGAGCCACGCCTGCCGGTGACGCCGCCCGGCCCCGTGCCGCGCGGCACCGCGCAGATTCTCGCGGAGAAGGGCCCCCGGGGCCTGGCCGAGTGGGTGCTGGCCCAGAAGCGCGTGCTGCTCACCGACACGACGATGCGCGACGCGCACCAGTCCCTGCTGGCCACGCGCATGCGCACCCGGGACGTGCTGCGCGTGGCGCCGGCCACCGCGCACCTCGCGTCCGACCTCTTCAGCCTGGAGAGCTGGGGCGGCGCGACGTTCGACACCGCCTACCGCTTCCTGAACGAGGACCCGTGGGCCCGCCTGCGCGCGCTCAAGGCCGCCGCGCCCAACCTGCTGCTCCAGATGCTCCTGCGCGGCGCCAACGCCGTGGGCTACACCAGCTACCCGGACAACGTGGTGGAGGGCTTCATCGACGAGGCGGCCGAGGCGGGCGTGGACGTCTTCCGCATCTTCGACAGCCTCAATGATCTGGGCAGCATGGACGTGTCCATCCGCCGCGTGCTCAAGACGGGCAAGGTGGCGGAGGTGGCCATCTGCTACACGGGCGACGTCGCCAACCCCAAGCGCAAGAAGTACACGCTGGAGTACTACGCGGACCTCGCGAAGCGCATCGAGGACTCGGGCGCCCACTTCCTGTGCATCAAGGACATGGCGGGCCTGCTGCGCCCGCGCGCCGCGGCCATGCTGATGGACCGACTGCGCGAGGTGACGCGCCTGCCCATCCACCTGCACATGCACGACACGGCGGGCAACGGCATCGCCAGCTACCTGGAGGCGATTGAGCACGGCGTGCACATCGTCGACGTGGCGCTGGGCAGCATGGCGGGCCTCACCAGCCAGCCCAGCCTGAACGCGCTGGTCAGCGCCCTGCGCGGCCACCCGCGCGAGACGGGGCTGGCCAACGCGCGCCTGCAGCCGCTGGCCAACTACTGGGAGGACGTGCGCGAGTACTACGCCCCCTTCGAGAGCGGCCTCAAGAGCACGACGAGCGAGGTCTACTACCACGAGATTCCAGGCGGCCAGTACTCCAACCTCCGGCCCCAGGTGGCGGAGATGGGACTGCTGGGCCGGTGGAACGACGTGAAGGACGCCTTCGCGCTCGTCAATGCGCTGGTGGGGGACATCCCCAAGGTGACGCCCTCCTCGAAGATGGTGGGCGACTTCGCCATCTTCCTCTTGAAGAACGACCTGGCCGTGCGCGGCGCGGCCATGGAGGAGAGCGCGGCGCTCACCCGCGCGAAGCTCATCGCCGAGGCGCCGCGCCTGGACTTCCCCTCCAGCGTGGTGGGCTACTTCCGCGGCGAGCTGGGCCAGCCGCCCAACGGCTTCCCCGAGGACTTGCGCGCCGCGGTGCTCAAGGGCCTGCCTCGCGTGGAGGGCCGGCCCTCGTCCAGCATGCCGCCGCTGGACCTTGGCGCGCTCCAGAGCGAGCTGTCCCAGAAGGCGGGCCACCCGCTCACCCGCGCGGACGCCATCTCCAGCGCGCTCTACCCGCGCGTCATGGCCGGCTTCCTGGACGACCAGGCGAAGTACGAGGACGTGTCCATCCTCGACACGCCCAACTACTTCTACGGCATGGAGGTGGGCCAGGAAATCTGGGTGGACCTGGAGCCGGGCAAGACGCTGGTCATCAGCCTGACGGCGATGGGCGAGCCGGACGACGACGGCTGCCGCACCGTGTACTTCGCCCTCAACGGCCACAACCGCTCCGTGCTGGTGAGGGACCGCAGCCTCGCGGCGAAGGTGGAGGCCCGCCGCCAGGCGGACCGCGGCAACCCGAACCACGTGGCGGCGAGCATGCCGGGCACCGTCATCGCGCTGCACGTCAAGCCGGGCGCGCGTGTGGAGGCCGGGGCGCCAATCGTCACGCTGGAGGCGATGAAGATGGAGACGGTGGTCCGCGCCCCGCGCGCGGGCACCGTGGCGGAGGTGGTGCCCACGCTCAAGGGCGCCGTGCAGGGCGGAGACCTGCTCGCGGTGCTCCAGTAGCCCTCCATCTGAGGTACAGTGTCGGACATGAGTCCTCACCGGCCCGGGGGGGCGCCCGACTCCGACATTCCAGAGGTGACGCTTACCCTGGGGCCCGCCGCCCCGGGCGGGGTGGACTCCGCGCGGCCGACCTCGGGACTGACGGTGGACTCCATCCGCACGGGGCCTGCCGTCGCCTCGCCGCCTCCGGGGCGGGTGTTGGCGGAGCGCTACACGGTGCTCGACGTGCTGGGGCACGGCGGCATGGGGCTCGTCCTCTCCGCGTATGACGCGCGGCTGAACCGGCGCGTGGCCGTCAAGCTGCTGCGCCCCATCTGGAGCCTCGACGACAGCGACGCCGCCCAGGTGCGCCTGCTCCGCGAGGCGCAGGCGATGGCGCGCCTCAACCACCCCAACGTGGTGCACGTCTACGACTCGGGGCGACTGGAGGACGACTCCGTCTTCATCGCCATGGAGTACGTGGAGGGGCAGACGCTGCAGCAGTGGCTCAAGCAGCGGCCCCGCACGTGGCGCGAGGTGCTGCGCGCCTTCCTGGACGCGGGCCGGGGCCTGACGGCGGCGCATGCGGCGGGGCTCGTCCACCGCGACTTCAAGCCGGACAACGTGCTGGTCGGCGCGGACGGACGCGTCCGGGTGACGGACTTCGGGCTGGCGCAGGCCGCGCACGGCCTCACCTCGGAGCCCGAGGGTCCCGAGCCCCTGGAGCGCTCGCAGCCGCGGACGTGGCTGGAGCCCCTCACCGAGTCCGGCAAGGTGCTGGGCACGCCGCGCTACATGGCCCCCGAGCAACTCCAGGGCCGCGCCGTCGACGCGCGCAGTGACTTGTACGGCTTCTGCGTGGCGCTCTACGAGGCCCTCTACGGCACGAGGCCCTTCGCGGGCGACACCTTCGGCGCCATCCTCGAGGCGCGGCTCGACGAGCGCATCCTCCCCCCTCCAACGCAGAGCGAGGTGCCCGCCTGGGTGGCGCGGGCCGTCCTGCGAGGGCTGAAGGCCGACCCGCTCCAGCGCCCGGGCTCCATGCGCGAGCTGCTGCTGGAGCTGGAGAACGACCCGGAGCAGCGGCGGCGGGCGCTGCTGCGCGCCGGGGCGCTCGCAAGCGGCGTGGCCCTGCTGGGCGTGGCCGCCATCTGGGGCTGGGTGCGCCAGGAGGCCCCGGTCTCCGCCTGCGTCGGCATGGAGGAACGGCTGGCGGGCGTCTGGGATGCGCGGCTCCGGGCGCGGCTGGAGACGGCCATGGTCGGCCCGGGGCAGGCGCGGGAGAAGGACGCCTTCGAGCGCGTGTCGCGGATGCTGAGCGCGTACTCGGAGGAGTGGGTGAAGCAGCGGACCGAGGCGTGTGAGCTGGCGCGGCAGGACGGCGCGGCGCAGCCCCAGCGGCTGGCGGCCCTGCGGGAGTACTGCCTGGAGCGGCGGCGCGGCCAGCTCGGCGCGCTCACGGAGCTACTCGCGCGCGAGCCGGACCCGAAGCTGGTGGACAAGGCGGCGCCGGCCGTTCAGTCGCTGCCGCTCCTGAGTGACTGCTCGGACACGCGCCTGCTCACCGCCGTGGTGCCGCCTCCCGAGGACCCGGCGGTGCGGGCCCGCGTCGAGGCCTTCCAGCCCCTGGAGGACCGGCTGGAGGCGCTCCACCGCGCCGGCCGCTTCAAGGAAGGCCTGGCCTTCGCCGAGGAGCTGCGGCCCCGGCTCGCGACGCTGGGCTACGCCCCGGCCCAGGGGCAGACGCTCTTCTGGCACGCCATGCACCTGGACGGCGACGGCGACTACAAGGGCGCCGAGGCCCTGCTGCGCGAGGTGCTGGTGCTGGCGGCGCGCGGCCGGGACGCCTTGCTGGAAGCGCGCGCGTGGAGCTTCCTCGTCACCGAGGTGGGCGCGCGGCAGGCCCGCTACGCGGAAGCGCTGTGGCTGGAGCTGCCGCTGATGGCCTCCGCCGAGCGCCTCGGTGACGAGCAGCAGCTCGCCCAGGCGCTGGAGACGCTGGGCAACGTGCGCTGGATGAAGGGCGACCATGCCCTGGCCCTCGGGCACTACGAGCGCGCGCTGGCCCTCATGGAGAAGGCTCCGAATCCGGAGAGCGTCAACCTCACGAGCCTGCTCAACAGCCTCGGCAACGTGCTCATGGACCAGGGGCGGTACGCCGAGGCCCGGGGGCACTTCGAGCGCACCCTGGCGCTGAAGCAGAAGCTGTTCGGCGCCGAGCACCCGTCCGTCGCCGTGACGCTCAACAACCTGGGCATCGTCCACGAGGAGCTGGGCGAGTACGCGCAGGCCCAGGCGCTGTACGAGCGCTCCCTCACCATGCGCCAGAAGCTGCTCGGGCCCGATCACCCCATGGTGGCGTCCTCGCTCGCCAACCTGGGCGACGTCCTGCTCGCCCGGGGACACCTGGAAGCGGCGCTGGCGCACCATGAGCGCGCGCTCGCGCTGAGGCAGGAGACGCTGGGCTCGCAGCACCCCAGCGTCGCCAGCTCACACACCAGCCTCGGCGAGGTGCGGGCCGCCCTCGGCCAGGATGCACGGGCGAGGGAGGAGCTCGCCCTCGCCCTGGCGCTGCACGAGAAGGTGGAGGACGGCGACCCCACCGACGCCGCCCACGTGTCCGCGCTGCTGGGCCAGACGCTGGTGCGGCTGGGACGGTGGGACGAAGCCCTCCAGCACCTCCAGCGGGCCCGGGCCACCGGGGAGCAGCTCCAGACCACAGCCCCCAGGCTCCTCGCCCAGGCGCTGCTCGGCTTGGGCGAGCTGCACCTCTCCCGCAACCAGCCCGCCCTGGCCGTGCCGCTCCTCGAGCGCTCGCTCACGCACATCCCCTTCCGCGCCCGCGCCGAGGCCCGGTGGGCCCTGGCCCGGGCACTCTGGGAGGCGAACACCGACCGGGCTCGCGCCCTGGACCTGGCCACCCAGGCCCGCGACCATTACGGAAATATTGGCCAGGAGCGGAAGCACGCCCAGGTCTCGAAATGGCTGTTGTCACACTCTTCCCCCCTCGCGGCTGAGATCCGGTAGGGCGGGGACCCCACTCCTGACGAAGGCGGCGCCTCGGACACTCCCATGCAGCAGAAGACCTCCGACGACCTGTCGCAGACCGCGGAGCACTCGCATGGCCGGGAGACCCCCGCCCCGCGCGTGGTGCCGGCGCTGACAGTCATGTCCCACCCGCAGGCACGGCGCATCGGCGAGCTGCTGCTGCTGGACACGCTGGCCACCTCCGGCCGGCCGGTGTCCCTGGCGCGGAACACGCCAGAGTTCTCCCGGCCGGGCGGACTGGTGACGGAGGCCCTGGGAGACCCGTTCATCAGCCGCACGCCCATCCACCTCGAGCCGGGAGCGCGCGGCCACCTGCGGCTGCGGGTGCCGGAGAACGGGACGCGGGTATGGGTGGCGGACACGCCCGTGCAGGGCGTCCGCGAGTTCACCCCCGAGGAGCTGGCCGCGGGCGTGCCGCTGGTGCTCGCCGACCGCGTGGTGCTGCTGCTGCACCTGGCCTCGACGCACCGCGAGCCCGTGACGAAGGACCTGGGCATCGTCGGACAGGGCGAGGGCATCCGCCAGCTGCGAGAGAACATCGCTCGCGTGACGGACCTGAACGTCCCCGTGCTCATCCGGGGTGAGACGGGCACGGGCAAGGAGCTGGTGGCGCGCGCCATCCATGACCACGGGCCCCGCCGCGCCGGCCCCTTCGTCAGCGTCAACCTGGGTGCGCTCGCCAAGGAGCTGGTCTCCGCCGAGCTGTTCGGCGCGCAGCGAGGTGCGTACACCGGCGCCACCAAGGACCGCGAGGGCTTCTTCCGCGCCGCGCACGGAGGCACCCTCTTCCTCGACGAGGTGGGCGAGGCCCCGCCCGAGGTGCAGGCCGCGCTGCTGCGCGTGCTGGAGACGGGCGAGGTCTACCCCGTGGGAGGCCACACCCCGGTGCCCGTCGACGTGCGTCTGGTGTCCGCCACCGACTCCGACCTGGAGGCGCGCATCGAAGAGCGGCTCTTCAAGGCGCCGCTGCTGCACCGGCTGGCCGGGTACGAAATCCATGTGCCGCCGCTGCGCTCGCGCCGCGAGGACATTGGCCCGCTCTTCCTCCACTTCGCCCGCCAGGAGGTGGAGGTCACCGGCGAGTCCGGGCCGCTGGCGCCCGCGGACCCGCGCGCGGAGCCGTGGGTGCCCGCCTCCCTGGCCGTGCGGCTGGTGCGCTACGCGTGGCCCGGCAACGTGCGCCAGCTGCGCAACGTCGTCCGGCAGCTCGTCATCGGCAGCCGGGGCCTGCCGCACCTGCGCGTCGACCCGCGCCTGGAGCAGACGCTGGACGCCGACGCCCTGCCCGTCCCCGGCCACGTCCCCTCCGGCGCCACGCCTTCGGCGCCCGACGCGCCCGAGGCGAAGGCCGCCCGGCGCAAGCCCTCCGAGGTGAGCGAGCAGGAGTTGCTGGAGGCCCTGCGCGCCTGCTCATGGGACCTCAAGGCCACCGCGGACTGGCTGGGCATCCCCCGTCCCTCCGTCTACGTGCTCATCGACAAGAGCTCCCTGCTGCGCACCGCGCGGGACTTGAGCCCGGAGGAAATCACCCGCTGCTTCCACGAGTGCGAGGGGGACCTGGACCGGATGGTGCAACGCCTGGAGGTCTCCAAGCGCGCGCTCCAGCGCCGCCTGCGGGAGCTGGGGCTGGGCAGCACCTGAAGCCCGCCGGAGCCCGAGCCTGACGTGTCAGCGCCCCGGCTGACGGCCCACCGGACGCGTCAGCCCGGCGCGCACCGGGCCGGGTGACGGGCGCGAAGCCCCACCGCGGCAGGGACTTACGCGTGGGACTGGGCTGGCGCGGCGCCTGCACAGTGACGCGGGCATGGACGCCATCATCAACCAACTCAAGTCGCTGGCCCTCACCGAAGCCCTTCCCTTTCTGCTCAAAGCAATGGGGGCGCTGGTGTTGTGGTTCGTGGGTCGCACCATCATCAACGGCTTCCGGCGCGTGCTGAACCTGGCGCTGCAGAAGCGGCAGCTCGACTCCACGCTCATCCGCTACGTCGAGTCGCTCTTCGCGGGCTCCCTCACCATCCTCCTGCTGCTCGGCATCCTGGGGATGATGGGGGTGGAGACCACGTCCTTCGCCGCGCTGCTGGCGGCGGCGGGCATCGCGATTGGCGCGGCGTGGGCGGGCCTGCTCTCCAACTTCGCTGCGGGCATCTTCCTGCTCGTGCTGCGCCCCTTCCGCGTGGGCGATGAAATCTCCGCCGCGGGCATCACCGGGGTGGTGCAGGAGATTGGCCTGTTCGCCACCACGCTCGACACGGCGGACAACCTGCGCATCTCCGTGGGCAACAACCGGCTGTTCGGCGACAACATCATCAACTTCACCCACCACCCCCACCGCAAGCTCGTGGTGAAGCTGCCGCTGCTGCACGGTGGTGACGTGCGCATGCAGATGCGCGCCCTCCTGGAGATGGTGGCGGCGGTGCCCGGCGTCCTCCAGACGCCCGCGCCCTCGGTCGGCGTGGCGGAGTTCACCGCGCTCGGGCCCGTGCTCGGCATCGGCGTGCACTGCAAGCCGACGAGTGCCACGGCGGTGCAGAACGCTGTGACTGACACCGCCGCGGACTTCCTCGTCGCCTCTGGCTACGCCGTGCCGCCCCAGGCGGCGCAGCAGCTGCTGGCCAAGATCAGCTGAGGCCTGCGGACGGGCCGTCAGTCACGCAGGTAGTGGCAGGTGTACCCGCCCGGGTTCTTCACCAGGTAGTCCTGGTGGTAAGCCTCGGCGGGGGTGAACTCGCCGGCCGGGGTTATCTCCGTGACGACGGGCCGCTTCCACTTGCCGGCCGCGTTGACGCGCGCCTTCACCGCCTCGGCCACGCGCCGCTGCTCGTCGGACAGGTAGAAGATGGCGGAGCGGTACTGGGTGCCCACGTCGTTGCCCTGGCGGTTGGGCGTCGTCGGGTCGTGCATGCGGAAGAACCACTTCTCCAGCAGCGTCTCGTACGTCAGGACCTTCGGGTCGAACACCACGCGCACCGACTCCGCGTGTCCGGTGTCCCCCGAGCTCACGACTTCGTACGAGGGGTTCTTGATGGCCCCGCCCGTGTAGCCGACGTCCGTCCTGAGGACGCCCGGAATCTTCCGGAGCAAATCCTCCATTCCCCAGAAGCAGCCGCCCGCCAGCAGCGCCGTCTCCGCGGTGCCTCCGGGGACGACGAACTTCGGCCCGCTGGCGTCGGACTTCGGAGCCGGGGCGCTCGCCGCCGCCGTGCGGCCGAAGTGCGGCAGCCACGCGCCGTAGCCCTCCTTCTCCAGGTCATTCACGGAGACGAAGCGCAGCGACGCCGAGTTGATGCAGTAGCGCAGGCCCGTGGGCTTCGGCCCGTCCTCGAACACATGGCCCAGGTGGGAGTCACCGGCCTTGGAGCGGACCTCCACGCGGACCATGCCCAGCGTGACGTCCTTCTTCTCGACGACGCGGGCGCCGTCGACCGGGCGCGTGAAGCTGGGCCAACCGGTGCCGGAGTCGAACTTGTCTCGCGAGGAGAACAGCGGCTCTCCGGTGGCGACGTCGACGTAGAGGCCCTCGGCGTGGTGGTCCCAGAAGGCGTTGCGGAAGGCGGGCTCGGTGGAGTCCTCCTGGGTGACCTTGTACGCCATGGGCGACAGCGTGCGGCGGAGCTCCGCGTCGGCGGGCTTCTCGTAGCGGCGGGTGTCCGTCACGGGGGACCTCGGGGTGAGCGCCGCGCCGGCGGTGGCGGCTGGATTCGCGCCACGCGCCTCGGTGCAGGCGGAGAGCACGGCGAAGGCGGCCAGGACGACGGGAAGGAGCCGGTGCGCCGCCGACGGAGGGGCGCGGCGGAAAGGAGGTGGGATGGCGGTAGCAGGCGACATGGATTCGGCCTCCGAGCACGCCCGGCGCGTGCAGGTTCTCTCCTGGTACGCACGAGCCCGAATCGGGTTTCACACTTCAGCGTTTCCCTGTCCCGCTCCTCCCGGAATCACACCGGCAGCGAGGCCCGGCAGGTCCCCGGACGGCCCGGCGTCCGAAGGGTTGGCTCCCGGGATTGGGTGGGAGCTTGAGGTAGAGCACGCTCAAATCCTAACCCGGCGCGGAGCCAGGGACGTCGCCTCCACGCCGTCCCGTGCCACGGGCCCTTTCCGTGAGCTATCCGCCACTTGGTTGTCCTATCGGTCCGCAACGAAACGGTGGGCGCGTTCCCAGGTACCCGGTCCCAGCGCCCCGCACTATTCCCAGGGCCACTGCTTGGATGGACCGGGAGGGTGCACGCGTGAAGACGTCAACCAGAAGTCCGGAGGCCGGAGGGCCGCCCTCCGGTGAGCCTGCGAAGCAACGGCTCTCGATCCGCATCAACGGCGCGGAGAAGCAGCTGGACGTGGCACCGTGGACCACCCTGCTGGACCTGCTGCGAGAGTCGCTGGACCTGACGGGAACGAAGAAGGGCTGTGACCACGGCCAGTGCGGCGCGTGCACCGTGCTGGTCGACGGCAGGCGCATCAACTCCTGCCTGACGCTGGCCCTCATGCAGGACGGTCGCGACGTGACGACCATCGAGGGCCTCGCGAAGGGCGACGTGCTCCACCCGCTCCAGGAGGCCTTCGTCGAGCAGGACGCCTTCCAGTGCGGCTACTGCACCCCCGGGCAGATCTGCTCCGCCGTGGGGCTGCTGTCGGAAGGCCGGGCGAAGACGGCGGATGACATCCGCGAGCTGATGAGCGGCAACCTCTGCCGCTGTGGCGCCTACCCCAACATCCTGGCGGCCATCCAGCAGGCGATGGGGACGCGCAAGGCGGGGGACGGCAAATGAACCCCTTCTCCTACCTGCGTGCGACGGACATTCCCACCGCCGTGGAGGGCGTCTCGCGAAGCCCCACGGCCCGCTTCATCGGAGGTGGCACCAACCTCCTCGACCTGATGAAGGAGGGCGTCACCCGCCCCAGCCACCTGGTCGACATCACCCGGCTGCCCCTGAGCCGGATTGAGGAGACGGCGGCAGGCGGCCTGCGCATCGGCGCGCTCGTCACCAACTCGGACCTGGCCTGGAACGCACAGGTGGAGCAGCGCTACCCGCTGCTCTCCAAGGCCATCCTGGCCGGCGCCTCGGCGCAACTGCGCAACATGGCGACGACGGGCGGGAACCTGCTCCAGCGCACGCGCTGCTACTACTTCTACGACGTCGGCACGCCCTGCAACAAACGCGAGCCGGGCTCCGGCTGTGGCGCGAAGGAAGGGTTCAACCGCATCCACGCCATCCTCGGGGCGAGCGAGCAGTGCATCGCCACCCACCCTTCCGACATGTGCGTGGCGTTGGCGGCGCTGGAGGCCGTCATCCACGTGACGGGCAAGGACGGAGAGCGCGCCATCCCCTTCGCCGACTTCCACCGGCTCCCCGGGGACACGCCGCACCTGGACACGAACCTGCGGCCCGATGAGCTCATCACCGCCGTGGAGCTTCCCCGGGAGGGCTTCGCCGCGCACTCCTCCTACCTCAAGGTCCGGGACCGCGCTTCCTACGCCTTCGCGCTCGTGTCGGTGGCCGCCGCGCTCAGCGTGGACGGAGGGCGCATCAAGACGGCCCGGCTGGCGCTCGGCGGCGTGGCGCACAAACCCTGGCGGGACATGGGCGCCGAGGCGCTCCTGACGGGCAAGCCCGCCACGCGGGAACACTTCCAGACAGCGGCCGACGCGCTGGTCCGGGACGCGAAGGGCCACGGCCACAACACCTTCAAGATAGAGCTGGCGAAGCGCACCGTCGTGCGCGCCCTGGAGCAGGCCGCCGGACTGGAGGCACGCCGATGACGACCTCTTCCACGCAGCTCGGACGGCCCGTCAGCCGCGTCGATGGCCGCGCCAAGGTGACGGGCGAGGCCCGGTACGCCGGGGAGTTCAACGTCCCCGGGCTCCTCTACGGACAGGTGGTGTCGAGCACCATCGCCCGGGGGCGTATCAAGAAGCTGGACGTGAGCGAGGCGCTCGCCGTGCCGGGCGTGCTGCGCGTCTTCACGCACGAGAACCGCCCCAGCCTGCCCTGGTTCGACCGCAAGTACCGTGACGACGACTCACCCAATGGCTCACCGTTCCGGCCTCTCTACGACGACACGATTGTCTACAGCGGACAGCCCGTCGCGCTCGTGGTGGCGGAGACCTTCGAGCAGGCCCGCCACGCGGCCTCGCTCGTGCGCATCGACTACGCTATCGACGCGCACGAGACGGACCTGCGCGCCCGGCGCAGAAAGGCGTATGCCCCGGGCAAGGCCAAGAGCGGCTACGAGCCGCCACCCAAGCCCTGGGGCCATGCGGACAAGGCCCACAAGAAAGCCGCCATCCAGGTCGACGTGGAGTACGAGTCCCCCGTCGAGCACCACAACCCGATGGAGCCCCACGCGTCCACGGTCATCCACGAGGACGATGGCTCGCTCACCCTCTACGACAAGACCCAGGGCGTGCTGAACACCCAGGCGTATGTCTGCAACGTGTTCGACCTGCCGAAGGAGCAGGTGCGCGTCAGGTCCCCCTTCGTCGGAGGTGCGTTCGGCTCGGGACTGCGGCCGCAGTACCAGCTCTTCCTCGCCGTCCTCGCGGCGCGGGAGCTGAAGCGCTCGGTCCGGGTGACGCTGTCGCGCGAGCAGATGTTCACCTTCGGCCACCGCCCCGCGACGCTGCAACGCGTGGCGCTCGGGGCCTCGGAAGACGGCACGCTCGAGGCCCTCATCCACGAGGCCGTACAGGAGACCTCGCGCTTCGAGGACTACGTCGAGGTCCTCGTGAACTGGGGCAGCATGCTGTATCGCTGCGACAACGTCCGGGCTGACCACAAGCTTGCCCAGCTGGACTGCTACACGCCCCTGGACATGCGGGCGCCGGGCGCGGCGCTCGGCGTCTACGCGCTGGAGTGCGCCATGGACGAGCTGGCGCATGCGCTGCGCATGGACCCCATCGCGCTGCGCCTCAAGAACTACGCGGAGCGAGACCAGAACAAGGACAAGCCCTATTCGAGCAAGGAGCTGCGGGCCTGCTACCAGCAGGGCGCGGACCGGTTCGGCTGGATGCGGAGGACCCCGGCGCCGCGCTCCATGCGCGACGGCCGAGAGCTCGTCGGCTGGGGCATGGCCACCGGAGTCTGGGAAGCGATGCAGCAGCCCGCGAGCGCGAAGGCCGTCCTGAGTCTGGATGGAAGGCTCACCGTCAGCAGCGCCACGTCCGACATCGGCACGGGCACCTACACGGTGATGACGCAGATTGCCGCGGACACGCTCGGCCTGCCCATTGAAGCCGTGACGTTCAAGCTGGGAGACAGCTCGCTGCCCATGGCGCCGCTCGAGGGTGGCTCCTGGACGGTGTCGTCGGTGGGCTCGGCGGTGAAGGAGGTCTGCGAGAAGCTCCGCGAGCAGGTCTTCACGTTCGCCCGGAAGGCGAAGGGCTCGCCGCTCGCGAAGGCGAGCCTGGAGGAGGTGACCTTCGCGGAGGGCCGCGTCCGCCTGACGTCCGACGGCTCCCAGTCCGTCTCCATTGTCGAGGCCCTGCGCCACGGTGACGTCACCCACCTGGAGGAGAAGTCGCTGGCCGTGCCGAACCCCAAGCAACTGGAGTACACGCGGAGCACGCACAGCGCGGTGTTCGTCGAGGTGAAGGTCGACGAGGAGCTGGGCACGGTGCGCGTTACCCGCGTCGTCAGTGCGATTGCCGGAGGCCGCATCCTCAATCCGAAGACGGCGCGCAGTCAGATTCTGGGCGGCATCGTCTGGGGCATCGGCATGGCGCTGGAAGAGGAGACGGCCATCGACCAGCAGCTCGGCCGCTTCATCAACCACAACCTCGCCGAGTACCACGTGCCGGTGAACGCGGACGTGCACGACCTCGACGTCATCTTCGTGGACGAGGAGGACACGGTGGTCAACCCGCTCGGGGCCAAGGGCCTGGGAGAGATTGGCATCGTCGGTGTCGCCGCGGCCATCGCCAACGCCGTGTTCCATGCGACGGGGAAGCGCGTCCGGAGCCTGCCCATCACCCTCGACAAGCTGCTCTAGCCTCTTGGGACGCAGCGCCCGGAGGGCCAGGCCCATGGCCCGCCCCTCCGGGTGCCGGGGCCGGCGCCCCACTACGCCGGCTGCCGCTGGCTCAGCGCCACACTGCCGAGAATCAGCGTCCCGGCGACGAGCATGGGCAGCGTCAGCGCCTCGCCCAGCAGGAGCCAGGCCCACGCCACGCCGAACAGCGGCGTGAGGTACGTAACGGTGACGGCGCGCGCCGCGCCGACACGCTGGATGAGCCGGTAGTACACGGCATACGCCAGGCCACTGCCGAGGACACCGAGCGCCCCCGCCGACAGCCAGGACAGCGCGGGGATGGAGCGCGTCGGCCACGAGGCGACCGCGAACGGCAGCGTCAGCACCGCCGCGCTCAACAGGGTGGCCGCGGCGACCGCGCCGGCAGGCAGCCCCTTGAGGTGACGCCGGAGCATGTTCACACCGACGCCGTACAGGAACGCGGCCGTGGTGCCCGCGCCCACCGCGAGGCCGATGCTCGCCCCCGCGGCCTTGCCACTGGCCAGCACCACCACGCCGACGAAGCCCGCGAACAGCGCGACCGCCCGCCGCGTGCCAATGCGCTCACCGTAGAACAGGAACGCCACCAGCGCGGTGAACAGCACCGCCAGGCTGTTGGTGATGGCGCCCACGCCGGCCGGCGCCCGCGCAGCGGCCCAGGCGAACAGCGCGAAGGGCACCGCCGAGTTGATGGCGCCAATCAGGGCCAGCTTCGGCCAGACCTTCAGGGGGAAGTCCGCCCGCGCGCGCCACAGGAACGGCAGCAGCACCAGCGCGCCCAGCGCGAGCCGGATCTCCACCAGGGGCAGCGCGCCAAAATCCGGGGCCGCCACGCGCATGAACATGAAGGACGCGCCCCAGATGGCGCCCAGCAACCCCAGCTCGAGCGGCGTCTGCCAGGCGAACGAGAGGGAGGGAGAGGAAGGACGGACCAGCGTGGATGCGCTCATGGCGAGACTCCAAAATGACTGCTGCCTGCGCCCATGAATGTCGCCGGCCGTCCTGACTCACAAGCGCATGTTTTTCCGGCCAGCCACAAGCTAGATTTGAGGCTCACCATGCCCCTACCCTCGGAATGGCTCCCGGCCCTGGCGGCGTTCGAGTCCGCCGCCCGTCACCAGAACTTCGCCCACGCGGCGGAGGAGCTGCACCTGACCGCCAGCGCGGTCAGCCACCATGTGCGCAAGCTGGAGGCGCAGCTCGGCGTCGCCCTCTTCCAGCGGCACGCGCGGGGCGTGTCGCTGACGGCGGAGGGGCGCCAGCTCGCGGACACCGCCAGCAGCGCGATGGCCGACATCGACGGCGTGCTGCGAGGGCTCAGCGCCGCGCGCGATGAGCGCCACCGCGTGCGCGTCAACACGCTGCACTCGCTGACGTACTCCTGGCTGATGCCGCGCCTGCCGGCGTTCACCACCGCGCACCCGCACCTGCGCATCCACGTCGACACGGAGATGTCACTGACGCGCTTCGACGAGGGAGGCCCCGACCTGGCCATCCGCTTTGGGGAGGGCCACTGGCCAGGGCTGACAGCGCACCACCTGATGGATGACACCCTCTTCCCGGTGGCCTCGCCCCGGCTGGCGGGATTGCAGGACCTCCGGGACGCGGCGGACGTCGCGAAGCTGCCGCTGATAGGAGACTTGTCGCGCCAGGGCTGGCAGGACTGGTTCCGCGCGGCGGGCATGCGCGACTCGCGACTGGAAGAGCGCTACCACTTCAGCGAGACCACCGACGCGCTGAAGGCCGCGGTGCATGGCCTGGGCGCGGCGCTCGGGCGCGAGCAGATTGTCGCGCCGTTCCTCGCCGAGGGCAGCCTGGTGCGCCTGCCCGGCCCCACCCTGCCCGCCCGCTCCGGCTACTTCGTGGTGTACCCGGCCCACCGGCGGCTGCGCCCGGCGGCACGCACCTTCGTGGACTGGCTGCTCCAGCAGGCGGTCCGCCCGTCCGTACCACGCGCGTGACGCTCGAGCGGCCACCAGCACCGGAGGCCCCGGCGGCGGCGTGAGCGCCTGGCCCGGGCCAATTCCCGGCCTTCGCTCAGATTGACAGGAACCTGTCCAATTGACATACCACTGCCCATGGCGAAGCTCACGGCGGCAGGAGAGGTCTTCACGGAGCTGGTGGTGGAGGTCTTCCGCGTCAACGGCCTGGCGCTGGAGGCGGGCGACGCCCTGACGGAGTCCCTGGGACTGAGCAGCGCCCGCTGGCAGGTGCTCGGCGTGGTGGACCACGAGCCGGCGCCCGTCGCGAATGTCGCCCGCGTCATGGGGCTTGCGCGTCAGAGCGTGCAGCAGACGGCCGACGCGCTGGAGCGGGATGGCTTCATCGAGTACCGGGAGAACCCGCACCATCGCCGCGCGAAGCTCATCGCGCTGACGGACCGGGGGCGAGAGGCGCTCCGCAAGGTCGAGGCGCGCCAGGCGGCCTGGGCCAACCAGCTCGCCGCGAAGCTGGACGCGCGGGCCCTGCGGGCGGCGGTGGACGGGCTGCGCGAGGCGCGGCGGCAACTGGAAGAGCATGCTGGAGGTGCGCGATGAGTGGCGAGTCGACGATTCCCCTCCTGCCCTGTGTCTCGCTGGGCGAGACGCTGGAGTTCTACCGGGCCCTGGGCTTCGAGGTGACCTACCAGCAGACCTCGCCCAACCCGTACGCGGTGGTGCGCCGAGGGGGCTTCGAGCTGCACTTCTTCACCCTCAAGGGCCTGGAGCCCTCGACGGCCTTCAGCTCGTGCCTGGTGGTGCTGCCCGAGGTGGAGTCCCTGCATGCGACCTTCGCCGAGGCCCTGCGGCGTACGCGCGGCAAGCTCCCGGTGTCCGGCATCCCCCGGCTCACCCGGATGAAGCCGGGCCAGGGCCGCTTCACCCTGGTCGACCTGTCCGGCAACTCCCTCATCTTCGTCCGGCGGCAGCAGCCCGCCACGTCCGAAGCCGCCAAGGCCCCACCGGCGACGGAGCCCCAGTCCCGCATGGCGAAGGCGCTGGCCGCTGCCGCCCGCCTGCGGGACTTCAAGACGGACGACGCCGCGGCGGCGAAGGTCCTCGACGCGGCGCTCGCGCGGAAGGAACCCGCCGCGCCCGTCGAACGCGCTCGAGCGCTCGCGGCCCGGGCCGAGCTGGCGGTGGCCCTGGGGGACGTGGAGCGCGCGCGGGCCCTCCAGGCCGAGCTCCAGCAAATACCCCTGTCCGACGAGGAGCGTGAGCGCCTCCAGGGGGAGCTGCGGGCCGCGGAGGACCTGGTGCGCGCCCTCGGATAGCGGGAGCGCCGCCTTGAGAAAGGAGTGCCCGGGAGGGCTGCTAGGATTAATCACTCCAACCGGCAGCACGAGCGAGGTGGACCTTGGACGAAGTGAGCCGGAGAGCGGCACTGAAGTTGATTGCGGCAGCGGGGGTCTCCACTGCCGCTGGCTGCTCGCGAGGTTCCGGGGAAGCGAAGGAGCAAGGGATGAGTCAGCAGGAGAGCAAGCAGCCAGACGCCATCGTCCGTGTCGACCCGCTGGGGATGCCCTGGCGGACGCCAGACCCGTTCCTGTTCTGCGTGCACCATGACGACCGGTATCCCGCAGGCAACGAGCGCATGGGGCCGGCCGCCTCGCTGGCGGGGCGCGAGCTGGGCCAGGACTTCGGCGGGCGGGACGGCTGGAACATGTACCACGGCACCGTCGTGCCCGGCTTTCCCCAGCACCCGCACCGTGGCTTCGAGACGGTGACCATCGTCCGCAACGGACTGCTCGACCACTCGGACTCGCTGGGCGCGGCGGCGCGTTTTGGCGGGGGTGACGTGCAGTGGCTCACCGCGGGCAGCGGCATCAACCACTCGGAGATGTTCCCGCTGCTCCAGAAGGACAAGCCGAACCACGTCGAGCTGTTCCAGATCTGGCTGAACCTGCCGCGCGCGGACAAGCTCGTGGCGCCGCACTTCTCCATGCTCTGGAGCCACGTCATCCCCCGGCACGTCGCACGGGACGAGGCGGGACGCACCACCGAAGTCACCGTGGTCGCCGGCCGCCTGGGCGACGTGAAGGCGCCACCGCCGCCGCCGAAGTCCTGGGCCGCGCGCGCCGACGCGGACGTGGCCATCTGGACCCTCAAGCTGGAGCCCGGCGCCCGGTGGACGCTTCCGGCGGCGGCGAAGGGCACCCACCGCATGCTCTACTACTTCCAGGGCTCCGGGCTGCGCGTGGCAGGCCGCGCCATTCCGTCATCCCACGGCATCGAATTGCGCGCCGAGGTGGATGTGGCGCTGGAGAACGGCGCGGACGTGGCCGAATTGCTGCTCCTGCAGGGGCGCCCCATTGGCGAGCCCGTCGTCCAATACGGCCCGTTCGTGATGAACACACGGCAGGAAATCCAGCAGGCCTTCGCCGACTACCAGCGCACGAACTTCGGCGGCTGGCCCTGGCCGAACAACGACCCCGTCCACCCGCGCGAGGAAGGCCGCTTCGCCCGGCACGCGGACGGCCACATCGAAAAGCCGAGCTGAGGACGCGCGGCGCTCACGGGGAGGACGCGTGCCGGGCCCGCGCCAGCCCCTTCCGGCAGTCGGCATGCGCCTCCTCCAGCAGCACGCAGTGGCCGAAGGCCACTTCCGCCTCACTGAAGCGGCGCTGTGCCATCAGCACGGTGCCCAGCTCCATCCAGACGACAGGTGCCTCCGGCGTGAGCTGGGCCACCCTGGAGAGGTGCTGGAAGGCGCCCTCCAGCCTCTCCTCCTCGTAGTCCAGGATGCCCAGGGTGTGGTGCGCGTCGACATGGCCGGGGTCGGCGGCCAGCACGGCGTCGAGCTCCGTCCGGGCCTCCGCCCGCCTGCCCAGCTTCACGAGCGCAAGGCCCAGGGCGTACCTCGCGGGGACGAACTTCGGGTCGCCCTTCAGGGCCTGAACGAAGCGCTCCCGCGCCTGTGCGTAGGCCCCTTCTTCCAGGTAGGCGGAGCCCAGGTGCACCTGCGCCTCCCGGTGGTCCGGGTTGTACTGGAGCGCCCAGAGGAGGCGTTCCTTCGCCTTCGCGGTGTCGCCCCGGTAGAGCGCGATGAGGCCCTTGTTGGCCCACAGGTCCGCGGACTGGGGAGAGAACTCCAGGCCCAGGTCGCAGTACGTCTCCGCGCGCTCCAGGTCACCCTCCGCGAGCTTCTGGGCGCACTGCTCGTTGTGGTCCCTCACGAGAACGCAGACGGGGCTCGGAGGGTCATGCGCGCAGGCGACGAGGAGCAGCGCGGAGACAGCGGACAGTACGGGAGCGGACCGTCGGAAGCGCATGGCACGCGAAGCGTAGCCGGGACGCTCCCCGGCGCGCGAGCCTCAGGCCCCGGGGTAGCGCACCATCCGCCCCTGCTCCGGATCCCACAGGTTCTGACGCAGGCACGCGAGCATGTCGCGCAGGCGCAGCGTCGTGACGTGGGGCCCTTGCAGCTCCGGGATGGCGGCCATCGCCTCGGGCAGCCGGTAGAACGGGATGCGCGGGTTCAGGTGGTGGACGTGGTGGTAGCCGATGTTGCCGGTGAACCACGCCAGGACGGGCCCGCAGTCCAGGTAGCTGGAGGCCTCCAGCGCCGAGCCCGCGTGCGTCCACCGCTCTTCCGAGCGGATCTCCACGTCCGGGAAGTTGTGCTGCGAATAGAAGAGATAGACGCCCAGGGCGTAGGCCACGACCAGGGGACCGAGGAGCGCGGAGAAGTAGACGCCCGGACCGAACAGGCTCCAGACGGCCACCGACAGCGCGACGTGCACGAGCACCGCGAGCCCCGACGTCCAGTACCGGCGCGGATTCCGCAGGAAGGGAACCACGCACAGGCTCAGCAGGAAGGCCGTGAAGTAGCCGGTCAGGAACGTCACCGGATGACGCTCGACGACATAGGCCAGGCGCTGCCAGCGCGAGGCCTTGTGCCAGGTGTCGGTGGTCCAGGTCGTGAAGGTGCCCGCGGCGGACGCGGCGAGGCGCGCGGTGTTGGCGTGATGGTGGTTGTGGGTGTCGTTCCAGATGCGCGCGGGCGTGAGCGTCAGGATGCCCTGGACGTGGAAGAGCAGCCGCGTCACGCGCGAGCCGGGCAGCAGTGCGCCATGCATGAAGTCATGGAAGAGGATGAACGCGCGGACGAGGACGAGCGCCTCGACAACGGTGCCCACGACTCGCAGCGGCCACCACGGCGCGGCGGCGGCGATGGCCACGGCGGCGACCAGCGCACCGAAGGTCGCCGCGATGTTCCACCCCGCACGCGCCGTGTCCTGGACGGCGAAGGGACGTGTCCGGGCGAGGAGTTCCTTGTCCGCGTGCTGGGCGGTCCGTTCCATGGGTGACGGGCTCCGAGGGGTGTGGGGACGGCGAGTCACGACACTCCGGGCTTTTGACATGGCCATGTCATGGGCGCGTCACCCGGCGGAACGAGGCGGCGTCGGCCCGGCCCCCTGCGCCGGGCAGGCAGCGGTCCCTGCGCTCGCTCCACCCTGGACCCACGTCCATTGCATTGCATGAGTAGCTGGAGTGGGGCCCGCCCTACCCGCCGAGGCCTTCAGTCGCCTTGTAGCCAGGGATGCAACATGACCCCGGGGGCCGTGACATTCCGTGTCACACGCACCGCGACGTCGGCGGCGGCACCTGGGGACACCCCCGTGGCACCGCGGGCAAGGCCCTGGCACGCAGTATGAAATGCGCGTGGCAGACCCATGCCCTCTTCCCGATTCCGCTGGTGGATGCCGTCGCTTGGAGCCGCCCTGTGCCTGCTGCTGTCGGCCGCCGCGCCTCCGTCCACTCCGGGGGCGCAGGCCCTGGAGGCCACGGCCTCACCGACCGTCCCGCCTCCGGAGAAGGCCCCACGTCCGGCCGCGTCACGCTCAGGGGGACAGACGACCGTCTTCGATACCTCGCACAACGCCTTCGGCCGGGCCCTGGCCAACATGGAGCCCCGCCGCTGGATGACGATGGCCGCGGGCAAGGCGCTGTTCATGAAGGACTGGAGCCGGGCGCCGGGCGGACTCGCTGGCCCTCTGTCGAACGCGGTCCGGTGCAATGACTGTCATTTCAAGGACGGCCGGGGGCGGCCCCTTCCGGACCTGGGCACGGAGGCGCCGCTGCTCGTGCGGCTGAGCGTGCCTTCCCGCCGGAGCCCGGCGGGCCTGCCCGAGCCGACCTACGGAGGCCAGATCAACGACCGCGCCGTGCCCGGCGTGCCCGCGGAGGGCGCGCTGGAAGTCACCTATGCGGAGCTCTCTGGCAGCTACCCGGATGGCACCGCCTACGCCCTGCGCAGGCCCGACGTCCGGCTGACCCGGCTGGGCTACGGCAAGCTGTCGCCCCACACGCAGCGCTCCGCGCGCATCTCCTCGCCCGTGTTCGGACTGGGGCTGCTGGAGGCGGTTCCCGACGAGGCCCTGCTGGCGCTGGCGGACCCCGATGACCGCGACGGGGATGGAGTCTCGGGCCGCCCCAACCGCGTCCCGGACGCACTCACGGGCACGCCGCGTCTGGGGCGCTTTGGCTGGAAGGCCAACCAGCCCTCGGTGAAGCAGCAGACGGCCCGGGCCTTCTCGGAGGACCTGGGCCTGACGTCGCCCCTCTACCCGGAGCCCACCTGCACCGCGAAGCAACCCCGCTGCCGCTCGCGGGCGCCCTCCGCGAAGCCCGCGCTGGACGACGCGCAGCTGGACGGAGTGACGCTCTACCTGCGCCTGCTGGCGGTGCCCGCGCGCCGGGACGTGGAAGACCCCACGGTGCTGCGCGGACAGGCGCTGTTCCAGCAGGTGGGCTGCGCCACCTGCCACCACCCAGCCCTGCGCACCGGCGACGTGGCCGACCTGCCGGAGCTGTCCCAGCAGGACCTCCAGCCGTATACCGATTTACTGTTGCACGACATGGGCGAGGGCCTCGCGGACGGCAGGCCCGACGCCGAGGCCACCGGCTCCGAGTGGCGGACACCTCCGCTGTGGGGCCTGGGGCTGCTGGAGGCCGTCAACCGCCAGGTGCGGATGCTCCACGACGGCCGCGCGCGCAGCTTCGAGGAAGCCATCCTCTGGCACGGCGGTGAGGCCGCGGGCGCCCAGGAGCGCTTCACCCATCTGGAGCGCGCGGACCGGGATGCGCTCGTGAGCTTCCTGCGGTCGCTCTGACGCCCGGGCCGTGTAACTGATTTGGCTACAAACCTTTTGGCGCCTGGGCTCGTCTCCCTCGGAGCCGTGCGCAGGGAATTCCTGGCACGACACATGAACAGCGGCCGCATGCCCGCCGGGGATTTCCCCCGGGAGGCATCTGGAGTTCCCCCCATGCGTCTGTTCCACCGTCTGGCCCCCGCGGGCCTCGCCACCCTGCTCACCCTCGCCCTCCCGCTCACGCAGGCCCACGCGGAGGACTGCGTGACCTTCTCCGGACTGAAGCACTGCGGCCTGGGCAGCGCGCAGCTCGCCGTGGAGGGCAAGGAGCTGCACGTCGTATCCCCGGACGCGTCCGAGCGGGACGGCGTGGCCATCTCCACCGAGGGCTCCACCTTCTGGAGCGCGGGCTTCCGCAGTGAGCCCTCTGGCCGGGCCGTGGAGCAGACCGTGCTCACGGGTGAGTCGGAAGGCGCGGCGGCCAGCACCGCCACCATCGCGACGGAGGGCGGCAGGACGTCCTTCGCGGCGACCTTCACGGCGGCCACGCAGGAGACGTCCACCTATACGGCGGAGGTGTTCTCCAACGGCCGGCTCGTGGGCTCCGTCAGCAACGTGCGGAGCGGCCGGGTGGCGTTCATCAGCTATGGTCCGGTCATCGGCGGCACCACCTCGCCGGGCTGCACGAACCTGCCCTACAACCAGTGCATGCAGCAGTGCCGCCAGCAGGGCAACTACCTCTGCGGCTACTGCTCCATCCCGTGCCGACGGACGTTCGACCGCGTGGACGAGAACGGCGCCTGCCGCTGGACCCTGCAGGTGCAGCGGGCGAGCTTCGCGCTGACGCAGGGGCTGGCCGACGGTGAGACTGTCGAGGGTGACACGGTGGTGCTGACCGAGGACATCGTCCCGGGCGGCAGCTACCCCTACCTGAACTTCGACCGCATCCTCGTCGAGACCAACGCCAAGACGACGACGCTCACCGACGTGACGGCGAACGGCGGGAAGTAGTCACCGCCCGCGTGTCGGACCGCCCCTCCGCGTCTGTCGCGGAGGGGTGGCTCGACGCACGCAGTGCGGCTGGACTCCAGGGAGTCGCACGCGCTACGAGAGGGCCGTCCCCGCCTTGCCGGAGCGCCGCATGACCGAGCTGCCACTTCCGAAGGAGCGCCACCTCAGGCCCTTCGCCTCCTCGCCGCTGAAGAAGGTCGCCGGGTGGGTCATCCTGGTCGTGCTCTTCGTGTTCTTCTACAACCTCTTCTCCCAGGGCAATGAAGCGCTCCGGGAGCGCCTCACTCCGGGCTTCTACATCCCCTTGGCCGCAGTGACGTTCCTGGGGTTGTTCGGCTTCTTCTTCCTGCGGCTCCGCCGGTGGTCCACGCTCTACAACCGGGGCATCTCCTTCTACGGCGCGGGGAACGAGCGGGAGGCAGCGGGCTGCTTCGAGGAAGCCGCGCGGCGCAGCACCAATGGAGTGCAGCGCTCGGTCTCCGTCGCGATGCTGGGACAGTGCATCCTCGCGCTGGGAGAGCCGGGCCGCGCGCTCGAGCTCTTCGGCACGACGGAGCGGGCTCGCAACCTGAAGTGGGGGATACCCGCCGCGCACCGGTGGATGCCCAACCTCATCGCCACGTGTGGCGCGGTCCTGGGCGACACGGCCTCCGCGAGGGCCTGGCTGGAGGAGGGGCGCAAGCGACTGGGCGACACGCCGCCCATGTACGCGCTGCTCCCGGAGGTCGTAATCCTGTGCCGCGAGGGCCACTACCCGGTGGCGGTAAAGACTGTCGACGCGCGGTGGGCCGAGGCGGATGCGTCGGGAGGCCGGGACGTGCGCAGGCTCAAGCTGCTCAAGGCCTTCGCGCTGGACGCGCAGGATGCGTCCGCCCACGCGGCGGCCATCCAGGACGCACTGGCCGCCGCGCAGCCGGTGCGGCCGGGCGACTTCGAGGCGCTCACCGCCCAATGGCCGGAGCTGCGCACCTTCATGGAGCGCCGGGGACTCTCAGTCGCTCGCGCCGCCTGAGAGCAGGAAGAGTGTGACGACGCCGCCGAGGATGAGACCCCACACGGCGAGCACCACCAGGGCCTGGCGTAGGGACTGGCGCAGGTGCCAGCCCGCGGACCACGCCAGCTCGCCGCGCTGGAGCCGCCGCCGCTGATGCCACCCCACCGCGAGCGCCACCAGCGCGAGGGGTGGGAGGAACCACGCGAGCAAGGAGAGCAGCCGCGCCAGCTCCACGCCCACCTGCGAGTCCTCCCGGGCCTCCACGGGGCGCCGGGCGCACGCCGCGCACCACACCGCGCCCGCCACGCTGCACACGCACTCCAGGCAGGTGAACGTGCCGCAGCGAGCACACACGCCCACGGCCATGGCCTTCACGTGTTGGCCGCACAGGGCGCCTTCCAGGTGCTGTCCCACGGCTGTTCCCACCTACCCTCCGCTCGCTTCAGTCTACGCCCGCTGATTGGCTCGCGTGTTAGCGTCTCGCATGGCTTTGGAGTCGTCGGAGCATCCCTTCCTCGAACAGCTCTTCACGCCGCACCCGCCCCGCGAGTTCCTGGCGGAGTACTGGCCCAGGCGGCACCTGGTCTGCCACGGCCCGCTCGAACGACTCGGGGAACTCGCGCAGCTTCCCGAGCTCCATGACCTCGAGCGGCTGCTGCACACCTACCGCGGCCCGGTGATGGTCGCGCTGCCGGACCGGCGAGATGAGCACAGTGTCATCCGGGTGGAAGCGCAGACCGCCGGGGCGCTGTACCGCAGCGGCATGGCGCTCATCCTCGACTCGGCGGAGCGCTTCCTCCCGCTGGTCGAGCAGTGGCTGCACATGCTGGCCTTCGAGCTGGGCCTTGCGCGCAACGCTGTCGCACGAGCCATCTTCTATGCCTCGCCGTCGGGTGGCGGCAACAGCCCCCACTTCGACGCGAACGCGAACATCGTCGTGCAGGTGCGCGGCACCAAGCGCTGGACGCTCGCGCCCAACACGCAGCTGCCCCTCCCCACGGACCGCTGGGCGATGAACATGGGCCCGCCCTCCCCCGAGCTGGCCAGCTACCTGGAGCAGGAGCTGCCTGAGCAGATGCCCGAGGGCGCCGAGGTCATCACGCTCGAGCCCGGCTCGGTCCTCTTCGTGCCGCGAGGCTACTGGCACTCCACCGAGGCCTCGGAGGACACGCTGGCGCTGAACTTCACGTACAGCCAGCCCACCTGGGCGGACGTGGTCAGCGCCGCGCTGCGACAGCACCTGCTGAAGGACGTGAGGTGGCGCGAGCTCGCCGATGGCATCGGCTCGCCGGACCCCGAGCGCAGCGGGGCGTGCGGCACGCGCCTCTCCGAGCTGCTGCACGAGCTGCAGGCCCACGTCCTGGAGCTGGAGGCCCGGAAGATCGTCGAGGAGAGCTGAGTCCTCCAGGGCAGCGCCTTGCCTGCCCCAACCCAGGCCCCTTCAATCGGGCTTCGGCCCGCCCCCGGTACGCCCCTCCCCGGCCCCGCTTCTCCGAGGCTGCGGGTGCGCGCCGGCGTGAGCCGGTGGCCCGTGGGCGCCACTCTTGTCAGGTGCCGTCCCCGGCGCTCTGCCACCCCGCCGTCGCCGCCGCCGCTTCGACGGAGCGCCCCCGGACGGGCCTCCGAGCTCTCGCAGCACCCGCGCGCGCGCTCCACTCTCCAGCCCCAGCTCCTGCATGAGCAGGTGCACCTGCCGGGCTCCCTGCGGGTGGCGCAGCGCTTCACAGAGCCGCTCGACGACGTCAATCCGCAACGCCACGGGACCGAGCACCTCATAGCCGAAGGCGCGCGCGCTCCGGCCGCCACGCTCCGCGACGTCGAGCGTTGGATCTCGTGGAACGCCCCTGGGTGAGGGACTCTGCTGGAACAGCGCCGTCAGCATGCATCGCCGCTCGAGCGCGTGCGGCGCGAGCGCCTCGGCGACGTAGAGGAAGCGCTGTCCCTCACGGACGCCCAGCGCCCTCAGGCGCTCCCGTGCCTCATCGTCCAGGAGCCGCCACTGCTCGCGCGCCTCGCCCTGGGAAATCACTCCCAGCCCCTCGGCCAGACGGTAGGCAAGGCCCCGCGTCGCCGCGGAGCGCCCCGCTCCTGCCAGGGCCTCGGCGGGAAAGCCTCCCATGGCCTCGGTGACGAGGTCCCGCGCCAGCGCCAACAGCCGGCGCTCCAGTCGCTGCCGCGCGCCTCCGGTCCAGACCTCCGGCTCCGCGAGCGCAAGCTGCGGTGAGCGCCGGTCCTTGCCGCGAACCAGCCGGGCCAGCGGCTGCCCTTCGAATGAGACGCTTCCTGTTGCATCCACCTCGAAGGCGTCATGCGTCGCATCGACCACCCGCTGGACGAACTGCTCCTCGGTCATCGCGGCGCCGTCAGCCCCCGACACCTCACCCAGCAGCAGCCCCAGCCTGGCGAAGGGGCTGTCCGACCCGGGCGGAGGGTGTGCGGCGGCTCTCACGAACCGGCGGGCACTCCTCCGGGCGGCCCGCTGCACGAAGCGCTCCACGAGCCGCTCATGCAGGGCGTCGCCCAGCGCGTCCTCGATGCGGCGGGTGCGCTCCTGCCAGTGCTCGGCGTCGTGGAGCCAGCTCGCGCGATGACTGATGTACGTCCAGATGCGGATGGCGGCCAGCCGATCCATCAGGGTGTGGATGTCTCCGGAGACATCGTCGAGCGGCGACACCTGCCTGGCCAGCCAGTCCGGCTCCAGCCTCCCATCCCCCGCGGTGAGCTGGAGGAACGTCTCTCGCAACAGCGAGACGTGCTGACCGAAGAGCCCCTTGCGGAAATCCGGAATCTGGCAGACCTGCCACAGCAGCTCGACCATGGGCCGGGTGGTGGCGACGTCTCGGATGGCGGGAGTGTGCGAGAGCTCCCGAAGCGCATCGAAGTCATCCGCCCGCTCCACCCGGACGAAGGCGTTGTGGCCCGGGGCTCGCGACAGCGAGTCCAGCAGAGACTCCGGGCTGGAGAAGTCGAGCGCGGCATTGCGCCAGATGAGACTGCGCACCGCCGGGAACCGGTGTGACTCGATGGCCGAGACCACGCGCGGAGACAGCTCGGGCAGCGTGTTCAGGGTGCCGAAGCTCCCGTCATTCAGGTGGCGCCCCGCGCGGCCCGCGATCTGGGCCATTTCGTCCGTGTAGAGGTCTCGCTGCTCAGCGCCGTCGTACTTGGAGAGCGCCGCGAAGGCCACGTGGTTGAGGTCGAGATTCAGACCCATGCCAATGGCATCGGTGGCCACGAGGTACTGGACCTCCCCGGACTGGTACATCGCCACCTGGGCATTCCGCGTCCTCGGGGAGAGCGCTCCCATCACCACGGCCACCCCTCCACGGAGGCGGCGCAGCGATTCGGCGAGCTCGTACACGCGGTCCGCGGAGAACGCGACCACGGCCGAGCGCGGGGGAAGGCTCTTCAGGGAGCGGCGCCCGGAGTAGCGAAGCTGGGACAGGCGGTTGGCGCGCTTCACCGAAGCATGGGGGATGAGCGTCTGGACCATCGGCCGCATCGTGTCCGCGCCGAGGAACCAGGTCTCCCTGCGCCCCCGCGCATGGAGCAGCCGGTCGGTGAAGACGTGCCCGCGCTCGCGGTGGGCGGCGAGCTGGATTTCATCGACGGCGAGGAAGTCGACAGGATGGTCGGTCGGCATCGCCTCGACCGTGCAGATCCAATAGTCGGGACGTGGCGGCAGGCGCTTCTCCTCGCCCGTCATCAAGGCCACCCGCCCCTCGCCCACCCGAGCGGTCACCCGGTCGTACACCTCGCGAGCAAGCAGGCGCAGCGGCAGGCCCATCATGCCCGTGTCGTGCTCGAGCATCCGCTCGATGGCACGGTGGGTCTTCCCCGTGTTCGTGGGCCCCAGCTCCGCCACGACGATGGACGCTCGGCTGGATGGGCTGGAGTTCATTCGGGAAGTCTAACCTCGGCAGGGCCTTCCGCCCGGGAGGATGAAACACCCGGAGGCCGAGGACGACTTCCCTATGGAAGGGACACGGTGGATGCAGAGGAGGCGAGCTCGCTGGGCGCGGCGCTCCAGCTCGACGGGAGGCTCAGTTCAGCGTCCCGCACTCGGCGATTCGCTGCACCCGAAGCGCGGCCAGCCGCTCCAGCGGCGCGGCCGCCTCCGGCCCCTCGAGCATCGCCACCGCGCGGGCGACCGCATCCAGGGTGGACATCCCTGACGGGTGCGAGGGCTCGCGGAGCCGGAGCATCCCGGGCTCGGGCGGCGGCAGCACCAGTCGGGGCAGCGCCCGCAGCGCGGGGAGCCGTTGGGTCATCCGCCGTGCCTGGGACCAGCTTCCGTCCAGCACCACCACCTGCCTCGGCGCGGGAGCGTCCGGCGGCGCGGACGGGCCATCGGGGAAGAGCAGCCAGGTGCCGGGCTCGGAGAGCAGCGCGGTGTCGTAGGACTCGGTGGGTGCTCCGTGGAGGAGCAACCTGCCATTCACGAGGGCCAGCGCGGCGACCCGCCCCGTGTTGCTCTTCTTCCCGGCCTCCATCACATGCTGGAGCAGGAGGAACCGGGTGCGCGTCTCCACCCGGGGGATCTCCGCACACAGGCAGAGGTGTGACGGGAGGTTGCAACGGTGACAGCGGGGTCGGAGGGCGGCGCGGTGAGACATCCTCCCTCATCCTGATCCGGTGGCCGCGGGAAGTGAAGCCTTCGTTGGATGGTGGCGGCGGGAATTGCCCCCGTGGACACGGCGATAAGAAACCCCAGGCAGGACGCCCTCTCTGCACTTCACGCTCCTGGGTGCTTCTTCCGACCTCGTGGTCCGGGCGACAACTACGCTTGCACACGGGCTCTGCATCCCTGGCCCATCGAGTGACTCCACATCAGGACCCAAGACAAGAGCTCGGTGTGTTAGCAGTGCTTGCTGGGATCCGTGGGGGCGGCCTATCAAGGGCCGTCCCTACCGCGCACCTATGGTTCGTGTTCGACCCCTGGTCCCAGCACGCGCTCGATTGCTCGTAATAGCCCCCCGAAGGACCAACAGTATTCATGGGCGCCAAGGGCAAGCGCGCGACGCCGACGCTCTGACGCGTCATCATTTTTGGAGAAGATGAGGACAGGGCTGCGAAGGTCTTGGTGTCGCATTGCTTCGAGCAACCGTTCAGCAACGGTCAGGCCTTTAAGCTCTTGCCCGAAGTGGGAGATGACAAGATCGAATTGCTCGTTCTTCATTTTCTCGGAGCGCAGCGCGGCGATTGCCTTCTCTACACTCCGCACATGCGTAACTTGTAGCGTGCCGAGTGGTAAATGAGCCTCTCGTTTCGCCTGCAAGAAGAACCGCTCGACCAGAGCGTTGTTCTCAGGAGCTTTGTCGAGCCAGAGAAGTCTTCGTCCTTTCAGACGCCGGCCGAAATGGAGGAGGGGGTTCGTCGCTTCATGGAGGTCGCGCAGGAGAGCATCAAAGCCTGAGAAGTCTTTGTGGCCGTTGCTCGAGTATGAGAGAGCATGGATGCCCTCGTGGCGCATGAGGTGGCGGCATGAGCGAGGTGGAATGTCGTTCGCAATGGCGTATGCGATTGGACTATCTCCGCCACCTTCCCCGAGCAGCGAGAGCGCTCCAGAGCGCAGTTCATTTAGGTACGCATCGCTGAAGGAAAAACCGAGGTACAGCACTGTGTGCTGTGTGAATAGAGAGCTCAGAAATCTCGTAAAATGTGGGTCGTTGTGCAGGCGCTGGCGGTACCCTCGTCGGGTGAAGACGACGGTGTCCGCATCTCGAACGTCGCCATGGATCTTTAGCACTGGAGGGAAACACGCCTTCTGGTCCCAGAATCCCTCGTCCCACCACCTTGGGCGCGGCGCCCGCATGATCTTTCGGTAGGCAGGGGGACTTGGTGTCTCGCCTTCGAGCAGCATGTCGAAATTCGTGGTAAGTATTGCGCGAAAAGGGATGCCCTGTAGAAGGCGTATACGTTCTGCCATCTCCAGCGGAAGCTCGCGGGTGGTCAGCCGCGCCTTCAGGCGCTTGGCCAGCTTGTTCTGGCCGAGTTCATCCTCGATAGCCTGTGCCGCTTCCTCCAAGGAAGCGCCGCCATCCTTCTTCTCAAGGAGCAGTTTCAGGTGTTTGCGCAGCCCCGCACCGACATGCTGGGAAAGGTCGTTCAGGAGTTCAGACCAGCTCGGCAGCTTTGCTGGGATGCTGAAGCCTGCGCCAACGAAGGCAATGCAGTTTCCTGCCTGGATGGCGGAGATAAGCCCCGCTGGCAGTTCGGCTGCACTCGATTTGGACGTGTCCATGGTTCTCCTGAAAGTACTGATAAGACGGATGGGCTTCGCACGGCCCTCAGGCTTCGCGCTGACGAGCGCTGACGCTGCATGATATACAGTGGCAGCACCCCACAGCGTATTACGCGCTACCTGCTGTCGGTATTGGGGGCCTACGGTGGGGCCTTCCTGACCCTGTGTTGTCAGTCCTGGTTCTGTAAGGGCACAATGCGAAACCCTTCCACGCCCGGCCATCATGATCGGCAGGGGCATTCTCAAAGTCAATCCGATGACGTCCCCAGATAAATTGCGTGTCGCGCGCGACCGCGTGGCCCGCCTCTACCGCTACCTCCAGACGCTGAACCAACACCGCAACCCGGAGCCGCGCCTGTTGCGTGAGCAACTCTGAAGCCTGAGGCTCCACGATTTGCCGCGATACCCCTCCGTCCGCCTCAATCGCAGTGTGGGGACAGTATCGAACGATACCGAAGCCACAGAGTCCAGCGAAGGCGAGCTCATCATCCGGGTTCGCCGACCAATCCTCACACCGCCACTGCCTCCTCCTCAGCGTCAATCCCTCCACTCCAAAGTTCATTGTCAGCGACAGCGGTCGTGTGGCTGATCTCTACGCAGAGCTGTTCCGCACAGAGGAGGAACAAAACAAAGAATCGGGATTCTCGCACGGGCTCAGGCGGCCCGCCTGAGCTCGGCTCGCCGCAGGCATGGACTGGCATGGCGCTGGGTGTTGCGCGCAGCCAGGTAGGCATGGACCCGTGCCATCAGCCCGTTCAGGGCGCGGCAGCGGTGGTTGCGGGTGACGTTGGCGTGCAGGTCCAACCACACGCGCTCGATGCGGTTGGCCTGGGGGAAGTAGCACACGCCGAGCGCTCCGGTACTCGCGGGCCAGTCGCCACAGCAGCTGGATGAAGAAGGCGCTGGCCTTGGAGCGTGCTCGTCCAGTAGTCCCGGAGCCCACGCCGTGCCGGCCTTCACGGGCGGCACGGCCGCGCCACCGCATCGCCTTCACTCAGGCCCGGCGCTCCTCCTCCAGCCGGATACGCACCACATTGGACCTCCGGCCGGCGAGCTCCGCGACGACTTCATAGCTCGCGGGGCGCCAGGGGAGCGGGAGGTAATCGAACAGGTTGGGATTGAAGTAGCCTCCGCACAGCGCGTCGCCAACCTCTGCCGGACTCACGGCATCCGCCTCGTCCGGCGGCTCGATCGGGTCCGGCGGCGTCAGGTGCGCGGACAGCACGAGTCCGGTCATCACGTCCACCGCCATGAGCTGTATGGCCGAGGGAGGATCGCCTGGCGGCAGGAGGGACGCGGCGGGGAGCAGGTAGAACCCGCAGACCGGGATTGCCGCCCCCGGGCGCAGCACGACCCGCCGTGGCGCGCGCAGGAGGACACCTTGAAAGCCGGGGTGAGGGGGCCGGGGGGACTGCGCGTTCGACGTCAGCGAGCCCAGCACCACGTCAGAGAAGTCGTCCCTGCGGGTCATGACATCACCTCTCCGTGGCTCAGACGAAAGTGAATCCAGCACTCAAGTCCTTGCGGCGAACCGCGCTCGCGCAGTCCACGCAGAACGTGGTGGGCGCATGCACAGAGCCGAACATCACACACAGGGCGCCCTCTTTCACTTTCTGGTAGTCCTCGGCCATTGCATCCAGCCCATTGCAGCAATGAGAGCCATTGTGTCCCCTGCCCTCGTACTGGTTCGCGTGGCGGTCGAGCTCGGCCGCGCTCCTGGGCCCGACGTTGCCCTGGGGATCATGGCTTGGAACCATGCCAATCTGGTGCCCGATCTCGTGAATCAGGATCTGGTTCTGCCCCGACGCGTCCTTCGGTTTCCCGTTGATGCGTGTCGCCACGGCGCAGAGGTTGGTCTTGGGGATGCTGAGGCCGCCGCGCTGGTAGCCAATCTTCTGGTAGCTGACCCTCAGCGTTCCGGTCATCTCCTGTTCGACGGCGTCGCCCAGCTTGATGACGATTCGCTTGAACGGCCCCACGTCGGTCCCGCCCTCCTTGTTGACGGCGATGCAGTAGTCTGTGAGGTCGATGGGCTCCAAGGCCGTTACCTGCCGGCGCGCATCGATGTCCTCCTGCCTCTGCGAGAGGTCGTCCTCCTCGGCGTCGAGATCCTCTTTTCGTTCGTCGAGGAGCCGTTGCTTCTCGTCGAGTTCCTCTTTCCTGTCCTTCAGTGCCGCGAAGCCATCTGACTGCTCCGTCACGCCCTCCGCATCCTTTCGGAGGAGAGTCCACTCCTCGTTGAGCTCGGAGCGCTCCAGTTCGAACGTATCGCGCTTCGCATCATACGCGTCGAACGCAAGCCTGAGCTCCTCCGCGTCATTCTCCAGATCGTCGTCCCTGGGCGCGTCCGGTGTGAACGTGGCATCGAGCAGCCAGGGGATGCCGTCGCCGAAGCCGGTCCATAGTGTTGCCAGGCACAGGATGGTGTAGTCCGGCATGCCCGGTCTCACGGTGTAGTTGTTCTTGAGCGAGAGGCCATCCGCGCGTTCGGCGAGCTGTTCGGCGAACGCGACGAAGATGACGTATGGCGTGTATTCGCTCTCCGGGCAGGCCTCCCGGGCCTTGACCTTGAAGTCATCCATGTTGGACAGGCCCACGTTCGAGATGTAGGCCATGTCCACGGGCTCGAGGATGACGAGCTCGACGTGGTGCGTCCGGTACTCCTCGGTCAGCACCGACAGCTCGCGGGTGGGCTGGTTCGTCAGCCCTGTCATCAGCAGGGGTTGAAGGAAGAAGAGCCGGCGCGTCACGATGGACGCGTTCTCCGTCCTGACCCCGTTCCCATAGGAGTCCACGGCTTCGAAGCGATAGCGGTCGCCACCGGCCGCGGTCACCCGGAAGTCGTCGGGGAGCGTGGCCATGCCCTTGTCGTCGGTAGTGCTTTTGACACCGCCCTCGGGATCTTCCGGTACGGGCTTGTACCGCGCGTTCCGCTCCCTCTCATGGGCCGTGTAGATGGCGTTGTCGACGGAGGCGGCCATCTTGACGGTGAACGGCTCGACGCATGGGTAGTGGAACCGCACCCGGACGCGGATGCATGTCGACAGCCGGTCCAGGTTCGGCGCCTTCGTCCGGGCGAGCCACGCCTCCTCCGCCGGGAGATTGACGAACTGGATGAGGTCGCCCTCGCCGGCCACGTCGTCGCCGTGGAGGATGTCGATCGCCGCGATGTGGCTTCCCAGCTCCAGGGGGACGGCATGGTACTCGCCGCGCGTCACGCTGCGCTGACAGGCCTTCGCGGGACGCTTCGGGTTCGTGGACGTGAGCGTGAGCTCGGCGCTGCCCTGGTCGAGGTCGGTGATCGTGAAGGTCACGACGCCGTGCGCATCGGTGGTGCCTTCCGCGCTCGGCCCGTCTGCCAGCAGCGTCAGGCGAACGCCGGTGCCCCCCGCGCGGTTCTCGGTGCCGGCGTTGCACACCGTGACGATGACACGGGTGGGGGAGCAGCTCAGCGCATGCTCCTCGACTTCCTCCGGGGTCCCGGGCTGGGCGGTGATGATGGGCATCAGCGGCTCCGGGCGAGCGGTGAGCGCCCCAGCGCGTCGAGGGCGTCGAGCTTCTGCCGCCCGAGCCTGGACCGATCCTCGAGGATGGGCCGGGCCCACCCGGTCTCCGGCGTCTCGCCGAGATCTGCCCCGTAGCGTCCGGCATAGAGGATGAAGCGCTCCAGATCCGCGGGCTGGAAGATGGCGTGACGCGCCGCTCGCGCACGGGCGGCGGTGACGAGCTGGCGAACCATTCCTTCCGGCGCGTCGCGCCACTCCGGCAGCTGGGCTCGGAGCAGCGCCTCGACGCGGCGCTCGAAGGCTTCGCCGCGGGCTTGCCGGAGGGCGGCGATTTGATCATCCCGGATGACGAGCACCGAGTTCCTCCCGTGAGCGAAGCGAGCCTTCTGTGGAAGGCCCGGTCGCAACGAGCGTGCCAGAGGCACCGGCGGCTCCTTCTCCATGGCGCGCAAGGCTGTTCGCCGTGGGCGCTCTTCGTCCTCGGGCCCGGAGCCAGTCGCTCCGGCTCAGGGCGACCGCGTCTCGCCGGGACGCGGGAGCGTTCCGTGAAGACGCGGCTGCATGCCGGAAAATGTGGAGGCGGCGGGAATCGCCAGCGTGGAGGGTGGGCGCTGCCTGCCACGCGGGCAGTAGGATGAGGCATGCGCTCTCCAAAATGGCCCCTCCTGGCCGCCCTGGCATTCGCTTGCGTCGCCTCCGCGGCCAGCCCCGTTCCCACCTACCAGACCCAGACCCTCGAGGGCTGGACGGTTCGCATCGATGACCGCCTGCTGACAGCGGCGAACAAGCCCGCGACGGACAAGGCCCTGGTGCTCCTGGCGGCGCAGCTCAAGGATGTCGTCCGGATCGTCCCCGCGGGCCCCGTGGCTCAGCTCCGCAAGGTGACGCTGTGGCTGTCGCCGCCCTATCCCAACGAGAAGCCGAGGGCTACGTACCATCTTTCCGAATCCTGGATGAGCCAGAATGGTCGCAACCTGGCGATGTTGAAGAGCGTCGAGTTTTCGAATGTCTTCATCTTCGAGGAGGAATCCAAGCGGATGCCCGTGTTCGTGCTCCACGAGCTCAGCCACGCCTATCATGACCAGGTGCTCGGCTGGGAGCACGCCGGCCTCGCGGCTGTCTATGAGCACGCCAGGGCATGCAAGAGCTACGACCGCGTGGAGCGCTGGCGTGGGCCCGAGCAGCCCAACACGTTCGAACGTGCCTATGCCATGACTGACGTGGGGGAGTACTTCGCGGAGAACTCGGAGGCGTTTTTCGGCCGTAACGACTTCTATCCCTTCACGCGTGAAGAGCTGGGCAAGCACGACCCGGGCATGCTCGCGCTGCTCCAGCAGGTGTGGCAGGTGCCCACGACCACGCCCCCCACCCCGCCGCCGGTGTCCGCCGCCTTCGATGCCCGCTGCTACTACCGGTTGACGACCCTGTGGCAGGGCGATGGCATGTCGCTGGACATTCTCTCTGACGGCAAGGCCAACAACGTGCCCATCCTCGCCAAGACGGGCGACTACTGGGGACAGCTGTGGAAGCTGACTCCGGAGGCCAACGGCTTCTACCGACTGACGACCCAGTGGCATGGGACCAGCCTGTCCCTGGCCAACACCGCCAGCAATCGCCCCCTCCTCGTCAAATCGGCGGCTGTTCCGGAGCAGCGATGGAAGCTGACTCCGGAGCCCAACGGCATCTACCGGCTGACGACCCAGGCGCAGGGCGACGCGCTATCACTGGACATCGTCAATGACAGCAGGGCCAACAACATCCCCATCCTCGACAAGACAGGCTGCAATGACTCGGGGCAGCTGTGGAAGGTGACCCCCGTCCCCGCGCTCCCTGAGCCTGGAGTGGAGGATTCGCCGTGAGCCAGCCACCTTGAGCTCACCCGTGCGCACCGCGCTGGAACAGCCAGGCGGCTCCGAGAAACAGCGCGACGAAGCCAGCGTTGAGCGCCAGGATCTCGACAGGCGGGCTCCACGGCAGCCCCCATCCGGCGAGCACCGCGACTACCGCGATCGCGGCTTGCGTGAAGGCCATCGCGACCAGCGTGCGCGCCATGCCGGCCGCGCGCAGGCGCACGATGAAGGCACCGGCGAGGCCGACGAGCAGCACCCCGCTGTAGAGCAGGTTGGTGCGGTCGCCGTCCGCGCCGATGATGCCGACGCCGAGGCTCAGCCAGATCAGGCTGAACGAGGCGAAGAGAGCGAGGCCAAGGGCGGCCCGGTACGCGGTGCTGGGGGTCGCGGTTCGCATGGGCGTGTCTCCATTGTCGATGATGGAAAGGGTCGAAGCAGGCCTAAGGTGGCACTCCCGCGCGAGGGCGGCGGGTCGGTCGGGGCCAGCGGTCGAAATCCGGCGCCAGACGTCGCAGGGCGCAGTCGACCGGCGCGCTGGCGGGCATCTCCACCGCGAGGCACCGCCGCTTCAAGCCCTGGAGGCGGGCGGGGTCATCCGACGGCTCCTGCGGGGCGGCGGACGGAAAGGGCGACGGCCACGGTCCACACCGCCAGCGCGAACTCGAGCACCCGCTGCGCGGCGCCGTCGAACTCGAAGGTAGGATCGATCAGCCAGATCGCCAGGGCCGCCGGCACGCCGCACCACAGGGCGACGGTGAACAGGCCTCGGCCGGCGGGGCGGCTCCGCATCGCCAGGCCGATTACAAAGACCCCGACGATCCCCGCCAGATAGCCGAGCCCGCCGAGAAGCTCGTGCAGCATCGCCGCCTTGCTGGGCGACTCCATCGAGCATTGGAAGTCGCAGCGGAAGACGCCGCCGAAGAACAGGCCGAGGCCGTTCAGCGCGCTGAGGCCGAAGCCGATGAACAGCAGCGGCGACTTCGGAAACAGCCCGGCGCACATCAGCCAGAAGGCGGCCAGCAGTGCGCCCGAGGCCATGAAGGCGAGACTGACCGCCTGTCCGGTGTCCGCACCGGTCGCGCCCAATTCGCTGATGTACTGCCGAAGATGGTCGTAACCCGGATAGGCCAGACCGCCCGCGATGGCCGCGCCAGCCAGGATGAGCAGGCTCAGGATCGCGCAGGCAAAGGCGATGGTTCGCAAGAGGTCAGTCCCCCCGGGGCCGTGACTCGCGGGGACGGCCTCGCCCAAGGCGATCGAGGACCTGGGTGACCCGCGCGGCCGTGGACCCGTGGACGGATAGAACTTCCACTCCCAGCTCAAAAGGGTCGTCGAGCAGCAGCCAGGCGAGCTTCTCGTCCACCTCCGCCCTCAGCTCGGCATCTTCGTGTGCAGGGAGCTTGATGCGCTCCCGCTCCTCGATGGGCACGAAGACGACGAGCTCCAGGGTCCGGGTGGTGGAACGAATCCGGGCAAGCCACTCGTCCAGGTCGAACGAAGCTGCGTCCTCGTGCGTCAGGAGGTACCCAAGAAAATCGAGGGGGCAGCGATCAAACAGGACTTTTCGCGCGCCCTCCTCCTCTTCGAGCAACTCCATCGAGCGACGGAGCTGTTCGAGGAAGTCTTCCAAGCTCGGAGGAGAAGCGAACTCGTAACCTTCCTCTTCGAGCAGGTGGTACGGCTCGTCGACGACCCGATACTCCGCGAGTCGTTCCTCCAGCGCTTCAATGAGCGTCGACTTTCCCACCCGGTGCGAGCCAGTCACTGCGAGGCGCATGCGCGTTCGTACCGCAGATAACGGGTCGCCCCAAGCCCGTCAGCGCGCCGGCTTCGGGACGTGCTGATCAATCAGGATGGGGTTGCCATCGGGGTCGATGAGCATGAGGCTCGCGGGGCCGGTGGAGGCTTCGTCCGCGGCGGATGCGAGGGTGAGGCCTCGGGCCTGGAGCGTCCGCTGGAGCTCGCGCACGTCGTCGAAGTCGGCCAATGGACTGGCGTTGCGGTCCCAGCCCGGATTGAAGGTCAGGAGGTTCTTGTCGAACATGCCCTGGAAGAGGCCGATGGTGCTGGTTTCGTTCTGCAGGATGAGCCAGTTCTGGGCCGCGTCACCGCCGATGGCTCGGAAGCCGAGCTTCTCGTAGAACGCGCGGGAGACGGCGAGGTCCTTGACGGCGAGGCTCACGGAAAAGTTGCCGAGGCGCATGGGTGCGGCTCCTGTGGGCGAGGCGGTGGCGGGTTGGCGAGGAGGCGTCGCTGCGCAACCGCTCAGGGTGAGGACGAGCAGGACGCCGCTGAGGATTCGAACCATGGGGTGCTCCAGGACTGCCGGGTGTGACTGCCGCTCGGCATGGTACCCTCACGCATGCCCGACCACCTGCTCGGCAGTGACGGCCGAGACAGGGGGGCGCATTCGCGGAAGCAGCACGGTGAAGCAGGTGCCGACACCGGGCGTGCTGTCGACGTGGATGGAGCCGCCAAACGCCGAGACGATTTCGTGCGCGATGTAGAGCCCGAGGCCGAGCCCCCCGTACTCGCGCGAGGAGACGGCCCTCGCGAAGCGCCCGAAGATGTGGGTGAGCCTGTCCGGCGCGATGCCGATGCCGTGGTCCTTCACGGTGAGGAGCGCGACGCCACCTTCCTGGATGGCGGAGAGCTCGATGGGCTGTCCGTTGCCGAACTTGAGGGCATTGGCGAGGAGGTTGGTGATGACCTGCTCGAGGCGGGTCCTGTCCCAGCGGCCGATGACCGGCGTCTCCGCGTGGAGGATGACGGGTGAGTGGGAGCGGGCGGACTCCTCACTGAAGTACTCGGCGACGTCGCGGGTGACGGCGGCGAGGTCCACCTCCTCGAGCTGGAAGGGCACCTGGCCCTCCTGGAGGCGGGAGACGGAGAGGAGCTCGTCGATGAGGCGGGTGAGCCGGCGTATCTGCATCCGGGCGGTCCTGGAGACGCGGGAGACGACCTCGGGCATGGCGGGCTGGGAAGGGCGCTCCAGCCCCTGCATGGAGAGCTTGAGCGAGGTGAGCGGGGTGTACAGCTCATGGGCGGCGATGGAGAGGAACTCGTCGCGCAGGCGGATGGCCTCGCGGGCCTCGCGGTACAGCCGGGCATTGTCGATGGAGGTGGCGATGCGCCGCGCCAGCTCCTGGGCGAGCGCGAGGTCCGCGGGCCCGTAGCGATGCCCGGGAGTCACCCGGAAGAAGCAGATGGAGCCGAAGCTCCTGTCCTGGGCGATGAGCGGCACGGCCATGGCGGATTGGATTCCGAGCGAGCGCAGCCGCTCGAGGTGCCCGTCATCCAGGCTGAACGTCCGGAGGTGCTCGTCGGAGACCTCGGGGACGAGCAGCGGCGCGCCGGTGCGCAGCGCCACCACCTCCGGCAGCCCTGAGTCCCAACGAAGGGGATGTCGCTGCTGGAGCTCACGCAGGCGCGCCTCGCTGGCGGGGGTGGCGCAGGCGACGGCGACGCAGCGGGGCTTCTGGGGCTCGTCGAGCACCGCGACTCCACAGCAGTCGGCGAGGAAGGGAACGGCGAGGTGGGCGGCGCGGCTCACCGTCGTCTCGTAGTCGAGGGACTCGGCCATGCCCGTGGAGGACTCGGCGAGGAAGCGGACGGCGCGCTCGACCCGGCGGCGCTCCTCGACTTCGACCTGGAGCTTCTCGAAGAGGAGGCTGTTCTCCAGGGAGATGGCCATCTGGGAGGAGAGGAGCTGGAGGATGCGGACCCGGTCGGACGAGAAGGCGCGGGTGGCGAGATTGTTCTCGAGATAGAGCACGCCAACGGAGGTGGACTGACGGCGGATGGGGACGGCGAGTGCGGACTTGAGGGCGTGGGAGACGACGTAGGGGTCGGAGGAGAAGGCGCCCTGACGGGCATCGGCGAGGACGACGGCGTCCCCGGAGTCGTAGGCGTGGGCCACCATGGTCGGGGGCACATGCGGAGAGGCGTGGAAGGGCGTGCGCTCGAGGGAGACGGGCTCGGAGGTGGAGCCGCGGGCGCGAACGAAGAGCGAGCCCTCCTCGTGGAGGACCAGGGCGCCGCACTGAGCGCCGGCGACCTCCAGACAGACTGTCATCAGCTTCTCGAGGAGCCTGTCGAGGACCACTTCTCCGGAGAGGGTCTGCGCGGCCTTGAGGATGCTGAGCAGGTCGAGGCTGGCGCCGCGGGCCTCCCCATGCTCTCGCGTGGTGGGGGTCTTCCAGGGCAGGGCCCCGGCGAGGGCGAGGTCCGGGAACTCCTCCTCGAGGGCCGCGGCCTTGGCCCTGGCGCCCCAGCGGGCGAAGCCCTTCACGGCGGCGCCCAGGTAGAGGGAGGCGATGCGGCGGTGTCCCCGCGCGCGGTAGAAGCGGCCCGCCAGGTCGTGGGCGAGCGCCTCGTCCTGGGGGAACTCGTTCTGATGTGCGGCGTCGATGGCCGAGTCGTACAGGTGCATCGCATCGTCATGGCGACCCTCGAGGCGGGCGAGCTCGGCGGCGACCAGCAGGTGCTTCTGGCGGAAGTTCCCGGGGAAGCCCCGGGCCCACGTGTCGAGCTGGTCCAGGTGCTCCCTGAAGCGGGCCAGGAGGAAGCCCTTCTCCGAGTCAGGGGCCGCGGGGTGGTACGCCGCGAGCGTCAGCGCCGAGTAGAAGGTGTAGTCGATGGAGGGCAACAGGGGCCGCACCAGGTGGAAGCGGCGGCGGGCGGCGCGGCGCATCTCCAGCGCATCCGCGAGGTCGCCCAGCAGGAAGGACGTCTGGAGGCGCAGGATCTGGTACTCGCAGAGCACCAGGGGGCTGTCGCGGATGGTGTCGAGGTACTCCTTCTCGGTGAACGCAGCATCGTCGTAGCGCGCCCGCTGGTGGGTCCTGTCCTGGAGGCACCGGATGGCCTGACGGTAGGCGCAGAGGAGGCTCGCCATGTCCCGGTGGTCGACCTTCTGGATGAAGGCCAGGCTGGCCTCGCATTCGGCGTGGACGACGGACAGCTCCGTGCCCATGGCGAACAGGACCTCCACCACCTGCGTGGCGGCATAGCTGGCGAACAGGAACTCGTTGCCCTCCAGTCCCACGGTGATGGCCCGCCGCAGCAGCGAGATGTTGGCCCGGTACGGCGTCCGCCAATGGCTCACCCCCCCGGCGAACGTGGTCAGACATCGGCACTCCTGCGTCGGGTCGCCATAGCGCCGGCTCAGCTCCACTCCCGTCTCGCCAATCAACATGCCGGTGTCGTAGTCGCCCGTGGCTACGCCGACTGTCATGGCGTAGCCCAGATAGGAATGTGAGGAGTAACGGCTGTGTCCGTGCTCCAGGGCGAGGTGGAGCATGCGCGCCTGGAGAAAGGCGAAGAGCGCCTGCTGGTCCTCGAAGTACGCGGCCATGACGATGCTCGACGTGAACCGCATCAGGGTGAGCAGCCATGGGTCCCGGGTGGAAGGGGCGGCCAGGAGCTCCTCCCGGGTGCGGCCCCGCAGCAAGGCGCCCACGGCGGTGGCTTCCTCCGCGATGGCCCGCTCCAGGTCGTGCTCCGGGGGCTCTTCCCGCATCAGCCGCAGACCCTCCCTCCCCCACCGGATGGCTTCCCGGTAGTTGCGCGCGAGGGTGTAGGCCGTGATGTGGATTTCGTAGAGGTTCACCTTCTCGAGGTCGGAGGTGACATGGGGCAGCGCGGCCTGGATGAGCTCCTCGGCGAGGCGATGGTCGCCGGTGAGGTGCGCGCACTCCGCTGCCTGCCGGTGGAGCCGAAGCGCCAGCTCGGGGAGTGAGCGCCACGCGTCCCCTGGGAGGAGCTCCAGCCCATGCTTCAGATAGACGAGCGCGGAGCCGAGGGCCGAGGTCGCCTCGGCCTTGCCGCCGGCCCGCAAGTACAGCCCGGCGAGCTGGAGGCGCTCGGCCGGCTCCAGCCGCTGGCCCGGCTCCAGGCCCATGTCGAGATGGTCCACCACCTCGAAGATTCGCTCGTCGAGCTCCGACTCGGCGACCCCCTCCAGCAGCCGGCGCCCCAGCTCCCGGTGGAGGTGGCGCCGCTCCTCGTCGGAGAGCAGCGAGTAGATGGCCTGCTGGATGCGGTCGTGCACGAAGCGGTAGGTGGCGGCCCGCGCCGCGGGGCTCTCCGACGCGCGCCCCCCACCCACGAAGCGGGGCCCCTGGCCCGCGGGGACGAGGAGTCCTTCCTGGAGGGCGCTCCAGAGCGCTCCGGCCGTGTCCTCGGCGGACTTCCCCACCACGGCGGACAGCAACCAGAGGTCCACCCTGTCCCTGAAGCAGGACGCCACCTTGAGGAGCTGCTGGGTGAGCGCGGGGAGCCGGCGGATGGCCAGCAGCATCAGCTCGACGACGTTCTCGGTGGCCTCCACCTGGACGATGCGCTCCAGGTCCCAGGTCCACCCACCGCGCTCGGCGTCGAAGACCAGGAGCCCGGACTGGTGGAGGAAGCGCAGGAGGCGCTTGACGAAGAAGGGGTTGCCCGCCGTCTTGCGCAACAGCAGCTCCGCCAGGGGTTCGACGCGCCCGGGCCCCCCGTGGAGGGTGTCGCTACACAGGTGGATGAGGGCATGGAGGTCCAGCGGGGGGACTTCGAGGGTCTTCAGCGTCGCTCCCGCGGCGCGCATCTCCCCGAGCGTCCGGGTCAGGCGATGGTCCGGCCCCACCTCTGGAGAGCGATAGGCACCGACGAACAGCACATGGTGGAGGTCCGTTGCCGTGGTCAGGGAGCGGAACAGCTGGAGCGAGCCCGCGTCCGCCCACTGCATGTCGTCCATGAACAGGACGAGCGGACTCTCGCGGGTGGCGAAGACCTGGAGGAAGGACTGGAACGCGAACTGGAAGCGCCTCTCCGTCTCGGCGGCCTCCAGAGGCGGAGGGAGGGGCTGCTCACCGAGGAGGCGCGCCAGCTCTGGAACGAAGCGAAGCAGGATGACGCCGCTGGAGCCCAGCGCGTCGCGCAGGCGCTGGCTCCAGGAGAGGACGGTGGCGGGAGGCTCCTGGAGCAGGCTCCGGACCAGCCCGCCGAGCGCCTTCACCAGGGAGGCATGGGGCACGTTGCCGTGGAGCGGGTCGAACTTGCCGAAGAGAAACCGTGCGCCCTTCCCGAAGCGTCCGTGCAGCTCGTGGACGAGCGAGGACTTGCCGGAGCCGGCCTCCCCCGTGACGAGGAGGACCTCGCTGGGGCCGGCGCGCACGCGCTCCAGGGCACCGCGCAGCTCGGCCAGCTCGCGCTCACGCCCATAGAGGGTGTTGGAGATGACGAGCTCGCGCGCCAGGTCATGCCACGCGAGCGTGAAGGGAGCGATGGCGCCGACGGCCTTCCACTGACGCCAGGCCTCGCGGAGGTCGAAGTCGAGGGCCTCCGCGCTCTGGTAGCGCTCCTCGGGCATCTTCGCGAGCAGCTTGAGGACGATGTCGGAGAGGACCTTGGAGATGAGGGGGTTGAGCTGCTCCGGGGGAACGGGGGGCCTGGCCAGGTGGGCGTGGATGAGCTCGATGGGGTCCGCCGAGACGAAAGGAGGAACCCCGGTGAGCATCTCGTAGAAGGTGGCGCCGAGGGCGTAGAGGTCGGCCCGGTGGTCGACGAGCCGGTTCATCCGCCCCGTCTGCTCCGGCGCGATGTACGACAGCGTCCCTTCGGACGCGCCCACGAGTCCCGAGGCCTTCGTCGCCGTGCCGAAGTCAATCATCGTCAGCTGCCGGGTGTCGGGCCGCACGACGACGTTGGACGGGTTGATGTCCCGGTGGATGACGTTGCGCTGGTGGAGGCTCAGGACGATGTCCGTGAGCTGGACGGCCAGCTCCAGGAACAGCTCGGTCGCGAGCGGCGCCTGCCCCAGCCGATGCTCCAGGTCGAACGGGCCGGCGTCCTCCAGGACGAGCGCCAGGACTCCCGCCACCTCTTCCAGCGCGAGCGGCTTCACCACCCCTGGAAGGTTCAGCCCCCGCAGCACCGTGTGCTCGTGCCGGAGCGCGGCGGTGGCGTCGGCCCCGGCAGTCCCGGGTTGGACCATCTTGATGACCCGAGGCCCGCCCGAGCGCTCGTCCCGGACACGGAACACGGCGTACCGGCGCCCCTGGTGGATTTGAAGAAAGTCGCGGTAGCCAGGAATCTGAAGCAACCCACGTCCCCCCAGGGTGAAGCGGCACAAGCCCCCTCCCCAGCCTCACGATGGAGGTGGGAAGGGCACTCCAGAAGCATCGGCAGGGGAAGCCACCGATTGCTTGAGCGGCGGGAGTCGAACCAGCAGCCAGGGCGCGAGCGCCTGGCCCGGCTCGACTCCCGCTCGCCGCCGCGCGGCGCGCGCTTACGGCGTGAAGGTGCGGACGCGGAGCGGTCCGTGGCTCGCGCCGGACGGCGTGTCTTCAGGCATGGCCACCAGGAAGTGCCCCGACTTGTTGAACGCGAACCCCATGTCGCTGCGGAGGCCGTGCCGGATGCTCTCGATGAAGGGGCTCGTGTCGAAGGGGCCCACACGGCTCATCACCGGAACCCAGGCGGAGCCATTCCACTTGCGCAGGAAGCGCCCGGCGCGGGCATCCGGGGCGCGCGAAATCAGCAACACCGTGGGGACACCCGCTCCATCCATCCTGAGCAGCGGAGGTACGTCATGGAGGGTGGCAGCGCCCCAACCCTTGAGTCCCGCCGTCGGCGTGGCCGCCCAGGCGCCGTTCTGCTCGCGCACCACCCCGACGATGCCGTTGCTGACGTAGGCGACCCAGGGCGTCCCATCCGGGGCGAGCGCCAGCGAGGGCACCTGCGACAGGGTGGCGCTGTCGTCCGGCACCTTCGTGCCCACGCGCAGCCACTGGCTGCCGCTGCGCCGGAAGACGTGGGTGAACATCTTCCCCTTCAGGTCGCCGCGCCAGTAGGACTCGTCCCACGCCACCACGATGCGGTCGAACCGGTCCACGGCGATGGAGGGATTGCGGAGACTTCCGTCCCACGCCGTGGGGCCCAGCGAGGCTAGCGCGTCACCCACCTGCTCCCAGGCCAGGCCGTTGAACCGGTAGACGTGGAGGCGCGAGTCCGTGACGTTGTAGCCGGCGAACACCACCGCGACGAGCGGCCGGCCCTGGTTGTCCAGCGTGGCCGCCACGGACTGGGCCTCGTAGTCCTCCAGACCGAGGGCGTCGCCCACTTCGCTCCAGGCCACCCCGCTCCAGCGCCGCATGCGGACGCTCGTCACCGCGGGAAAGGGGCGCAGCTCGACGAACGCCACCATGGGAGAGCCCGCCGCATCCATCAGGAGCACGGGCCGACTGGAGCTGTTGCCGCCCGGCGCGTCGCCCAGCTGCTGCCAGGTGCTGCCCGTCCAGCGCGAGACGAGGATGTTGTTCAGGCTGTCGTCCTCCCACGCCACGACGGGCTGGTTCGTCCCATCCACCGCCAGTTGAGGGGCTCTGCTGTTGAACTGGCCCGAGAGCTGGGGGCTGCCACCCAGCCACTTCCACCGCGAGTCCGTCACCTCGACGGCGGAGACCCCGGGCGGGGGCGAGCCTGGAATCGCCCGGAGCCACAGGTTCAGGTGGCCGTCCCTCACGGGCACGTCGAAGGACAGCGTGTACGCGCGCAGCGGCGTCACCAGGTCCCGGTAGTCGTACACATGCGTCTCGTATTCAGCGAGCACCTGCATGCGGCGAACGGCCTGGGGGGACGGCTCCGGCTCGATGAGGAGGAACTGGACCGTGTAGATGCCCGGTCCCGGCACCGGAATGCTGTAGCTCACGCCGTCGCCGATGCGCAGCGACTGGTACAGCCCGTCGTTCTCCGTGCCCGCGATGGGGGCCGTCGTCTGGAAGGCCTGCCCGCCCGAGTAGGCGGTGTCCGCCTGCCAGAGCCGTCCATAGGTGTCGGTGAACGCACCGCCCCCCGAGTTGATGCGGATGGGCAGCGTCACCGGAGCGAGCGCCTGCTCCTGTGTGGACGGTGGAGCCTCCTCCAGCGCTTCACTGCCACCGCAGGCGGCCAGCCACACCGCGCCCATGAGACCGAGCAAGGTCCCCATTCTCTTCCCGTGCATGTGTTTTCTCCGGGCCTCCGCGCGGGAGGCCTCGATGGCGGGGCACCTTCGTGGTGTCCGCTCGCGTGAACACACGGAGGACTCTGCTCCGGCATTCACCGGCTGACTGGGAATTAGAGGTCCGCTCTTCTATGACGGTGAGTCATGATTCGACTCCAGCGGCTCGAGGGCTTCTACTGGGTGGCGCGCACGGGCGGGTACTCGCGTGCGGCCCGCGCGTTCCCCTACCCGATTACACAGCCCGGCGTGTACCGGCAGGTGCAGCGACTGAGCGAGGAGCTGGGCGTGACGCTCTTCGAGCGCACCGGACGGGACCAGGTGGTGCTCACCAGCGCGGGGCGCGCGCTGCATGACTTCGTGGCGCCGTTCATGGAGCGGCTACCCGCCGTCGCGAGCTCGCTGCGCACGGGCGAGCAGGGAGGCACGCTGCGGATGCACGCCTCGAACCTGGTGCTGCGCCACCTGCTGCCCCCCTGGCTGCTGCGGCTGCGGCGCGCCCGGCCGGACATCCAGGTGCGCCTGTCCGAGGCGAAGACGCCGGACCTGGCGCTGCTGCGGCTGGGGGAGACGGACCTGCTGGTGGACCACCTGCCCGAGGTGCCCGGGGACATGGAGGCCCGCCGCATCGGCACGGTGCGTGGGTTCCTCGTGCTGCCCGCGTCGCACCCACGGGCGCGGATGAAGACAGTCGCTCCGGACCAGCTCGCGGAGGAGCCCTTCATCGGCTACAGCACGGACCGGTACCTGCTGGACCTGCAGCTCCGCGCGCTGGCCCTGCACGGCGTCCACCCGCAGCGGCTGTACTCGGCCGAGTCCGCGGAGACCATCCTCGGCTTCGTGGCGGCGGGGCTCGGGTACTCCATCGTCCCGTCATTCCAGCCCTCGGGGCCGCGCGAGCGGGGCGTCGTCGCCCGGCCGCTCCTGCGCCCGCGAGCGGACTTCCCCATCTACGCCGTGACGCGCCGGGGAGAGGCGCCCCAGCCGCTCGTCGAGGCCGCCCTGGCGCTCGCCCCGGAGGACGCGGCGCCCCTCGTTCGTCGCCCCTGAACGGCCCCCTCCCCTACTTCGTGGCTCCGGCCACGGGCTTCTCCGCCTCGACGAGCGGATCCTCCGCGAGCCGCTCCTTCTGCAGGCGCCTCGCCGTGGCCTCCGCCTGGCGCATCACGCGCAGCAGGTTCTTCCCGGCCACCTTGCGAACGTCCTCATCCGAGTAGCCGCGGCGCAGCAGCTCCGCGAGCAGCGCGGGGTAGGTCTCCACGCCCTCGAGCCCCTGGATGGTCGTGGAGATGCCGTCGAAGTCCGAGCCCAGCCCCACCGAGTCGATGCCGGCGACCTTGCGCACATGGTCGATGTGGTCCGCCACCTGGGCCAGCGTCGCGCGGGGCGCGGGGTTCGCCGCACGCCACGCCTCGAAGGCGGCCTTCCCCGCTTCAGGGTTGCCGGGATGCAGCGCCTTGAAGCGCTCGCCGGCGGCGCTCTCCTCGGCGTAGTGCTTGCGCACCGCATCGGAGATGAAGCCAGGGACAAAGGTCACCATCACCAGGCCGCCATTCTTCGGCAGCCGTCGCAGCACCTCGTCGGGGACGTTGCGCGGGTGCGGGTCGAGCGCGAACGCCGAGGAGTGGGAGAAGATGACGGGCGCCTGCGTGACGTCCAGCACCGCGTTCATCGTGCGCGCGGACACGTGCGAGAGGTCCACCAGCATCCCCAGCCGGTTCATCTCGCGCACCACCGCGCGGCCCTGCTCGGTGAGGGGGGTGGCCATGGGCGCATCGGTGGCGGACTCCGCCCAGGGCACGTTCTTGGAGTGCGTGAGGGTGAGGTAGCGCGCGCCGACGCGGTGCATCTGGCGCAGCACCGCCAGCGAGCCGCCAATGGAGTGTCCCCCCTCCATGCCGATGAGCGAGGCGACCCGGCCCGCGCGGTGCTCACGCTCCACGTCGTCCGCCGTCAGCGCGAGCGAGAGCTGCTTGGGGTAGCGCTCCACGAGGCGGTGCACCACGTCGATCTGCTCGAGCGTGGCCTGGATTGCCGCGCCACTCTCGAGGTCCGCCGGGACGTAGACGCTCCAGAACACGCCCCCTACCCCGCCCTCGCGCAGGCGGCGCAGGTCGGTGTGCAGCGGCGGCTCGAGCTTGCGGCCGTCCTGGGCGAGGTCGAGCGCGGCGAGCCGGTTGCCCACGCGCTCGCGAAACTGCCAGGGCAGGTCATTGTGCCCGTCGATGAGGGGAACCTGGCGCAGCAGCCCGCGGGCGCGCTCCAGGCGCGCGGCGTCCTCCCGCGCGGGCTGGGCGTGGGCCAGCGTGGCGACGAGGCCAAGCGCGGTGCACAGGGAGAGGGACAGGGCGGAGCGCAGGGCGAACATGGGGCAGTCCGGGAAGCGAGGGGGCCCCAGTGTAGCCGTCAGTCACCGGACCCTCCAGGCGCCCGGCATCCGGCGGACAACAGACCTGCCCCCGGGTACCTACCCGGCCGGAGCTTCCCTTCTCTATGTCCATTGGCCGTCCGCTGGCGCGCTGCTCCGAGTGCCCGGCATGGGAGGCACGATGAGCGCAAGACGGGTAGCCGGTGTCGTATTGGGCGCGGCAGCGGTGGTCATCCTCGCCTTCGGCGCGGCGGCGCAGGCGCCCACCCAGGGCAAGTCGAAGAGCCAGGCGCCGCTCCCCGTCCCCCTGAGAGCGGAGTCGAGCTACATCCCGGTCGACAACGACGCCAGCTTCGAGGACATCCACAAGCGCGGGGTCGCGGCGAAGCCCAAGATGATGCAGCGCCAGCGCGCCCTGCTGCAGGAGCGCTACGACCTGGCCAACAGGCCCTTGAAGGCCGTCACCATGACGCGCGGCAAGCCGGTGCAGGTCGGCGTGCGGGTGAAGCTTCCCCAGGGAGCCACATGGGAGCAATTGGCGCGAATGGCCCCCGCGGAGCTTCGCCAGAAGGGGCTGTGGCCCCGGGGCTTCCTGCCCCTGCCGCACCCCTTCCACGAGGAGGGCGGGATGGTGTTCCCGAACTTCCACATCCAGGAAATCCGCCGCCAGGAGGGACGCGACCTGGAGCGGTTCGACGTCGAGTTCGACCTCGCCGACCACTTCCTGCCCGAGTTCCCGCCGGCCATCTTCCTCACCACTCGCCCGGACCTCGGTGACGTGTCGAAGGGCGAGCTGGTGACCAACCAGACCTTCTACCGGCTCTTCAACGGCATCCTCAACCCCAAGCAGCTCAACGGGCTGCGGCTGCTGGTGACGCAGTTTCCCCAGCAGCAGTTCAACCTGACCCATGATCGACGCAGCGTGAAGCCCAGCGGGGGCGTCTCCTGCTTCGACTGTCACGCCAACGGCCACACCAACGCGTCCACCCACCTGGTGGGAGACATCCGCCCGCAGCCCTTCCGCAAGCGCATCGACACGCCGACCCTGCGCGGCGTGCACAACCAGCGCCTCTTCGGCTCCCAGCGCGCGCTCAAGACGGTGGAGGACTTCACCGAGTTCGAGCAGCGCGCCGCCTACTTCGACGGCGACCCGGTCATCGCGACGAAGAAGGGACAGAACATCCTCGAGCGCGGCGGGCAGGTGCAGGACATGGCCGAGTTCCAGGAGCTGCTCAACTTCCCCCCGGCCCCGAAGCTGGACGTCTTCGGACGGCTCGTCCCGGCGCTGGCCAGCGAGCAGGAGTTGAGCGGAGAGAAGGTCTTCTTCGGCAGGGGCCGCTGCGCGGAGTGCCACCCGCCTCCGCTCTTCAGCGACAACCTGATGCACGACCTGAAGGTGGAGCGCTTCTACGAGCCGGTGCTCGTCAGCGGCCGGATGGCGGCGATGGACGGGCCCATCAAGACCTTCCCGCTGCGTGGCATCAAGGAGAGCCCGCCCTACCTCCACGACGACCGGCTGCTCACGCTCGATGACACGGTGGAGTACTTCAACCTGGTGCTGGGCACCCAGCTCACCGACGCCGAGAAGCGGGACCTGGTGGTCTACCTCTACGCGCTCTGACTCGACTTTCGCCCTTCTTGAACCACGCTCTCGGGTCGCCCGTTGGGAGGCTGCCACCTCAGCGGCTCGGCCTCCTTCTGGGACGCCCAACCTGGCGAAAGGAGTGCCAGCGCCTCGGGGGCCGGAGTCTTCGCCAGGGGATGGCGTGCCCGTACCGCGAGGCCCGGCGTCTTGTTCGCGCACCAGGGCTCGCCAGAGGGCCCGCGCCGACGCGAGCACCTCGGCTTCGCCTACCTGCTCGCCGTTCTGGGCCGCCGTGCGCGCCAAGTCTACCAGCGCGCCCCACACCAACCCCTCGCCCAGCCGGACGCAGCCGGGGACGAGCGCCCCGTCGCGCTCGCCCTTCTCCAGCACCTCGCGCACCAGCGCCCGCGTCGCCCCGCCGTACGACTGTCGCGAGATGAGCGCTCCAGCCGCCCGAGGCCCGGGAGCGGGCGGCGAGCGCGGCCCATACTCCCGCGCGTGCCAGTGCAGGAAGGTGAAGCCGAACAAGTCCGGCTGCGCCAGCGCCCACCGGGCCAGCTCCCACCAGAAAGCGTGGAAGGCCTGGCCGAAGCTCACGCCCGGCCTGCCGTGGCTCAACATGAAGGCGACTTCCGCCTGGTAGCTGAGCTCCTTCTCGGTGAAGTCGCGCACGGCCAGGGCCAGGCCCAGCTTGCTGCCGTAGCGCCGGTACAGCGTGCCCACCGACATCCGCATGGCCTGGGCCAGCCCCGAGGCCTGCACGTTGTCGTACCCCCGCCACGCCAGCAACGCCGCCGCCTCGCGCATGGACTCGGCGTGCATCATCTCCAGAATCCCCATCCCCATCCCCTTCCCTTCCCTCGGGCGACTGACTGCCGTGAACGAGCCGCCCCTCCGCTTCGCCCTCCCCCTCGGGGGAGGAGCCTCCGCGGTATGAACGTTCCTTCCGCCTGCACCTGTCTACCGGGTGGGTCTGACAGGGGGGCCTCACACGGCAACGCCCCGGGTTGTGGACCCACCGCGGGGTGCCTCACGCGGCAGTGCCCCCGCCCCGGGTTGTGGGCCCACCGTGGGGTGCCTCACGTGGCAGTGCCCCCGCCCCGGGTTGTGGGCCCACCGTGGGGGCTTCTCAGGGAATCGCCCCGGGTCGTAGATCACCGTGGGTGCTTCGCGGCGCAGCGCCCGGGTCGCCCACCGTCGCGCAGACACAGGCCTACTCCGCGAGTAGTCTCCTCGATGGCGGGTGCACCGCATCCCTTCTCCGCGAGGAACCTCATGGCAGGTGGCTACCTGAATCCGGCACGCCTTCCTCCGGGCACCCAGGTCGGGCCGTGGCGCGTGGTGAACCGGCTGGGCATGGGCACCTACGGCGCCGTCTACCTTGCCGTGGGCCCCGAGCAGGAAACGCCAGGGCCCGTGGCCCTCAAGCTGGCCCTCTACCCTCGCGATGCGCGCTTCAAGCGAGAAGGAGAGCTCCTCTCCCGCCTATGCCACCCGGCCGTCCCTCGCCTCCTGGACTCGGGGCACTGGAAGGACGCGGCCGGCGCGCGCTACCCCTACCTCGCCATGGAGTTCGTGCAGGGCGCGTCCCTGTACATCTGGGCGCAAGCGCACCTGCCCTCTTCCCGTCAGCTGCTCCGGCTCCTCGCCACCCTGGCGCGCGCCCTCGAGGCCACCCATTCAGCGGGCGGCGTCCACAGGGACGTCAAAGGTGACAACGTGTTGGTGCGGCATTCCGACGGCCACGTCTTCCTCACCGACTTTGGTTCCGGGAACTACCTGGGCGCCACCCCGCTGACCTCGCCGCCGTTTCCTCCCGGCACTCCGGAGTACCGCTCGCCGGAGGCGTGGCGGTACGTGCTTGACCCTGACAGGGACGTGGCCGTGCCCTACGCCCCCGGGCCGGCGGATGATGTCTTCGCGCTGGGCGTCACCGCCTACCGACTGATGACAGGGGAGTACCCCCCTTCGCTTGCAACCGCGGATGACGGCGCTCGGCTCTGGCTCCTGGCCGGGAATGGACCTCGTCCTCCGGGAGCGCTCAACGAACGCTGCTGCGCGGAGCTGAGCGCCCTCGTTTCACGAATGCTCTCCCCCACCCCCGAGACGCGCGGTAGCGCCCGTGAGCTCGCGGTGGCGCTGGAGCGGGCCGCTCGCCATGCGGGTCCGGAGGCGGATGCGTCCCTCTTCGTCCGGCCAGCGCCTGAGTCCGAGGACGCGTGGACATCTCGCCCGCGCGTCGCGTCCCCGGCGCGTCGTACGGGTTGGAGTCCGTGGGTCGCGGCGGCAAGCCTGGGAGTGGCACTTACTCTGGCCGGGTGGATGCTGAGCATGTCGGCCGGAGACGCGCCCGCGGAGGTCCGAGCTTCAGCGCAAGGAGAGGCGCTGGATGGCGGCGCTGTCGCTGTCGGTGACTCCGCGCTGATGGAGCCGGTGCCGTCATCCATCGCCCCGTTCGCGTGGTCAACCATCGCCGTGGACATGCCACTCAAGCCCTTCCCGGGACAGCAGCGGCCAGACCCCCGCGGCCGCTGTCCACGCAAAGGGCAGGTTCCCCTCCAGGGCAGCTGCTGGCTGAAGCTGGACTGGTCCCAGAAGGACTGTGAAGAGAACGGCTACGTGTACAAGGACGGGTGTTTTGTGCCCGCCTACCCACCCCCGCGCCCCGCCACCTCGGGTCCCGCGAACTGAGCCTGCCCGATTGGGCGCTGCATTTCTCCCATGCGCTAGATTTGCTCTTCCTACTCGGCTCTACTCACGACTCGTGCCGGTGGGCGATAAACCCTCTCGCACGAACAGGTGGGTATCCAATCAAACCGTGGAGGAACCAATGGCAAAGCGGATCTTGTCCTCTCTCGCTGTCGCGGCCGTCTTCCTGAGCGCCAGCCCGGCCAGCGCCGGCTACCGGGAAGCCGCTTACGTGACGACGCTCTACAGCGACGCCACCTACACGACGGTGGTCGGGCACATCTATCCCAGCTGCGGCCTGCACTACGTGCAATACCATCTCGAGGGTACCTACTCCTTTTACGGAACCGACGAGTTCGTCGGCTATTGCACCGAGAACGGCTGGGAGCCGCTCTGAGCGTGGCAGCCTGGTACCTGGCGTCACCTGACCGTTGAAGCGGCAAGCAGCGGAGCCTCCGGCAACCCGGGGTGCTCCGCCGCGGGTCGCGCCTTCCAGCGAAGCAGCACGAGCGCCGCGGCGACGAGGACCCCGAAGTCCACGGGCGAAGCCTCCAGCCCGTAGCTGCCGCCGGTGAGCCACTCCTTCCCGGCGTGCTGGACCGGCGCCCACCAGCCCTTGGACTCCACGCCACTCACCGCGACGCCAAGGGCGCCCATGGCCCAGTTCCAGCCCATGTGCAGACCCACCGGCAGCGCGAGGCTTCCCGTCCGCATGAAGCAGAGGCCGAAGACCAGTGCCGCCACGAACACGTTCACCAGGGCCCAGACCCTGCCGCTTCCCGGGACATCGCCCACGGGATGGCCGAGCGCGAAGATCGTGGCCATGACCAGCTGCGCCTTCACGGGCCCGATTCCCTGGGTGAGCCGCTGAAAGGCATAGCCGTGGAACGCCAGCTCCTCGGACAGACCTACCCCCAGCATGACCAGCGCGCTGCGCAGGAGCAGTCCCACCTGCGCCTCCGGCACGCGCACGAAGTGAAAGCCACCGGCAAGCCAGACAATGGCGGTCCCCACCCCCACCAGCGCCACGCCCGCGGCGATGCCACCCGCGAGGTGCCGTGCGAAGCGCAGGTCCATCCGGAGCCCGACGCTGCTGCCGCCGCGGCGCTCGAGCCGCACACAGATGGCCGTGGAGAGCAGGACGCCGAAGAAGGCCACCCAGGAACCCGGCACGAAGAACCGCGCCTCCGCCGGCAGGAACCGGTGCCCGGCAAGCAGTGGGCCGGTGAGCACAATCGTGAGGAGCAGGAAGCCGACGGCCTTCCACCCGCTGCGCCAGTGGCGCTGACCGTCGAAGAAAACAGAACGCATGGGGCTCTTTCAATGAGGGTACCCAGGCGTTACGGACCGCGAGCAGCTCGCTTGCACGGGAATGAGTTGGGGCCGCGCCACCTGCCCGCTACGGCCTCGCTTGGGGGAGCCCGACCCCGCTGATAGCCTCACGAGACACGGACCTGGAGGATGGAGCGATGATGCGTGGAGTCCTACTGGCCCTGGGCCTCATACTCGGGCTGGCGTGTCGACCTGCCCCGCCCCAGCAGACTCCCGAGTCCAGACTCCTTCCCTGGTCCAGGCAGATCGAGGTGCGGGAGGCGTGGCTCGCCGAGCGCCATGCGCTGCTGCTTCCCATGATGCGGAACCACGGCATGGGCATGTGGATCATCGTGAACGAGGAGTTCCACGACGATCCGCTGACCCAGTACGTGGCACCGCCACGGCCCTACGCCAGCTCCTGGGACCTCTTCGTCTTCATCGACGCGGGCGATCAGGGCCTGAAGAAGTTCGCGCTGCCGCTCCAGTCCGAGGAGCACGTCGAGAAGTTCTTCGAGGTGCCCCCCATGCGCTACGGCGCGGGACTGGCCCTGTCCGAGCTGTTCCTCCAGTACCAGCTACGCACCATTGGCCTGAGCATGAATGGGAAGCGCGGCGTGACTCGGAGCCTGACGCGCGCGGGCCATGCCTTCCTCGTCGACGCGATGGGGCCCGAGGCGGAGCAGCGCTTCGTGAGCGCGGAGCCGCTCATCACGGAGTACCTGGACACGCGCCTGCCTGGGGAGTTCGAGCACTACCAGAACCTGGTCGTGCTCACGGAGAAGTTGGGCCGCCAGGTGCTCTCGCCGGAGGTGATTGTCCCTGGCAGGACGACTGTGAAGGACCTGCGCGGCTGGCTCTATGACCGTGTCGGGGGACTGGGCCTCGGGATGTGGTTCCAGCCGGACGTGAGGGTGCAGCGTCAGGGGCTCGTCCCGGACATGAACATGGGCTTCCTGAAGGCGGTGAAGGACGAGACGGTCCTCCAGCGGGGAGACCTCGTGCATCTGGACTTTGGAATCAGCTACATGGGGCTGCACAGCGACTTCCAGCGGATGGCCTACCTCCTTCGCGAAGACGAGGAGGATGTCCCCGAGGGGCTGAAGCTGGCGCTGGCCAACACCCATGCCCTGCAGGACGCGCTGATGCTGCGCGCCTCCAAGCCCGAGCGGCCTGTCTCCGAGGTCCACGAGGCGGCCATGGCGGAGATGCGTGCGCAGGGCATCGAAGCGCGAATCTATTGCCATCCCCTGGGCAACCACGGGCATGCCCTGGGCGCGGACATCGACGAAGGGAGCGCGAGGCGGCCAGACCCGCCGAGACTGCGAAAGGGCTCGTACATCGCCATCGAGCTGAAGACGACGACGGCCGTGCCCGAATGGGGAGGTCAGAAGGTCCAGGTGATGCAGGAGGATCCGGCCTGGCTCTCCGACGAGGGCTGGAAGCTCTTCGTGCCCCGGCAGGAGTCCTTCTTCCTCATTCCCTGACGGCCACAGCCGGACCGGGGCAGGCGCACCTTCAGGGCTCGCGAAGCCGTACGAGCCTCCAGGCGAGAGGCATCCACAGGCCGGCGATGGCGGCCTTGAGCAACCCACCGGGGAGGAAGGGCAGGAAGCCCTTGTGGAGGGCCGTGGAGAGGTCGAGTGGGACCACCACGCTGAGCCAGGTCACGCCGATGGCCAGGATGACGAGCTGGCCCACGAGGAAGAGCGGGATCGCCTTCCACGGCAGCCTGTCGAAGCCCTGCCGCGCCGCGAGCCCCACGAGGAAGGCCGCGGGGATGAAGCCCACCAGGTAGCCGCCCGTCGGCCCGAGCACCTGGGCCCAGCCGCTGGCCCCCTTGGAGTAGAACGGCAGTCCCACCGCGCCGAGCAGGACGTAGGCGAGCTGCCCGGCCGTGCCCCGCACGGGCCCGAGCGCCGCGGCCGTGAGGACGACCGCGAGCGTCTGGCCGGTGATGGGCACAGGGGAGCCCGGCACCGCGATGGCGACCTGCGCGAGCAACGCGGTGAACAGCGCGGCGCCGAGCACGAGCGCCCCATCATGGATGCGCGTGCGTGCGAAGACGTCGGCCAGGACGCGAGGCGGTGGAGCACCGGTGCTCGCGCTCAAGAACGTCCCACCCGGGAGGAGTACGAGCAGCGGGACGACTCGGAGGGGCGCGGAGACACGGACCGATGCTCAGCGAGGACGCGCTCCGATGCAAGCTGTCGACGAGCCCGGGAATGTGACTTCGGGGCGCGGCATCCCTCCCCGCGTCCGGTACACTCCGGGCATGACGATGGATCCTCACGGGGCATGGGCGTACCGCCCGGATGCTCCCCTTCGAGGCATGGCGGAAGGGCCACTCGCGGGCCTGACGTTCAGCGCGAAGGACCTGTACGGGGTGCCGGGCTGGCCGCTCCGGGGCAGCTCACGGGCCGTCCTTCCCGAGGTGGGTGACAGTCCGCTCGTGGCCCGCCTCCTGGGGCTCGGGGCGACGCTCCTCGGCAAGACGCACCTGCACGAGGTGGCACTCGGCATCACCGGCGCCAACGCCTTCGGCGGGACGCGCAACCCGCTGGACCCCGCACGTGTGGCGGGTGGCTCCAGCGGCGGTGCGGCCGTGAGCGTCGCGACGGGCGAGGTGGACTTCGCGCTCGGCACGGACACGGGTGGCAGCATCCGCGTGCCAGCGGCGTGGTGCGGCGTGGTGGGCTTCAAGCCCACGAAAGGCAACACCGCGTGGCCCACCGAGGGTGTGCTGCCGCTGAGCGACACCTGCGACCACACGGGCCCGCTCGCGCGGGACGTGCGCGGGGTGGCGCGCGTCCACAGCGCCCTGTCGGGCGAGGCCGTGACTCCGCGTGAATGGGCCGGCGTCCGCGTGGGCGTGTGGGACGTCTCCGCCTGGGTCACCCCGGATGTCTGGGCCGTGGTGGAGGCGGACGCGGCGAGGTTGGCGGCGCTGGGGGCGCGAGTCACAAAGGTGTCCTTCCCCGACGTCATGGATGCGTACACCCCCATCGTGCTGAGCGAGGCAGCGGCCGTGCATGCGCGGGCCTTGACGAGCGAAGCGCCAGGCTTCATCGCCGCCACGGAAGCGAACCTGCGCGCGGGCGCGGCGCTGAGCGAAGCGGACGTGGCCGCCGCGCGCGCCAGGCGGGAGGCGTACCGCACGCGCTTGGAAGCGCTGTTCAGCGAGGTGGACGTCCTGCTCGGCCCCGCGGTGCCGGACGTGGCGCCACGATTCGAGCAGGAAGAAGTCAGCGTCGCTGAAGGAGCGCTGCCGGTGCGGCGCGCGGTGCTGCGCATCACCGCGCAGTGGAGTCTGCTGGGCGCGCCGACGCTGTGCCTCCCCCGTCCGCTCGGGGCGCTGTCAGTGGGCGTTCAGCTGGTTGCGCCATGGGGACAGGACGTGGCCTTGCTCGGCTGGGGGCTCGACTGAACACTGTCATGGTGAACCGATGAACCAGAAAATCACAGGCTTCCATCGCGACCAGGAAGAGCACTGGGTCGCCGACCTCGAATGTGGCCACCGGCAGCACATGCGCCATGACCCGCCCTGGGTGGTGCGCCCCTGGATCCTCACGGAGGAAGGGAGGCGCAGCCGGCTGGGAGTCGAGCTCGATTGCAAACGCTGTGACGAGGCAGGGCGCGCGGTCGCCGAGGCGGTACGCGAAGCGCTGAGGACCGCGGCCCGGCAAGCGTATGAGGACGGAGGCCTGAGTGGCCTCTGCGCCGAGGGCCGGTGGGAGCTGGCCCTGGACGCGCTCGGTTCAACAGACCTCCTCCCGGTCATCCACCGCGCACTCGAGCGCGTCAGTTCGAGCTCTGGACCCCGACTTCCGGCTGGGTGGGATCGTCGTTGACCTGAAGCGGCGCGGGAGGCTGCACGGCCTGGACCTGCGAAGACGACGGGTCGAGGACCGGGTTCGTCGGCTGCGCGGACTTCATCCAGAGGAGCGACGCCGAGAGGACCACCGAGGCCTCCTCGGCCGTGAGCCAGCGATTCTCCGGGGCCACGAGGTGGACGAAGCGGGTGGGCGCGAGCTGCCCATCCGGGTCTCCCTCCACCGCCCCGTGGACGGCGTCACCCGGCGCGTGGAACTCCTGCCAGCGGTAGTACGTGCCCTCGATGATCTGCAGGACCTCACGCTTCGGGATGAGGCCATCGCGGTTGCTCGGCGGGCTCACCACGCGGAAGTACCCCGGCGGATGCAGCGGGATGGGGGCGCCCAGCACCGTCTTCCGAGTCTGCAGCAGCGCGCTCAACGACAACCGCGGCAACGGCTGACCGGCGCCCGGCACTCCGGGCCCGATGAAGCACAGCCTGTTCATCCAGCCTTCGACGACGTTCTGGTTCTGGGAGACCATGCGAACGCCGATTCCATCCCAGGCGGCGCTGTGCCCCCGGTTGACTCCGACGATGTACCGCTCGTTCGTGCTGCTGTAGTAGACCCAGACGGGGCTGCCGCTGGCGCCTCCCGTCGAGGTCGCGTCGTAGTACATCCTGCGCGACTCGTAGAGGCCGACGTCGCCGAACCCGCGCCACTGCTCCTGGTTGACGCCGACCCCCGCGAGCGGCAGCGACTCGGACGGATAGCCCGACAGGTTGATGAAGCCGGGCTCCTCCTCGAACGCGACGGGGATATAGGTGTTGATGCCCATGCCGGCGAACGAGCTCGACACGAAGATGGCGCCGTAGTCGTACTTGCTGTCCAGCGTGGCAATCCACTTCGTGTTGGTGGCGCGCCCCGAGTCCACCTTGCTCCCATAGGGGTCGACGCTGCTGCCCTGCACCTCGCTGTAGTAGCTGCCGGGATGGACCGACGCGACCTCACGCCAGGTGCCTGTCTGGCCATTCCAGACCACGTGCCCGTTGGTCAGGATGGTGCAGCCCGCGATGAGCCCGCCGCTGCCGCGGCCTCCACCCAACGGGCCGAGCTTCACCTTCACCACGGTGTTCCACGGGAAGACGATGGGGCTCTGGACGATGTCGCGCTCGTCGGCGGCCTCCGCTGGGGCGGAGAACCCGACGAGACCGGCGATGAGAGACAGGGCAACCGGCGTGCGGACGGAACGGCGATGAACGTGTGACGAGTCAACGGACAATGAAGCCTCCTTGCGAGTGCATGAGGCTTTTCGCGGCGGCTTTGGAATATCTGACAAGCCATTGCGAGAAACGGAATTCTTCCGCCCCCGGCACGGCGGGTGGACACCCGCGCGGCGGCACCTCTAGAGTCCTCGGACTTAAATGACTCGCGGCGTAACGGAGGGAACCTCGGAGCTGGTGGAACGCGCGCTCGCCCGGGATGGCGAGGCGCTGCGCGCGCTGGTGGATGCGCTCACCCCCGTCATCCAGGCCCGCGTGGCGCGAGCCCTGCTGCGCCGGGCCGTGGCAGCGAGCGGGCGGAACATCCGCCAGGAAGTGGCGGACCTGACGCAGGACGTGTTCGCCGCCCTCTTCGCCGAGCAGGGCAAGGCGCTGCGGGCGTGGAAGCCCGAGCGCGGCCTGACGCTGGCCAGCTTCGTCGGCTTCGTCGCCGAGCGGCAGGTGGCCTCCATCCTCCGGACGGCGCGGCGCAGTCCCTGGACGGAGGACCCCACGCTGATGGAGGAGCTCGACACCCCCGAGGACCACTCGGGCGTGGAGCTGCGGCTGGAGTCCCAGCAGATGCTGGAGGCCCTCCTGGACCGCCTGCGCGAGGAGCTCAGCCCGCTGGGCCTCTCCCTCTTCGAGCTCATCTTCATCCAGCAGCGCACGGTGCCCGAGGTCTGCGAGCAGATGAGGATGAGCCGGGAGGCCGTCTACGCCTGGCAGAGCCGGCTGGGGAAGCTGAGCCGCCGGCTCGGCGCGGAGCTCTTGTCAGATCCGCACGGCCCGCCGCAAATACGCAAAGTGAGTGACTTCCCATGAGCGACAAACTTCTCCTGGAGCTGGGCCGCGTGGCGCGGGAGCGCCAGCGCGCCGAGTCACGCGACGAGCGCTGGGAGTCACTCACGGAGGGGACGCTCTCGGAAGACGAGCGACGGGAGCTGGAGCGGCTTGCCGCGGAGGACCCCTCCGCCGCGGAGGCCTACGAGGCCCTCCGTCCGCTGGATGCGGCGGCGCGGGAGGGCATCGCCACGCGGCTGGAGCGGGAGCTCGCGGCGGAGCCGGCCCGGGAAGCGGCGCCTCCCGCCCGCTCCGCCCCACCCGCCCCCAGGTCTCGCTGGCGGAGGCTCGCGCCGGCCGTGGCGGCCCTGGCCGCGGCCGCCGCGGTCCTCCTGCTTGCCCTCCCCCGAGAGGCCCCGCCGCTGCCGGGCTATACCCTGTCGGTCTCCAGCGAGCAGGCGGTGCGCGCGGGGGCGACGGAGCCGGAGGTGCCACGCCTGGGCCCCGGCTCGCGGCTCGACGTGCTCCTACGCCCGGAGCAGGCGGTGGAAGGGCCCGTGGAGGTACGCGCCTTCCTCCTGCGGTCGGGCGAGGCGAGGGCCTGGTCACCGCTCCTGGAGCGCTCTCCGGAAGGCGCGGTGCGCATTCGCGGTCCGGTGGAGGCGCTGCTCCCCCTTCCGCCGGGCGAGTGGACCCTGGCCATCGCCGTGGGGCGCCCCGGGACGCTCCCGGAGGCCCCGGGCGAGGTGCTCGCCCGGGTCGAGGAGGGCCGCGCACCGGAGGCGGGCACCTGGAGGCTGCTCACCCGGAAGTTCCTGCTCGTGGACCGCCCATGAGGCGGGCCGCGCTGCTGCTGGCCCTGGCGCTCGTGCTCACCAGCGGGGCCTGCCAGTGCCAACGGCAGGCGCCCGCCGCACTTCCCCCTCCCCCTCCGACGCAGTCGCTGCGCGTCGGGTTCGCCGGCTGCGCCGCCGTCATCGGTGGACCGGTATGTGAGCTCCCCGGGGACCGCCGCCTGCGGCTCTGGGTGGAGCTTCCCGCGCGGGTGGCACTGGCTGTCTCGGCGGGTGGGGCCCGGCTTCCCGTGGAGGAGCGGGAGGCGCCGGGCGGGCGTGCCTGCACCTTCGTCGTGCCAGCCGGAGCCACGGAGGTGGTGCTGGAGGTGGCGCTACCGGGGGGCCCGGCAGTGTGGCGGCTGCCGGTGCGGGAGACGGAGCCGGTGCCACTCCTCCAGCGCGCGACGGCGCTGCGCATGGAGGGGAAGGCCGACGAGGCGGCGCGACTGCTGCGCGAGGAGGCCCCGGCGCTCCCGGACGTCGCTCGCGCACGGGCGAGGAGCCTCCTGGCCCGCGTCGAGCTGTCGCTGGGCCATTCCGAGGAGGCAGTCGCGCTGCTGAGGGAGACGCTGAAGCTCCACCGCGACGCGCAGCGCCGCTCGGACGAGACCAGCGACGCGATGGTCCTCACCTATACGCTCATCCACCATGGGCGCCGCTTCACCGAGGCGCGCGAGGTGCTCGGCGCGCTGGGCCCCCTGGAGGGAAGCCATCCCGAGGGGAGCGCCCATGTGGCCTATCACGAGGGGCTGCTGGCCCTCGAGTCGGGGGACCCCGGCACCGCGCTCAGGCACTTCACCGAGGCGGCGCTGCTCGCGGAGCGGCTGGGCATCGGGCGCATGCAACGGGCGGTGCAGCAGGTGCTGGCGACGACGCTCCAGTCCCTCGGCCGCGACGCCGAGTCCCTCGCGCTGCTGGAGGTGCTGCGTGCGGAGACCGGGGACTCCGACTGTGAAAAGGCGGACCTGCTCACCAACATCGGCTGGGGACTGCTGCTCGCGCGGGAAGCCGGGGGCCCGCCCCGGGGCGAGCCGGAGCCCCCGCTGGAGGAGGCGCTCGCGCTCTACCGCGGCGTGTGTGCCAGCCCCGATGATGAGGCCAATGTCCTCGTGAATCTGGCGCTGGCGGAGCTGCATGCGGGGCGCGCCGAGGCCGCGGCGGCCCGGCTGCGCGAGGCCCGCCGCGCGCGCCCGGAGCCGGGAGCACGCCTCGCCCTGTGGTGGCTGGACCTCGAGGGCCGCATCCTCCTGGCGGCGGGGCACGCGCGCCAGGCACGGCACCGCTTCGCGCGACTGGCGGAGCTGGCCGAGGCGTCGGCGTCACCCGAGGCCCGCTGGCGCGCGGCGTTCGGCCGGGCCCGGGCGGCGGAGCAGCTCGGGGACGTGCGCGCGGCGCTCGCGACCTATGCCCAGGCCGAGGACCTGCTGGACGGCGAGGCCCTGCGGGTGCCGCTGATGGAGGGCAGGCACGTCTTCCTGCGCGAGCGCGAGCGCGGCAGCCGCGCGTACGTGACGCTCGCGGTGAAAGCGGGACACGTCGAGGAGGCCCTGGAAGTGGCGCGGCGCGCGCGGGCGCGGGTACTCGAGGCCGTGCGGCTGTCCGGCCGGGTGACGCACCTCCCGTCGGCGGAGCGCGCCCGGTGGGACAGCGCCCTCTCGGCCTACCGCCAGGAGCGCGAGGCGCTGGATGAAGAGGCCGCGCGGGACTGGCGGCTCTCCGCGGCCCGTCTCGCGGAGGTCCGCCAGGCCCGGCGGCTGCGCGAGGAGCGACTGCGGGCGCTCCTGGAGGAGGCGTTCTCCCTGCTGGCGCCTGCCTCCGCAGTGAGCCCCTCGCGGGGCGCGCGCGCCCGCCCCGTGCCCGGTGAGCTGTGGCTCGTCTACTACCCGGCACCGCGAGGCTGGGTCGGCTTCGCGGCCGACGACCGCGGCGTGACGGCCCGCTTCCTCGAGCCCGTCTCCCCCGGCGCTCCACCCGCGACGCTGGCCGCCACCCTGCTGGAGCCCTTTCACGCGGAGCTGGCCGCGGCGAGGCGCGTCACCCTGGTGCCCTACGGCGTGCTTCGCGCCGTGGACTTCCACGCCCTGCCCTTCAACGGGGACGCACTGGTCGCGGGGCGTCCGGTGGCCTACGCGCTGGACCTGGCGAGATCGGAGTCGAGGCTGGCCGGGGCCGGAGCCCGGGAGCGCACCGCGCTCATCGTCGCGGACCCCGAGGGCAACCTCCCCCAGGCGCGTGAGGAGGCGCGGCGCGTCGACGAAGCGCTGCGGGGGGACTGGCGCGTCCAGATGCTGTCGGGCCCCGCCGCGACGGGCGCCGGGGTTCGCGCAGCCCTCGAGCGCGCGGAGCTCTTCCACTACGCGGGGCATGGGCGCTTCGCCGGGCTCGGCGGGTGGGAGAGCACGATGCCCCTCCACGAGGGGCGGCTGCTGGTGGGGGACGTGCTGGCCCTGCGCCGCGTGCCCTCCTGGGTGGTGCTCTCGGGCTGTGAGACGGTTCGCGCGGCCCAGGACTCCCCGGTGGAGGGCCTGGAACTGGCGCAGGCCTTCCTCGCCGCAGGCGCCCAGGGGGCCGTGGCCGCGTGGCGCGAGGTGGATGACGCGCACGCCATGGAGCTGATGCGGGCGCTCTACCGCGAGGGCGGACCCGGCACCTCCACCGAGCTGCCGGACGCGCTCCGCCGCGCCCAGCTCGAGCTTCGCGCCAGCCGGCCGGAGTCGGACTGGGCCGCCTTCCGCGCACTCGTTCCATGATTCACCCCCTCCGGGAGACACTCACATGAAGTCCGTCCGCTTTCTGGTTGCCGGCATCCTGGCCGTCGGAGTCACGGCCTGCGCGCCCTCGGGAGCAAGCCCCGAGGAGGGAGGGAGCCCGGCCCTGACGCGGGGTACGTTCGCCCTGGATGCCGGCGCGCCGCCCTGCCCCATGATGGGAGGCACCTGCGTCCCCGTGTCGCCTCCCATCCCCCAGGACGCGGCCTGCCCGAGCAACCGTTGGATTGCCGTCCTGGCGGAGGGCATCGACAGCTGTCCGCAGGGCCCTTCCGGCCAGGGAGGCCAGTGGGCCGGGGCGCGGCTGTTCGAGGTCAGCCGGGGCCAGTGGGCACTGCCCCCCGGGCTCGCGCCCTTCTGTTCGTACGACTGGCAGACTCCAGGGGGCGGCCTCCCCTCGCAGCAGGCGGTGACGCTGCTGAAGTCGGGGCTGGGCGCGCGGGCCCTCCGGCTCGACCGCGACTGTCAGGTGGTGGCCCCCATGGGCTCGAGCGCCACCGTCAAGGCCGCCTGGCAGACGCTGCACACGGACTTCCATGCGCAGACGGGACAGCTGGCGGTCCTCCCCCCGGGCGGAACGTTTCAACCCGCGGAGGTGCGCGTCGCCATTGTGGACTCCGCGCCCCACCGCTACAGCGACGGCGAGGCGGTGGAGGACAGGCTCGGTCATGGTCATGCGATGGGCCGCGTCGTGCGCGAGCTGGGCTGTCCGGACGGAAGCCCCGTCTGCATTGCCCAGGTGGCCAACCACCTGGCGCTCCCACAGGTGACGCCGAACGTGAGGGACCTGGCGCATGGAGGCTACTTCGGGGAACAGACGCAGCTGGCGCGGGCCATCCACGCCGCGGTGACTGAGTGGCGCGGCCACAACGCGGGGGAGGTCCCGCCGGGGAAGACGGCGACGCCCCAGCCGCGCCTGGTCGTCAACCTCAGCCTCGCGTGGGACGGGCGCTTCGGCGGCGCCTACAGCGGTGACCTGGTGGAGCAGCTGCCGGCTCCGGTGCGCGCGGTCCATGCCGCCATCACCCATGCCGTCTGCCGCGGGGGCCTGGTCATCGCCGCTGCGGGGAATGATCCGGGCGGACCGGAGCCGGTCTTCGGCGCCATGTACCCCGCGGACTGGGAGCAGAAGCCGGCACCCGCGCTCGCGCAGTGCGAGCCCTTCGAGGGCCTGGGCTACTCGGGCACGGGAGCGTATCCCCCGCTTCCGCCAGCGGGGGCGACTGTCTACCGGCCCCTGGTCTACGCGGTGGGCGGAGTGCGGGGGGACGACGCGCCGCTGGCGAGCACCCGCCCCGGGGGGCGCCCGCGCCTGGCGGCACCCGGCGCGCACGCGCTGGCGACCGACGTCGACGCGACCGGCGCGCTCGTGCCCACGGACATCCTCACGGGAACGTCCGTGTCCACGGCGGTGGTGTCCGGGCTGGTCGCCACCCTCTGGGGCTACCGGCCCGAGCTGTCCGGGCCCGAGCTGATGGAGCGGGTACGTCAGGCCTCGGTCAGCCTGGGCACCCCCGCGGACTTCTGCCTGGGCGGGTCCCCCTGCCCCTGGGCCGTCACGGACCCGCGCCGCGTCATCCGCCGCGTCTCGCTCTGCGAGGCACTGGTGCAAGCCTGTAAGGGAGGGCCCGGGCGCTGTCCGCCTTCCACGCAGCTCCCGGAGTGCACTCCGCGCCCCGCATATGGCTCGCCGCTGCCGTCGCTGGACGAGGGCGCGTGGGCATCCATCGAGTCGAAGCTCACCCGCACCATCGACGGCTCGACGCTCGACGTCGAATTGCCGCCGCTGGCCGTGTGCCGTCAAAGCACGCTGCGCTCCAACCGCTGGCGCTACGACGAGACAGTCTGCCCCTTCCGTCAGTACTACGGCATCCCGCTCCGGCCCTGGACGAACCCGCAGCCGAGCAAGAATCCCTGCATCTGCTGCTGGTTCAGGGCCGACCCCCTGGAGACCCCCGCCCCCACCGCGGTGCTCTACATCAGCATCGACAGCGAGTTTTCGTCACGGAGCCTGGACTCGCCCACGCTGATTTTGAACGACAAGCATACGGTGGACCTCTCCGGCCTGCTGGAGCTCGCCGGGCAGCCCACCCTCGCCGCAGGTGACGAGGTCAAGGTGACAGCCATTCCGCTCGACCCGGACTGGCTCCCCATCAAACGCGCGGTGCTCACGCTGCGCGGCGAGGAGCTCGGCGTCCCGTACTCCACGTTCGACGAGCTGCTCCTGCAATAGCGCGCGTCCTGTGGCAGGGACAGGGAGTTCCCTTCCATCGGTGATTCCGACGTGCATTCAGCAGCTTCGTGACGTAGGAAATCCACGAGGAGGCACCCGTGTTATCGTACGTTTATTTGGTTGCCGCTATCGCCAGCGAGATCGTCGGAACATCCCTGCTGAAGAAGACCGATGGATTCACCCGGCTCTGGCCTTCAGTTGCCTGTCTTGGCGGATATGTGGCCGCATTTGCATTCTTGTCGCAGGCAGTGAAGACAGTGCCAGTAGGCATTGCCTATGCGCTCTGGGCAGGGCTCGGCACCGCCGGCATCGTTGTTATTGGCGCGGTCTTTCTGGGCGAGCCCCTGAGTGCAGTCAAAATCATCGGTGTGGGGCTCATCGTCGCCGGCGTTGTCGTGATCAACCTGGGCGGCGCGCATTGAATCAATTTGAGCTTCGCGGGCGCCCGGGACAGACGCGGTAGGCCCGGGCGCCTCTGAAGGAGGACTTCAGCGCAGCGTCACCTCGCGCTCCTCGGGGTACTTCACCTGGACCTTCTTCATCTGCCCGGCGATGACCGCGAAGACCTCGTAGAGGCTCCGCCGAGCGGCAGGATGGGGGTCTCCTTCAGCGGCACCTGCACGAGCGCCACGTCCAGCTTCCCGGCGCCCCGCTCCACGACCTGCCCCTGCACCCGCCGCCCGTCGTGCAGCACCACGTCCACCGTCTGGCGCCCCTCCACCACGTGCGCGTTGGTGAGGATGAGCCCCTCGCGATTGATGAAGAAGCCGCCCGGTGACGACCTGGGCGACTGCCGGAACGGCGCCGAGGAGGAGCGCGATGAAGAGGAGTGACTTCATGGGACACCTGCGGAGGGGTGAGGAGTCAGCGGCACTTGAGGGCGGCGTCGAAGCTGTCGGCCCGGCAGCTGTAGCCGGAGCAGCACTCGGCACTGGTAGTGCATGGGTTGAGGAAGCTCGTGCAGCACACGCCCACCTCGCAGTCCTTCGTGAACGAGGAGCCGGGGTTGCAGTCGGCGCAGGCGGCGCCGCCGCGGCCACAGGAGGCAGAGTACTGGTCGGAGAAGTCGCGGCAGTCGCCGGACGCGTCGCAGCACCCGTTCGGGCAGCTCTGCGGGGTGCAGCTGGCCACGCATTGCCCGGCCGAGCAGATGGAGTTCGTCTGGGCGGTGCAGTCCCGGCAGGCCGCGCCCCTGAGGCCGCAGACGTCATTGGGGTTGCCTACCTGGCACACGCCCTCCGCGTGAGTCACGAAGTGTGTGGGAGGCGATGCTCGAAACCGCACACCTCGCTCGTCTGTCAAATGCACGCGTCCGCGCGTCGACACAGGCCCGCAACCGTGGGGCGGGGGAACCTGGCGTGTGAGGCCGCGTTGCGTGGCCTGGATGCCGCTCCCCACCTTCTCCGCACAGAACCCACGGCAGAGGAGGCCAAGATGTTCTCGTTCAGACTTCCATTCGTGCTTGCTGTCTCCGCGGCGCTGAGCTTCGCGGCCGGTTGCTCCAAGAATGCGACGACCTCGCAGGGAGGCGAGCAATCCACCGCCCAGCAGTATCCACCGGGGCCGACCGCGGAGGGCGAGGACGTACCCGCCCGGGCCGAGATCGAGCGGGACTGTCCCATGACGGTCCCCGGGGCCCAGGCGCGAGCGGAGGATTCGCAGGAGGGGGTGGCCCTCGTCATCGTCACCTCCGAGGAAGACCAGGTGGCGGACCTTCGCGAGCGCAGCCGCAACATGATGCAGCGGCAGCAGGAGCACGGCGTCTCGGGGCGCCGCGGGCTGGAGCAGGCTCCCGGGATTGAATACCAGGGCATGGGCGGCGGCGGCCTCCAGGGCACCGCGGGCTCGCCGAGCGTGCCTTCCGTCTCCCGCCTGGAGGAAATCCCCGGGGGCGTCACCATCACCTACACCGCCGCCGAGTCCAAGCATCAGGAGCGACTGAGCTCGGAGATCCACCAGAACGCGGAGCTGATGAAGCCGGGGCAGTGCCCGGGAATGGCGCCGCCGGAGAAGTGAGAGCGGACCTGCCGTCAGTCAGGTGGAGAGGGCCCGGGACGACCTCCCGGGCCCTCGGAAGTCACGGTGACGCGGGCACGACCGTCCACGCGCGCTCGACGGTCGCCGAGCCCCAGGTGAGGTGAACCGTCGAGCCTCCCGGCGCGACGCCCTCCAGACACAGGCCGTCGGAGAAGGCCCTCCGGCTGAACACCAGCGAGTCACCGCTGAGTGTCACGCGCGGTCGGGTGGGAGGCTTCCCGAGAATCACCACTCCGCCCACGCCCAGCGGAGTGAGCGCCTCCGCGCACTTCGCCGTACCGCCGGGCAGGGTCTGCGCCTCCAGGCCCCGGATGCCAGTGATTGCCGAGGCATCTCGCACCTGGATGGTCAGGGTGTCCGCCCCCAGGGGAGACGACACGGTCAGCGTGTGCGGCACCGTCCCGGAGGCCAGGACATCGGGAGCGCTCACGCGGGAGAGGGCCTCGGGGGTATCCGTCGCGATGCGCAGCGGGGCAACGCCATGGAGCACGGTGCCGCTCGTGCGCGTGTAGCTCGCCGCCATCGTCGCCTTCGAGCGGATGAACAGCTCCACCGAGGGGCCTCGCTGCGTCGGACTCCCGGCCTCGGCGCGAAGGGTATAGGCGATGCGGTCCACCTTCCGGGCGTCGATGTCGAGCTCACCCTCGTCGTCGAGGTTGTCCGCGTGGAAGCTCAAGCCGTGCGAGCCCTCGGCCAGGGGCTTCACCGTCATCACCATCCTGGAGCCCACGCAGCGCCCGCCCTCGACAGCCAGCCCCGCGCTCGGCCCGGGCGGAAAGACGCTCCAGTCCCACGCGGGGTCCTGCTCGAAGGTGAGCTGCTGCGGAGCCCCGAGGGAGATGGGCACCGGCGACAAGCCCAGCTCCAGCGAGAGCAGGAGCTTCGTCGTGAGTCCCACCCCGACGAGCTGGTCCTCGCCCAGCACCCCTCCGTCGGGGGCGGGGTCGCGATGTTCGATGCGCCAGTCGGAGTCGATGTAGCAGTCCCCGTCCAGGAACCAGGGGTACTCGCACCGTCCGTCGGAGACGCTGCCAGGACAGTTGCTGCCCAGAGGAATCTCCTCCGCGAGCTCCGTGCCCCCATCCAGAATCACCGAGCCGAGAACAGGCGGCGTGCCTGCATCCAAGCCGCCCACGAAGAACGAGCGCGTCAGGCCGCGCCCGTCTCCGAGCCGCGCGTACACGTCGCACGTCTCCCGGCCCACCAGCTCGAACTGGAAGTCACGGCCCGTGAGGCTGAAGGGCAGCGGGCCGTCAATCTCCACTCCCGACAGGACCGGCGCACACTCCTTCCCCGCCACGGTCACCGTCGCCTTCGCACCTCGGTCATGGATACAGACGGAGTGACCTCCCGCCGTCGTCCCCACGACGATGGCGCGCGGCTGTCTCCCGCGTGCGGGCTCCTCGGTCAGCGTGAGCTCCAGCGTCTCCGGGGCGTAGACGAGGAACTCCACGGAGCCGCCGCCAACGAGCGTCCAGGAGTACGTTCCGGGCTCGGAGGGTGCGAGGGCCTCGCCCCTCCCGTCCACCTGCTGCGTCAGCGCGAAGCCTGGTGCGTCCACCAGCGAGACGTCACCCACCGTCAGCGACGTGTCTCCGGAGTTCGCCTGGAGGTCGAAGCCGAAGCGGCTGCCCGCGGGGACTGGATGGACGGCGCGAGAGTCGAAGGCGTCGCAGTGGACCGAGACCCGCGCCTCCGTGACGGTCATCGCCTGGAACCAGGCCTCCACGGTGTGGGGAGCGCCGCGCGGGTCGAGGTACTCGACGGTGAGCTTCCCCCTTCCCTCCTCCTTCGCCCTCATGCGGATGAGCGCGGCGCCGGCCTCCACCCGTTGCTCCCCCAGCTCGAAGCGGTCACCCGACATGGAGACGCTGACCAGGGTCGCCACGTCCTGGTCCGGGCAGACCCTCAGCGGCGGGGCGCCGACGAGGCACTCGCCGACGGACACGAGCACCTCCGCGCCCACGGGCAGGGTGAGGACCGGGACGTCGTCCTCATCGCCCCCCGGGCCCGCACGACCACAGCCCACGGAGGAGAACGCCAGGACCAGCAGGAGGACACAGGCGGAACGGAGCATGCGTCCACTTTACGCGCGCCCGTACCGGAAAGCCGAGCTCGCCTGCCCTCGGGCGCCCTCCCCTCCAGATGCCGCTCACGTCACCGGACGCCAGCGGCATGACGTGGAGAGCCAGGCCGCTGCGCCTGAGCGTCCGTTGGCGGCCTCAGGACCGTCGACGTGGCGACGGGCGGAGCCTCGCGGGGACCGCGCTCCGCGCCTTGCCTCCCGCCAGCACGATGAGCGCCAGCAGACTCCAGCCGAGCCCACCTGGGGCCGCGCCACAGCCTCCGTCGTCCGATGGCCGCGCAGGCTCCTCGGGATCGGGGACGACTTCCGCGCAGGGCGCGCCGGTGGCCGCTCCCGTGATGCAGAGCTGCCCGTATCGGCCCGTGCCCTCATGGTGGCCATCCACCACCGCAATCACGACGTGGGTCGCATCCGATGCGGCCACCTGCGCGCTCAGCACGCCAGGACCTTCGGCTCGAGAGACGCGCAGCACGGCGTCGGCCGTCACCGCGGCCACCAGCAAGTGGAGCTTCGGCGGGTCCTCCACGGTATCGGGCGTAAAGGTGGCCAGCACCTGCGCCGAGCCGCCCGGCACCTCGAAATACCGCGTCGCCGCGGGAGGCACCCGGACCTGGGCCTCCTCGGTGGGAAGCGTCCTGGACGCGAGCACCAGGCCATCGTAGCCACCGCCCCGCGCATAGCCGCCCTCTGCACCCGCCCGCGCGCCCGTGGCGAGGTTCCACTGCGCGAACTCGGCGAAGGCGGTGTCGAAGTCCGCCCCCCACTCACGGCGAAGGACGGTGTCCACCAGGACAGGCCAGCGAGCGGCGGGCGCCACCACGCTCTCCTCCCACATCGCCCGGACGACCCGGTCGCCAAAGCGCTCGCCCAGGTACTGGAAGAAGAGTCCCGCACCATAGCTGAAGGACACGGCGGGGCCCGTCGGGTCCACCACCAGGCTCCGGTCTGGCCGCGAGAGATACGACGAAGAGAACGACTCCAGGTCATCGAGCGAGGAATCGAAGCGCTCGCTGGCCCACACCGCCGAGCCCTCCGACGCCACGTTGCCCAGCCCGGGCCGATAGGCCGCCTGCACCGCGTGGAAGAACTCGTGGCTCGCCAGGATGTTCACCGCCGCCTCGAAGGAGGGGTAGCTGTAACCCGCGAAGTCATTCTCCTGGAGCATGTGCCCGACGCAGCGAGCACCCTCCTCTTCGTCCTCGCAGCCCTCCAGCCGGAAGGCGCCATCCGCCCTGCCCGCGAAGTCCACGAGGTACACGTCGAACAGCCCATCCCCGCCGTGGTCCTCGCCCACCGAGGCGTCGTCGCCCGGCAGCAGGAACCCCAGCTCCAGGTAGAAGGCGGCCACCCGGTCATAGGCGTGCGCGACGACGTCCACCGCGTCGGGCACGCCATTGCCATCCACGTCGCCTGCCACCACGGCGTTGGGCCCGACGCGGGAGAAGTGGACCCGGAAGCGCCCCGCTGGGGACACCACCGACTCCACCTGCTCCTCCACGCCGAAGCGCGGAGGCACCGCCTCCGGTGAGGTGGGGCGCGCTCCTGCCTGCAGCCCCTCTCGCCATTCAGCGAACGGCTCATGACGCTCATGCGGCTCACGCGACGCCTGCACGGGGCCACACCCCAGGGGAAGCAACAGGAGCAACGCCCCGAGTCTCATGGCAGGAACGCCCACTTGATGCGAATGGCGCCGGAGCCGCTCGGCTGCGGCACGCTGCCCGTCTGGTTGCAGACCTGCTGCGCCGAGGGCTCGTAGTAGGAGGTGACCTCCAGCTTCACGTGGCGACCATCCGCCAGCCGGATGACGAAGACGCGACCCGTCATCTGCACGCAGCTCGTATAGGCCCAGAACCCGCCCAGCTGCGTCAAGGGCCCGTTGAGGCCGGAGTCATCCGGGATGAGCGTGCAGGCAGTGTCGAACCAGGCCTCGGTCTTGAACTCCATGGCGGCGTTCACCGCCGTCACCGACGCGAACGTCGTGCCCTCGGGCGTGTTCGCCACCGAGACGCAGGACGGACCGGACGTGCCGCTGTTGACGCGCAGGGTGTAGCGACGGACCGCGAGGTCCCAGTCCGTGGACCCGAGCGACTCCTGGTCGTGGATCTGCACGGGGGTCAGCCCCTGCGGCGTGAAGCGGAGGTAGGAATAGGACATCGTCGGCGACAGGCCGCCCGCGCGCGAGTCGACGAAGGTGAGGAACTCGCCCGACGTCGTGCCCTCCTCGCGAACCTCACCCGTCGACACCGTGGTCAGCAGGTCCAGCCGGTCGATTGTCTGGTCCTTGCACCACACGTCGCTCGGGCCACACACCTCGGGCTCTGTGCCCGCGTCCGGCTGGAGATCCGTTGGCCCGTCGTCGCCACAGCCAGCCAGCAGCGCCAGCGACACGGCCACGGCGACGAGGACCCACAGCCCCTGCTGTCCGGCGCGCCTGGGCATCGCCTGTTCGGTATGACTCATCATCTTCTTGCCCCTCTCCCTGTTCGGACTGCGTGACTCGTTCCAGGGCCTGGCACCTGGCCCTCTCGATGGATGGCAACCTACTTGATAACGATTCTCATTTTCAATACTGAATCATGAGCACCCCTGTTTCCCGAGGAGGAAGCCCCCTTCCCGAGAGGCGTGGAGGCAGATTTACCCCTCACGACTCCCGTGCGAGAAAGCCCCCATGTCCAACTGGAAGCACCTGCAGAAGCTCAACGGCGGCGAGGCCATCTGGCACTCGGACCCCCAGCTCTCACTGAAGGGCGAGGTCTGGCTCTATTCGGCGGGCGGCGAGCTCCGGGTCTGGAGCGATGGAACCCTCCACAAGCCGGAGCCCCAGGCGCTGAAGCTCACCACGCCCGTGAAGGAGCGCTTCACGCTCTTCAAGCCGCTGTCGCTCCTCTTCGTCGACGTGGAAGTACGAGGCAGCCAGGCGGTGGTCCGCCGCGGCACCATGAACGGCGCCTATCTGCTCTCGCTCGTGGAGGCGACGGACGTCGAAGCGCTGGTGGCGCGCTACCGGACGCTCGGCTTCCGCGACGGCAACCCCTGGAACGCGACGAAGAAGCGAGTGGCGATACGTGAGTACCGGAAGGGCCCATCGACCGGTTGGGCCATCTCCGTCGATGGGGACCGGACCATCGAGGCGTATCGCAACGAGACAGTCGCCGCGAGCCACGAGGAAGCCATCGAGCGGGCGGAGAAGCTCATTCGCGCCAAGGAGAAGGAGGGCTTCGTCCTGCACACGGTCGATCTCCGGGATGCGAAGTATCCCAATCCCGAACCGAAGGCTCCGAAGGGCTCCCCGAAGAAGTCCCCCGCGCCCAGGAGCCCCTCCTTCGCGAAGCCCCAGGACGCCTACGCGGCCGCCGACACGGCCATCGCGATGCTGAAGGACCTCCACGAGCGCTTCCCCCAAGCGCACTTCGTCGCGGAGCAGCTGGACTTGAAGAAGGAGCCCGGGCGGATGGACTCCCTCGACCAGCAGTTGTCCATCTTCAAGCGCGAGTACAAGCACCGCATCGGGAGCTGGAACGGGGCGAAGGCGCTCAAGCCCAGGAAGAGCGAGTCGAGCTGGGACTACTTCCTGCGCGTGTACGGCTCCATCACCTGGATCGTGGACAACGTCGTCGACAACGGCCTGCCCACGTTCCCCTGCGGCAACGTCACGGGCGGCGGCTGGAGCTGCCTGGAGATAGCCGACGACATCTACGAAATCGACGGGCTCGTCGAGGCCACCGGGAATAAGGACCTGGAGAACCTCTTCGTGTTCCACGGCGGGTGGCACATCGGCAGGTCCTTCGCCTTCGACCACCGCACGAAGTCTCCGACGGGTGAGCACGCCGTCGTTCCGTTCGACGAGAGCCTGCAAGCGCTGCCGAAGAAGACGCCTCCCGCGCGCATCCAGCCCTTCGGCTTGTGGCTCCACAAGCACGTGTCACGACTCACGGACATCGCGGAGGAAAACCTGCGCGAAGGCCTCTGATCCCGCCTTCGGCTCTCCCGCACCTCGTGTGATGCCCTGGGCGGTCGTCACCTCGGTCGCGGGCGTTCCCATGAAGTGCCGTCCCTCCACGGGACTCCTACGGACGGTGAAGGCGCCGTGCGCATCGACGCGAGCGCCACGCCTCCACGCCGAACGGCTCCAGCGCACCGCGGAGAAGCGGAGCTGAAGGCCGAGCGTACGCAGGTACTGTAGCCATCGACGCTACAAGTACCTCGGGCTTGTAACCCGGCATGTCACTGCAGCCGTCACCTCCTCCTGCCATTCCGAAGCGTTCCGCGTTGGCACAGTGCCTGCGTAGCGAGGCGTGGCCGCGCAGAGGTGTCGCGGTCATGGACCCACTCTCGGGAAGCGGAGATGAAGTGGCAGCTCAGCAATGGCTCGGCGGTCTTCCAGCCAGCGCTCGTGCTGGCGCTATCACCGGCAGTCCTGGCTCTGGCGACCGCGCAAGCAGCCGGACACCGGCTTCCGAGTGCACCTGGGAGCGTCCATCCACTGCATCAATGAAAGGAAAGCTTCCATGAAGATGATGGCCGGAGTTCTTGTCAGCCTGGTGATGATGCTGACCGCCTGTGATTCCACGTCCGGTGCGGACCAGGCTCTCGAAAATGGAGCTGTGTCCTCCGAACAGCACGAGCGGACGCAGGAGTTCTCGGCCGTGCAGGGAGACTGCACGGCCAGCATCTACTGTGGGAACTGGGCCTCCTGCACCGGCTCGAATGGAGCTTGCTCGGTCAATCCAGCTGGGTTCGGAAGTGTGACCTGCACCAATAGTGGTGGGACCAATACGACGTTCTGTAACCCCATCGTCCAGCCCACGTGCGGCTGTAGCCGGGACAACTGCTGCTCCGAGGTCTGTGCCCTGGATCCAGACTGTGGCACCTGCGTCGCGGGCAGGTCCTGCACTTCGGATAGCCAGTGCGGCGGCACGATGAGTGGCCGGTGCAATGCGGTGACCCGCAAGTGCAGCTGCATCATCGGCTAGCGTCTGAACCGCTGACGGTGGCCCGCCTCGGAAAGTTCCGAGGCGGGCCACGATGCCGCCCGGCTTCGCGGAGCCCAGGCGGTCCACGTCGAACGAGAAGCACGGCGACCCGCTGAAGCGCTGAGCGCCGCGAAAGCGAGAGTCCTCCTGAAGGCCGGTGGTATACGCGCCGCCGGACCTTCAGCGAGAGGACAGCCGTGGAGAACAACGCCTTCCGGGGAGTGGTGCACAGCGGCTGTTTCACCGATGAGCGCAACCTGGCGCTCGTCGTCAGCCACCCGCATCCGGACAATGACCACGGAGGCGGACCCGGCCCCGTCGGGAACTGGCGCGAGCCCTACGACACGGAGGCGTACGCGTCCCTCGTCGACTCGGGCTTCGACCCCGAGGATGCGGACTTCGACCCCGAGGACTCGGGCTTCGACCCCGGGGATGCCACCTACGAGGTCCGCGAGTTCCGGAACGTGGCGGTGTGCACGGAGGGCGTCTGGTCGCTGGAGGAACTGCCAGGCTCCGGAACCATCGACACGCTGTTCCGGCTGGGGACTCACGGCTACGGCGCGCTGCTCTCTTACGGTGGCTCGGCCTGGTTCGCGGCCATTCGCGCGGACGGAGCAGGCCGCTGGGAGGGCCTCGACTACGCGGGGCTGCCGGCGGGGCTGGTCGACACGCGTGCGTGCTTCAGCGGTGCCGACATCGTGCTCGCCGGGAGTCGGTCATTCGAGCCCGACGCTCCGTCCGAGGTCGGCCTGCTCGTGCGCGGCGAGGGCGTCATGAGGTGGACGCACTCACTGGGACAAGTCCCAGGTCGGGTGCTCGCGCTGGACAGCCGCCTCGGTGAAGACGGGACGCGAGTCCTCTATGCGGGAGGCCGGAGCCTCTGGATGTATTCGGGGGACCAATGGCGGGATGTCCATCCCTACCTGGGGAGCGAGGTGGTCTTCCTCCGCTGCTTCCCCTCGGGCGAGGTCATCGCGGGCACGGCGCGAGGCGACGTCATCGCGGGGACGGCGGAGGGCTGCCGCGTCCTCGGGCGCGTCGGTCGCATCCACACCGCCGAGCGGTGGGGTGGCGAGCTCTACGTGGCGGACTCGGAGCGGGTCTACCGCTGGGACGGGTCCGGCTTCGAGCGGTGCGCTACGCCCCTGGTGGCCGCCGCGGGCAACTGGCCCGACGTGGGGCGACTGTCCTCGGGAGGTGGCCGCCTCTGGCTGGCGGGAAGTCACGTCGTCGCGTCGAGCGCTGACGGCAGGACCTGGACAGCGCACCCGGTGCGCTGACCCACGACGGTCAGCGCGCCCGTCGCCCTCCCCTACTCCAGCGTCAGGGCCTGCGGCTGGGAGAAGGTCTTCTTCATGGGCGCCGTCGGTCCGCTGTTGAGCACGCACTGGCCGGCCACGGGCTCGCTCCATTCACAGCCGGAAGCGGGGTTGCCCCAGTCACTGGTGATGTTGAGCCAGCTCAGGCTTCCGGTGTACGAGCCCAGCGGCTGCCAGGGGAAGACCACCGGCCGCACCCAGCCGTCCCAGGCGAGGCCGCGGCTCGTGTCGTCGGCGAGGAAGTCCCCGTTGGGCAGGTTCTGGTAGATGTGCCGGGCCGCGTCCGGGTAGAGGCCATGCGAGCCCAGCGCCGCGTACGCCTCCGGGTGCCAACCCAGCACGGCCAGCTCCTTGGCGCCGAAGAGGAAGGTCTGTCCGCTCGCGTGCTGGCTCAGGTACACCGCGTACGGCCGGCCGTCGATGAGCCGCACCGTCAGGTGCTCCCAATCCCCCACGTGGTTGCCAAAGGTGGAGTAGCCGCCCGCGCAGCCCCAGGGCGAGTACCAGCCGATGCACACCCGCTTGCCATTGTTGTATGGATAGAAGTTCCAGTAGATGAGGTCGGTGATGTTCGTGGGCGCGCCCTGGCTCGTGCGGTGGACAACCTCCACGTACATGGGCACGGGGACCTGGTCCGGCCGCTGGCCGTCGAGGAACTGCGGGTCCGTGCAGGAGTCACAGCCCAGGGGCTGCCGGGTCACGAGGTAGCCGTTCTGCTCCTGCACGTTGGGCAGGAAGAACTCGACCGAGGAGGGGAAGTAGTACTCGCCGGCGTGCAGCCAGATGCGGGGCGCGAACTGGAGCGCCGTCGCCCCGTCGACTGGAAGCCCCTGCAGCTCGGGGTTGGCGGTGGCGCTCTTGTTGAGGACCCAGGCGCGGCCGCCGTCGGGATTGCCGTAGTTGCCCTGACCCTTGAAGGTGGACAGGGCCAGGCCGCGGGGGTCGTCCGTCCGGGGCCCCACCTGCCACAGGCCCACGTCGTAGTCCGCGCCAGAGCCGCCGTCGTTCCACACCCAGCTGAAGCTGCCCGGGAGCACGTACTCGCTCTTCACGCACCGGATGAGGTCGGTGGAGGGCTTGCCGTAGCCTAGAACGGTGACAGTGCCCAGGCAGGTGTAGCCCGCTGGAGGCACAGGGTCCCAGAAGGAGACGTCATGGGCGCCACCCGAGCCCCAGTCGCTCCAGATCCAGTTGTAGTCGACCGGGCGCGCCAGCGTGTCCCCCTCACCGGCGACCACGAAGGTCATCCGGGGCGCCACGCCATGAGAGGGCATGGCCACGTCTCCGAGCGAGAAGTAGCCCGGATACGCACCGAGGTTCGGCCGCCAGACGGAGACGTTGTTGCTCGCCCCCGTCTCGTAGTCGTCGTAGAGCCACTGGAGCTGGGTGGCCGCCTGGACCCAGAGGCGCTGCGGGAAGCGCAGCAGGGCCTTGTCCGCGCTGAGGGTGAACTCGGCGCTCTGGCCGGGAGCGGCGGTCGCCGCGACGAGCTTGTAGGTTCCGGCCGACAGCACCCGGGAGATTCTCGAGTGCGTGCCGCCACCACCATCGTCATCCTCCGCGAGCACGTTGCCGTTCGCGTCCAGCAGGTAGAGATAGGAATTGGCGGACGAGGTGAGCTGGAAGGTCACCGTCTCGCTCGGGCCCTCGAAGTCCACGATGAGCTGCCGGTTGGCGGCGCTGAGTGGGGCCCTCCCGCCGGAGCCGCTCCACCGGCCATACACGGTGTTGCCGAAGCGGACACCGCCATGTGCGGGCTGCGTGGGAGCGAAGACCTGGACCTCGGCGAGGCTCAGGATGCCCGTGCCGTCCAGCTGCACCCGGACGTACCGGGCCGGGCGGTTGATGGCGAACGTGGACTGCACCGGGGCGACACCGGCGAAGGGGTAGTCCTGCCAGCTCATCCCGTCATCCGAGACGCGGACCCTGAAGTTCTGCAGCCGCTCCGAGCAGCAGTCGGTGCGGTTGTAGAGGACCACGTTGGAGAGGGGCTGGATGCCCTGGAGGTCGACCTGCCACCAGGGTTGGAGCTGGTTGTCGGTGTGGGTGACGGAGTTGTGACCCCAGTTGCCACTGGTGTTGCCATCCACCGCGCGCATCGCCTCGCCGCCACCGTGTGGATAGTTGCTCGACTGGAGCGCCGGCTTGCCGAGCGCGAGGTTGGCGCCCAGCGCCGCCTCTACTTCGTCAACGGGGCCTTCGCCGAGCAGCTCGGCTTCGGTGAGGTCCTCCGAGGTGCATGCGCCGAGGAGCGCGGCGCCCGCGAGGCAAGAAAGCCATCGGAGTCGGATTGTTCGAGACAGTGCCATGAGCCACCTGTGGGGACGCGCGGCCGCTGGTGGCCGGCGAGATGCCGGCGTGTCACGACCTCACACCGCCGCGCGAAGCCGCCAACGTGGCACACCCTGCCCCCGGGAAGCACATCCCGTTTCGTCGAATCACGGCGCGAGAAGGCTGGCCTCCAGGCGAAGCTGTCGCAGTCGTCGCCGCGAACCGGAGGCAGGCCTCACCGAGCCAGCCTCCGGTGTCTCTCCGTGCTCAGGGCTCGGAGGGCGGCGTCACCTCGCAGGGCCACCACGCGGGCGGGTTGGCGCGGTCATCCCACTGTCCGGTGTAGCCGTCGACCAGGGCGTAGCGCGTCGTGTTGCCAGTGGTGCAGAAGAGCTCCGGGCGCGTGTTCACCGACAGCGACTCGCCCTCGACGTCGTACAGCGTGGAGCAGCGCAAGGTGGCGCCCTCCGGCGGCGCGGTGGCGGGCGCCCGCTGGGCACGGCGGAACGAGTACACCTCCTCGCACGCAAACTCCCCGACGTATGGGAGTTCCGGGTTCACGATCATGTTCATCGAGGTACGGCCCCGGTTCATGACGCATTTGTCGAAGACCGACCCGCCGTCCGGCGCGCAGTCGTCTGACAGCAGGAAGCCAATCTGCCGCGCGATCTCCTCGGGCCTGGCATAGAGGGGGCACTCCCAGTCGAATCGTGGTGCGCTGTCGTCCGATACCCTCCAGGCGCCTCGTTCTATTTGTGTCTCCGGTTGCCTGCCGCGCTTCACGTCTGTGGCAGGGACCCACAACACACTGGAACGAGGTGCTCTGTATGAAGTCTTTCTTGAAGTGGGGAATGTCGACTGTCCTGGCCACCATCGCGACTCCGGCCCTCGCTCACGAGGATGCGACGGGTACACAAGAGGGGTTGGTACAGGTCGCGGGGCTCGAGTCGGCCCGGGCCGCCTGCTACATCGACACATCGGCGTGGGACGTGGCGACCCCCTACTATTGCTCCGCCATCGTCTGGTGGCAGCCCAAGGCCACGGCGGTGTTCTCGGTCGTCGGCATCGACCAGTCCGCCGGCCGGTACCAGATCACGTACCTCGACAACAAGTGCGCCAGAGTCTGGTACACCACCCAGGAGGGCTGGGTCTGCTCGCGCTCGATTGGTCCCTTCCGGGACTACCCCCAGCGCGTGCAGGTGACTGATCTGCAGACGGGCCAGTCGGTCATCCTGTCCGCCACCGCCAACTACGAGACCGGCGCGTAGAGCAGCATCACGGCACGGCACCTGGATGAGCAGGTCGCCGTGCCACCTTTCCATGCCCGAAGTCAGGTCAGAGGCCGAGCTCCTTCTTCAGCTCGGCGTATGCGAGCCCCGAGGCGGAGAGGCCCAGCTTGTCATCCAGTGAGGCCTCGGCGATTTCCGCGAAGGTCTGCGTGCGGCCCTGGGGAATGAAGATGGAGTCCCAATCGAAGCCGCCCTTGCCGCGCGGTGCATCCGCCAGCGTCCCTTCGACTTCCTTGAGAATCACCTTCCGCTGCCTGCCGTCGCAGAAGCAGACAGCGGACCGGGTGGTCACCCTCTTGCGGTCGGGACGGACCAACCCGCAGAGCCTTGTCCCGAGCGCCTCCCAGAAAGGACGGATGAGCGTCCCCGGGAGCCAGCCGAAGTCTTCGATACAGAAGGCGCCATGCTCGACGATGAGGGGAAACCGGACCCGGGCGTAGGCCGCCGCGGCCTTGTTCAGGACGAGCGTCTTCAGGTCCGTTTCGAGGAGCTCGACGAAGGCCGACCTGCGCGCCTTGACGAAGCCCAGCTTCGACGAGCCCTGGAAGAAGTGCTCGACCTCACGGAGCCTGTCGGCATTCGACGTGACGTAATAGGCGGTCTTCATTCCAATCCGCTCCCGTCATCCGCTCCCGTCATCCGCCGATACTCCTCAGGAGCTCCGCGACGCTTGCGGTCTTGTCCTCCGGGTCGAGCTGGATGACGTCGACGTTCCACTGCTCGAGCAGCATCGGCTGGACCGGCCCGGCGCCATGCGTGGCGAAGAAGCACTTGCGAGGCGTCAGCGGAGCGCGGCTTCCGGCCTGGCTGCGCTGGCGAAGCTGGTGCATGCGGTACCAGATGTAGCGGATGTTCATGTCGCTGAAGCTGTAGCCGATGAACAGGAAGCTGTGGCTGAGCAGGTCTGCCCGCAGTCGCTGGTCCGCGGCATCCTCCAGCGCCATCCGGTCGAAGAAGCCGCTCTCCGTCAGGATGATGGTGTTGCGGATCTCCAGCGTGCCGTGGAACTTGATGACATCGCAGGCACCGGCCTCCTGCTTGTCCTGGAAGTCCACGAAGGAGGCCAGCACGGAGACCTTCCTTCCCGCATCCCTGAGCGCGTGCTCGATGTGGCAGTCGAAGTTGGTCGTGTAGATGGTGTGCCACTGGTCGAGGAGGGCCAGGGCCTTGTGCGTGGGAGAGACCTTGCGGAGCTGGCTGGCCTCTTCCGAGTTGAACTTCCGCGCCATGCCATAGACGAGGCGCTCGAAGTTGTTCGGGTGCGCCACGGAGAAGAACTCCGCGAGCTGCTCGGCGCTGCCATGGTCCATGAACAACTCCGGCTCGAAGCCCAGCGGCTCCGCCATGGACGCGATGAGCTCGCTCCAGTCCGGCAGGTGCAGCGGCTTGGAGAAGCCCGCGCCCAGAAAGGGAATGAGCCGGCCTTCCCGGTATTCCTGCTGGAGCAATGGCGCGGCCTGGGGCAGCTCGAGAACCGCCATGGTCACCTCCGTGGCCGGGGAGCACGTTCCTGCAATCGCACCTTGTCCACGTGGCCCCATCACAACAAGCGCGGGGCACAGGTGGTCGAGGAAGGCCTTGTACGTCTGGCTGGCGCGAGACTCGCTTCGCTGGGCGTGCTGGACCTCGAGGGGAAGGTCGCGGCGGCTGACCGGTCACTCGGCCTCCTGCGGGGCGCGCCCAGGCACGTCTTGAAGAAGTCCGCCCACGGCGACGGGCGCAGCAGTACGTGGGGACGCGCAGCCTTCAGGCGTGCTGCCCCGACCACATGCCCTTGGCCCCGCTGCCTCGCCACACCGGGGCGCGAAGCGGGGCAGCCCCCACCACGCCAAGTGCCCGAGACCACAACTCTTTTACACGCCTTCGTCTCGCGGCCCCGCCTGCCCCGCCTGTTTCAGAGAAGAGAGAGAGGAAGAGGAACACAACCCCCAAGGCGACAATTGCCAGTCATTCAATTCCTCTCATTCCTCCTGCTTGGACTCGTGTGTATTCCGCCGGGGCGCCGGGGCAGCGGGGCAGGCCGCCAAACTCCAGAGTGAGTCTCACGGGTTAGCCCTGCCCCGCTCTTAGCCCCGCTCCCTGTTCCGCCCCACTTCGTTGCTGAACGTCAACGCGCCGGCCCTCCGGCTGACCGCGAATCCCCTCTCGTTTCCTCATTATGGGTTCAGCTGGTGCGGGGCGTCGTGCCGAGCAGAGCATTGCCGGGTACGCACGAGGTGTGAAGCGTGGGGCAGCGCCGCACCTTGACACTCGCGCGCTGTTATGGCCACGCTGCGACGATGACAAATATTCGTCACAGAGGCTCCCTTCGACAAGCGCTGGCTGTAGTGACTGCGTTCGCGCTCCTGCTCGGCATCGGCAACGAGGCTGAGGCTCAACAAACGGGCAAGACGACCCGATACTGGGATTGTGCCAAAGGAAGCGCTTCGTGGCCTGGGAAAGCCTCAGTTACCAGTCCGGTTAAAGCTTGCGCCAGTAATGGCGTCTCCGTGCTCAGTCCGGATACGCAAAGCGGTGCGAATGGTGGTACTGCCTACGCGTGTAACAACAATCAGCCGTGGGCTGTTAATTCGAATCTGTCGTATGGATTTGCCGCAGCGAATTTGCAGGGCTTGACAGAAGCCGCTTGGAGCTGCGCCTGTTACGAATTGACATTCACCAGCGGGCCCGTGAAGGGCAAGAAGATGGTGGTTCAGGCTGTTAATACGGGAGGGGATTTGGGTCAGAACCATTTCGCCCTGCTAATCCCTGGCGGGGGTGTTGGCCTTTTCAACGCCTGTACGAGTCAGTGGGGTGCTCCAGCCGATGGTTGGGGTGCCAGATACGGCGGCATCGCCACTCGAAATGAATGCAGCCAACTGCCGTCTCAATTGAGGGCGGGCTGTCAGTGGCGATTCGATTGGTTCAAGAACGCGGATAATCCCACCGTGAGCTTCAAGCAGGTCACCTGTCCATCCGCAATCACTGATAAATCTGGCTGCATACGCAAGTAAGAGCAGGCGAACGTATCGTTGACCACCTGCGCGGGCCGGGTTCCTTCTGGGACTCGGCCCTTTGCTTTTGTGGGAGCAAGCCAGCCCTTCCGCCCATCCCCTGGAGCGGCATGGGCCGAATCTCACTCAATGAGAATTTGGAGGTTCTGAGTTTACATGGCCCATGGCCAGGGCCCGAGGCGTTTGGTGCTCGTAAAGGGTCGGCTCCGAGGCTATAGGCTGAACGAACGTTCGCTAAGTTCCGCGCCCCCCACCCGGCCCGCTGGGAGTCGTCCCCTGAAGCACTCGTACACCTTGGTTTTCCCCCGGCACACCCTGTGGTGGCTCGTGATGGGGCTTGTCCTCATCTACGTGGTGCTGGCCATGCTGCTCACGCCCGCGTCCATCCACCTGCTGCCACGCGAAATGGTGGTGGGCATGCTGCGCAGCACGTATGGCTTCCCCACCTTGCTGCTCGGCATCCCATGCGGCATCTACCTGATGGCGTGGCGGGCCAGCGACTTCTTCGTCTGGTGGTGGTCCCCGCGCTCGCTGGTGGTGGACGACAGGGGGCTGCGCTCGGGCAGCACGTCTCTCGCGTGGGGCCAGGTGCGCTCCATCGTCCGGCGGCACCAGGAGGACCAGCTCGTCCTCCGTCATGACCGAGGCACGTACCGGCTCCGGCTGTACCTGTGGAGCGACCCGGACGAGCTCGAGGCCCTGGTGACGGACTCCGTGGTCGCGGAGCTCCTGGAGGAGGTGCACCACCAGGTATCCCAGGGGGAAGCGGTTCCCTTCGGTCCCCTGACCCTCGGTGACGAGGGGCTGACCTACAAGCGGCGGCTGATTCACTGGGACGACATCGACAGCATCCGCTTCCAGGACGAGAGCGACACGGGCGCGGAGACGCGTGAGCTCATCCTCACGGTCAACGGCAGACGCCACAAGCTTGACGAGGCGAAGGTCGTCAACGCCCCCGTCCTGCTGGCCTACCTGTCAGCGCGCCTGGCCGGCTGATACCCCTCACCCCAACACAGGCATCACATCATGGAAATCTACAGCTCCGCGAAGTCGAAGGCGAAGTCCGACAAGCCCCACGAATTCTACTACTCGCGCACCAGGCTCATCGCGGGCGCCATCATCTGGTCCATGGGCAGCGCGTTCTTCCTCGTGCTGACCGCCATGGCCATCCCCAAGACGGGCGCGGGGTACCTGGTGGGACTCATCGCGCTGGCCGCGGTGTGGATGCTCATCAATTGCATCCGGGGCCTGGGCAAGCTGCACATGCCCGCGCTGGTGATTGGCCTTGATGGAGTCCTCTTCCCCGATGGCCAGCTCATCGACTGGGACGACATGGAGGAGAACACCTACCTCAACCAGACCTATATGGGCCTCATCCCCATCGGCCGGTACGTCGTCATCAAGACGCGGCTGAAGAAGCCCAAGACGAAGAAGCTGCGCGTCTTCGCGCTCGACATGACGAGCGACGAGTACCTGGCGCTGTGCGACCGCTACAGCGGGGGCGCGTTCGCGGATCGCTGAGCCCCTGGGGTGCCGCGCGCCCTCGAGGAGGGCGCGTGCGGCCAGCGCTACGTCGGCGCGAGGAACGGCAGAATCTCGCCCGTCTTGGCCCACAGCTCCGAGTGGTAGACCTTGTCGGCCGTCAGGCCCGTGTTCGTGAAGAAGTACGCGTACTGGGACTGGTACGTGGTCTTCCAGCCGAAGCCGGGGTGGTCCTCCTCGCGCCACTCTGCGTGGGGGATGCCCATCGCCTGGAGGGCCGTGCCGAGCCACTGGTTGAAGAGCAGACCCGGCCACAAGGACTCGTCCTCGGGGCTGTTCCTGCCGGCCAGGTTGTAGTTGAGGTTCCGGTAGTCGCAGTAGTTGCCGGTCTTCAGGGCGCCTCCGGCACTACCGGCGGTCACCACCGGCACCGAGAAGGAGTAGTGGGGGTAGTTGCCGTTCTCCTGGCCCCACGCCACCAGCGAGTCGTCCAGCAGCGTGCCGCCCACGCCGTTGGAGATGCTCTCGAAGCGGCCGACGAGGTCCAGGAAGACTTCCGAGAAGAACACCTTGTTGAACTGGACCACCAGGTCCTGCTCGTCGCCGGGGGCGGTGGACGGGTGCACGACGTTGTTGTGCCAGTCCTCCCCCTGCGGGGCGCGAGTGGTGAAGGTGAGGTTCTGGTTGTTCTCGTCAATGGTGAGGGTGGCCACGCGGCAGGTGCCACAGCTCATCGCCACCGCGAGCACCTCGTTGAGGAGCCGGAAGTACTCGACGTTCTTCGCCGGGTCCCCCGCGAACGAGGCCGAGCGCTTCAGGGTGAGGTTGTCCGTCGTCGGCCGGGCGGGCACCTGGCAGGCCTCGTGCACGACGGTGCCCAGGCGGCGCTGCAGCTCAGCCACCGCGTGGATGTGCTGGTCCAGCCGCACCTTGTCCTCCGCGGACAGCCGGCTGTTGCCGTTGCGGAGCCGGCGGTAGCTCTCGAGGATGCGGTCCACCACCGGGGGCCGGCTCGGGTGGGTGCCCTCCCCTGCGCCCGCGAGCAGCATGTCGAAGAGAGCCAACGAGCTCTCGATGGCGCTGACGTCGCTCGCGGCCACACCGGAGGAGCGGACCCCCGGCGTGTTGTAACCCCAGCTCCCGCTCGACGTCCCCGAGCTGGCGAGGACCACGCTGCGCTTCCGCACCGAGGCGACGCTCGGATAGAAGGCCGGGGAGTAGGCCATGAGCTGGTCAATCGTCGCCCGCGGCGAGCCGGGCCGGCCCTTGTCTTCGTCGTAGTAGCCCAGGGCGGCGCCGAAGTTGTGCCCCATGTACAAGGGGTAGTCGAGCCCGCGCAGGATGTTCATCTTCGACACCAGGCTCGGCGTCAGGACGCTCGACTTCGCCGTCAGTGCCCGACTGATGACCGCCTCGCCGCTCGCGTTCACCGGGGCCGTCAGGCTCCCGCGCCGCACGTCGTGGCCCGCATAGCGGAGCGTCTCGCTCAGGGCCGAGGCCCCCGGCCACATGTTGGAGGTGAGGATGGCGCCATGCGGCGTGCGCACGTGCACGAAGCACTTGGGCCGCTGGGTCTCCGCCGCCTTCGCTTCGCGGGCGCTCAGCAGCGAGGGCAGCAGCGGCAGAGCCAAAATCGCCCCGCCCGTACCGCGAAGGAACTGGCGCCTGTCGACCCTGAAGACACCCGGGTCCTGAGTCTTCTTCACTGGAACCTCCTCTGCTTGAAGCTGGGATGGTGGGCTACCTTCCTCAAGAGTTCCGCCAGCGGGGCGCCGCCGCGGGTCACCTGCTCCAACTCGGCGAGCAGGCACCCGTCGCGCTCCTCTGACTCAACGCGCGCGTGGGCGAAGCGGAAGTAGTTGCGCGCCAGGCAGGACTCCATCAGCTGGCTGTCGTCGATGGCCTGGGTGAGCCCCACCGCGCTGTCGAGCACGCGGAACTCGTCGTCGTAGACGTGCACCTCGGCCACGGTGTCCACCGTGGGGGCGCCCGTCTCGTGGCCCTGCGCGTCGAAGAGGCGCTCCTGGAGGCGCTCACGCCCCAGCGCGTCGAAGCCCTCCAGCACGAAGCCCTGCGGGTTGATGGTCGCCTTGTGGCAACCCCGACAGGCGGCGGTGGACGTCATCGCCGTCACGGCCTCGCGCGTGGTGATGGTGGCCGTGGGGACGGGCGGCGTGTCGGTGGCGTTGGGCGGTGGCGCGCCCACCTGCTGGCACAGCAGCGCGTTGCGCACCAGGTAGCCCTTGTGGATGGGCCGCGTGGAGGCGGTCCCCGTGGCCAGCAGCGCGGCGCGCGTCAAGAGGCCGCTGCGGCGCGTGGAGGGCATGACGGGGGCCGGCCCCGTCCCGTTCCAGACGGGCACGTCGTAGACGGCGGCGAGGAAGGGGTCGTCCGTGTACGAGTGCCTGTCCCAGAGGAAGTCGCTCACCGAGCCGCCGGAGGACACCGTCTGCCAGGCGGAGCGGCGGACGTCCTCGAGCATGGCGGTGCGGGTGGCCTCGGTGGGCATTCGCTCGCCGACGAAGGACTTGTAGACGGGGTCATTCCGCAGCGTCACCAGCGAAGGCAGCTCCTCCAGGCGGAGCCACTCGCTGATGAAGTCGTCCAGGGAGTTGCGCAGCTTCGGGCTCTCCAGCAGCCGCGTCAGCCGCGCGTCGTAGCCCTCGGGCGTCAGGAGGGAGCCGCCCGCGGCCGCGGCCCAGAGGGCGTCGTCCGGTGGCTCCTGCCAGAACTGGTAGGAGAGGCGCGAGGCCAGCTCGTACGCGGACAGGGGGCTCACCTCCTCCGCGTTCTGGGTCCCGCTCTCCACGCGGTAGAGGAACCTGGGCGAGTTCAGCAGGGTGGCGATGACGTCCGCCACCGCCGCGGGCTCCACGGGCGTGTTGCCGGCGATGTCCGCGTGGAACGTCACCTCCGCCGCGGGCAGAGGAGCGCGCAGGATGCGCGAGCCCCAGCCCTTGATGAAGTCCTCCAGGCAGCCGCGGTCGTTGGAGGTGTTGCTGTCCGTCGCGCAGCGGCCCAGGACGGCCTCGAGGCGGGCCGGCGTCCGCGTGAGCTCCCGGGCGATGACCACGCCCACGTCGTACATGGCGTCCACCTGCGACTGCTGGATGGACTGGTCCAGCCGGCTGTAGCCACCTCTCAAGTCACCGGGCGCGGGTTTGCGTTGGTCCGTGGGGTACCGGGCGAAGGTGGGCGCAAGCTCCGCCCAGAGGGCGTCCGCCTCGTTCGGCAATGCACGAGCAATGGCGAAGCGAAGCGAGTTCGCCAGCTGCGTCCGGGACAGCCTGGGCAAGGGCAGGTCCGCGGGGACGGCGCTCGCGTCGCAGGAGAACCGCGCCGGTGCAGGGGGGACGGGCGCGGACGAGGCCGGCGGAGCGGGGTCGTCTTCTCCGCCGGGACCTGATTGCTCGACGGTGCCGTAGCAGGCGACCGCGCCAGCGCAAAGAAGCAGGAGGCTCACGTAGCGTGGAAACGTCATGCCCCCCACTACGCGCGCGGCCGAAAAAACTTTCCTCCCCGTGAGGGCTGGCAGCCGGAGCGCACGGGCGGCCGACGCTGGCTGTGATCCACGGTCGGCGGTACTCTCACTGTCACCGCATGACCGCTCTGCTCAGCGCGCTCTCCCTCGTCTTCCTGGCCCAGGCCCCGGCGGTGTCCGTCTCCTTCGACCTTCGCCCCCTGTCCGACCAGGACTATCGGCGGTGGGACGGTGTGGAGCTGGAGCGAAAGGTGGCGATCCGGTTGATACAGGAGGGCTTCGCGGTCGTCTCTCCGGAGAGCCCGGCGCAGCTTCGACTGCGCGCAAGCCGCGCTCCAGAAGGATTGCGGCTCGAGGCAGTCGGGCCGCGGCAACGGGCCGAGCAGCGCGTTCGAGTGGGGCGGGGTTCGCTCGCGGAGCTTCATCTGGAGATCGCCCAGAAGCTCTCCGAGCTGGCGCGGGCGCTGAAGCCCGAGCCGGAGCCGCCCCCGTCCGCGCCCGTGCCTCCCGAGCCCGCGCCCCAGCCTCCCGTGGCGGTGGCTTCCGCCCCACGCAGCTCCGAGCTGGACCTGAGCCTGGGCCTGGGTTCGCTCTGGCGTGGACCCGCCGCCGACCCACACCTCCTGCTCTCCATCAGGCGCGGCCTGGGGGCGCTCGGCCTCGAGGCGGAGACGGGGCTCGGGGTGTCTCGCGGCGCGGAGTTGACCGTGCTCGAGGTGCAAGGTGGGGCCTTCTTCAGCTATCGACTCTCCGCGACGGAGCGCCTCCAGCTCGAACCTGGCGTGGGCGCGGGCGTCGTCCTCCACACCTTCCAGCTCGCGGCCTCCTGGGTGTCGGCCCGGTCCGGTACGCAGGTGTCTCCCGCGGGCTGGGCCCGGATGAAGCTCCGGTGGAGGTTCACCGAGCGCCTCGCGGCGGAGCTGCGCGTGGCCCTGGGCCTGCTGAGGCCGGTGACTCATGTAAACGAAGGCGCAACGCTGTGGTCGCGGGGTGGCGCGAGGCTCGAAACCGGCGCCAGCCTCTCCTGGTGGCCGTAACCTCCGAGGAAAGTTTCTCCGGCGCCAACCGTAGGTGCCCAGGTGATGGATGTCGCGCGCCCCCCACTCCAAGGCCCTGCCTGCCGTGCCTGCCCGCCCTGTGTCGTTCGACACGCTCTACGAGGAGCACGCCGAGGATGTCTTCTTCTGGGCCATGCGGTATGCGGCGGGCCGCTCGGGCTGGGCCGAAGACGTGACGCACGATGTCTTCCTCAAGGCCTGGGAGCACCGGGCCTGGCTGCGCGAGGAGGACGTGAGGGGCTGGCTGTTTCGCGTCACGCAGAACGTGGCGCTCTCCGCCCTGCGGCGCGAGAACACGTTTCAACGGCGCCTCGCCGCCCTCCTCTTTCCGTCGCAGCGCACGGAGACGGAGTCCACGCCCGAGGCGGCCCTCGAGCGGCGAGAGGCGGTGCGCAGCGCCACGGCGGCGCTGGACCGCTTGCCGGGACAGGAGCGGGTGGTGATGGGTTTGAAGATGCTGGATGACCTGAGCCAGCGCGAGATTGCCCAGCTCCTCTCGCTGTCGGAGGGCTACGTGTCGAAGTTGATCAGCCGCGCCCAGGGCCGCCTGGCGGCGTGGGGATGGAAGGTGGACGATGGAGCCCCGTGACTTCCGCGCCGAGCTCCGGCGTGAAGACCAGCTCCGCCGCGAGCAGGGGATGTCCCCGGCCGCCCGGGCCCGGCTGGAGTCTCGGCTGCGGGGCGCCCGCGAGCCGAAGCCGGCACGGTACAGGCGCCCCGTGGGGTGGATGCTCGCCGCGTCGGCAGCGGCGCTGGCCCTCGCGGTGTACTTCTGGAGCGCTCCGTCCGCACGCTCGCTCGGGGGGCTCGAAGTCGCGCAGGCCACTGCCGACCTGAGGGTGCGGGAAGACGCCGCGGGGGTGGAAATCCAGAGGGGTGAGGCCGCCCTGGTGGACGACGCCCGGGGCCTCGCCCTTCGGAACCTGGGGCCGCTCGTCGTTCGTCGCGAGCCGTCGGGGGTGCGACTGGTCCGCGGCCGCGCGGAGTTCTCGGTGGAGCGCCGAAAGCCAGGGGCCTCCCCCGCTGTCGTGCTCGTGTCGGGTGGGGCGATTGAGGTCATGGGCACGCGCTTCACGGTGGAGGAGCGGGAAGCGGGAGGAGCGGTCACCCTGCACGAAGGCGCCATTGTCTTCCGTCGGCTCACGGGTGAGGTGGTTCCGCTTCGGCCGGGGCAGACGTTGGGGTGGCCGGTGGCCGAACCCGCCGAGCCAGCACGTCGCGGGCTGGCGTCGCCCGAGCCGGAGCCGCCCCAGCCCCCGGCGCCGCCCAGCCCGGAGGTCGCTTCCTCCCGCCCCCCCGCCGCGGCAGGCCGTGCCCCGAGCGTGGAGGAAGTCTTGCGAGAGCTGGAGGTCCTTCGCGGTCGGCACGAGTTCGAGCGAGCGGCGCGGCACCTCGAGGCGGCGATGCGCAAGCAGCCCATAGCGACGCGGGAGCGCCTCAGCTTCGAGCTGGGCTCGCTGCTCACGCACCAGCTCAAGGACGCGCAGCGCGCCTGTGCGCACTGGGCCCGCCACGAACGACAGTTCCCGCGTGGGCGCTATGCAGAGGCAGTCCAGCGTGCCCGTGAGACGCTGTCCTGTCAGGCCCGTGACGGGGAGACAGGGCGATGAGACCAGGGCGCTGGAGCGTGCTGTCGCTGGTCGCTGCGCTCACCGCCTGCGAGCCTGCCATCATCGACCATCCCCCCACCTCCAATCTGCTCGACGCCGAGACGGCGTCTCTCGAGACCGGGCTCGGACAGTGGGTCCCCTGGTACTCGGTGAACGTCTCGAGAGAGCCCACCGCTGCGAGAGCTGGCGAAGCGGGCATGCGCGTGGAGGTGACCGAGCTGTACGGCTGGGGCGTCCATCTCGACAACTCGCCGGGATTTGTCGCATCCGCGGGAGCGCACCGCGCTTCTTTCTGGGCCCGCGGGACGCCGGAGCGCTCACTGGTCGCCGAGATGCGGGTGAGATGGCTCGAGGCGAGCGGCGAGGAGCTGCGGTCGGACGTGCTCTCCAGCCCGGTGCTTTCCGCGGAGTGGGTTCGAACTGCTCGCGAGCTGACGGCCCCGGCCGGAACGGAGCGGGTGTGGGTGGAGGTGACGGGCACCGAGGGTGCCCCGGGCGACGTCATCGAGCTGGATGTGCTGGTCGTGCAGGCCTTGAGCGCGCCTTGAGTGGCTCCTGACGGTGGGCGTCAAGGCCGGCTACACGGTGGCGGTGGCGGGTACCCTGGTGACCACGGGCGTCTCCGCCATCGGCACCTCGGACGCCTTCTCAGCGATGGTGAACCGTCAATGAGGTGACGGCACAGAGCGCTCAGCGCTCACGCGCCGCGGCTTCCAGCGCCGCGATGTCCATCTTGATCATGCCCATCATGGCCTGCATGGCCTTGGGATGGCGCAGCAGCTCCTCGACATTGCGTGGCACGACCTGCCAGCACAGGCCGAAGCGGTCGGTCAGCCAGCCACAGGCCATGGGCTTTCCACCACCCGCCATCAGCTTCTCCCAGTACGCGTCGAGCTCTTCCTGCGAATCGCACCGCACGAAGAACGAGAACGCCGGGGTGAGCTGGTGCGCGGGCCCGCCGTTCATGAACGTCATCTCCTGGCCTTCGAGCTCGATGACGATGGTCGCGATCTTGCCTTCCGGCCAGGGCCCGACGCCCTTCGAGCGCAGCTCCGTGACCTTGCGCGCCTGCGGAAAGACGCTGAGGTAGAACTCAGCGGCTTCTTCCGCGCTGTCGTTGAACCAGAGAAACGGTGAGACCTTGCTGGACATGATTGCCACTCCTCGTGCGGACCTGTTCCGGCTACGCGAGGAGCCTACAGCATCCGGTTTGCCTACCTGGAGCGGCTTCCTCTACCTGGCCGTCGTACTTCTACAACTCACCAGACTTGCTCCGGGAACAGTTGGCTTTGCGAGCGACCATTTCCCAGCTGGCCTTCCAGGTTACTGCCCCAGGCCCAGACGGTGCCGTCCGCCTTCATCGCCAGCGAGTGCTGGTAGCCCGCGGCCAGGGTGACCACGCTTGAGAGGCCAGGCACCTGCGTGGGCCTCCTATGGCTGGTGTACGTCCCATCACCCAGCTGGGCGTATCCATTCTCGCCCCAGGCCCAGACGGTGCCGTCCACCTTCACCGCCAGCGAGTGGACGTTGCCCGCAGCCAGAGCCACCACGTCGGTGAGACCGGGCACCTGCGTCGGCGTCAGACGATCGGTGAGCGTCCCATCACCCAGCTGGTTGTACGAATTGTCGCCCCAGACCCAGAGGGTGCCGTCCGCCTTCAGCGCCAGCGAGAAAAACCGGCCAGCAGCCAGGGCTGCCACGCCGGCGAGACCGGGCACTTGCGTGGGCGTCAGCCGCTGGGTGTTTGTCCCATCGCCCAGTTGGCCGTCCGCATTCGTGCCCCAGGCCCAGACGGTGCCGTCCGCCTTCAGCGCCAACGAGTGGCTTGCGCCCGCGGCCACGGCTGCCACGCCGGTGAGGTCAAGCACCTGCGTCGGCGTCAACCGCTGGGTGTTTGTCCCATCGCCCAGCTGGCCGGAAGTGTTGGAGCCCCAGGCCCAGACGGTGCCGTCCGCCTTCACTGCCAGCGCGTGGCTTGAGCCCGCGGTCAAGGCCGCCACGCCGGTGAGACCGGGCACCTGCGTCGGCGTCGGCCGTTGGGTGTTCGTCCCATCGCCCAGCTGGCCTGACCCATTGTCGCCCCAGGCCCAGACGGTGCCGTCCGCCTTCACCACCAGCGCGTAGTGATAGCCCGCGGCCACGGCTGCCACGCCAGTGAGACCGGGCACCTGGTTTGGCGCACCACGCTCGGGAAGCACCCCGTCACCCAACTGGCCGTTCGAATTGTCGCCCCAAGCCCAGACGGTGGCGTCCGCCTTCAGCGCCAGCGAGTAGAGGTAGCCTGCGGTCATGCTCTGGCAGTCCGTAAGCTGGGAGAGAATCGGGGCGAGGAACCATCCCGGCCGCCGGCCCCAGGCCCAGACAGTGTCGTCCGCCTTCAGTGCCAACGAGTGGCTTGAGCCCGCGGCCAAGGCTGCCACATTGGTGAGGCCGGGCACCTGCGTCGGCGTCGAACCCTGTTTTTTTGTCCCATTGCCCAGCTGGCCATACCCATTGTAGCCCCAGGCCCAGACGGTGCCGTCCGCCTTCAGTGCCAACGAATGAATTGAGCCCGCGGTCAGGGCTGCCACGCCAGTGAGACCGGGCATCTGCGTGGGCATCCGCCGATCGGTAGTCGTCCCATCGGTGAGCGTCAAGGAAGATGTCGGGTGAGTCGGGTCAGCGCGTCTTCGTCCGTGCGTGCTGAATGGGCGTGGTGTTCGCGGAGGGGTTGAGGCGCACGGGCCCCGCGGGCGTCCAGTTGCGCGTGG